>CALQSQ010000007.1 GCA_943333275.1 Akkermansia muciniphila
CGCCATGCCGCCAAAAGGTGTCACGGGCTTGTCAGAATATTCAATTGGAAGGTTCACCATTACGGTGATTGTCCCATACCCGTCAACCCCCTGCTCTGAACACGCTGGGCTTCACTCTCGCTCCTCTATTGCATTATCCAGGTTAAAAATTCCTACAGGTATTTGCCGGCTGCTGCGACGGCGATCAATTCCTCCGCCGGTGCGGGGTTGCCGAGCGCCCACTCCGATCTAAGGTGGGGCATGTTTCTACGTTCATTGATCATCAGTCTGGTTCCCATTTCATTACTGGCCCAGGAGGCGGCGGAGCCCTGGCTGGGGCAGGTTCGGCAGTTGACCTTTACAGGGCGACGAGCGGGAGAGGGGTATTTTTCCCAGGATGGTCGGAAACTGATCTTCCAGAGTGAACGGGATCCGGCGAATCCATTTTTCCAGATGTTTGTGCTGGATATGGAGTCGGGGGATACGAATCGAGTTTCGCCGGGTGATGGAAAAACGACGTGTGGGTGGCTGTATCCCGATGGCAAGCATGTGCTGTTTGCGTCCACCCATGCGGACAAGGCGGCAGTGGAGAAGCAGTCGGCGGAGTTGAAGGATCGCGCCGAGGGAAAACAGAAGCGCTATTCATGGGACTATGACGAGAACTACGATTTGTGGCGGGCGAATCTCGATGGCACCGATCTCGTGAACCTTACGCACACCCTGGGGTATGATGCCGAGGGTGGGGTGAGTCCTGACGGGGAAATGATTGTGTTTGCGTCGAACCGGCATGCGTATTCGGAGAAGCTCCCGGAGGCTGATCAGAAGCTGTTCGACGAGCACCAGTCGCTGTTCATGGACATTTATACGATGAAGGCAGATGGCTCCGAGGTGCGTCGCCTGACAGATGCACGGGGCTACGATGGCGGGCCGTTTTTCAGTGCTGATGGACGGAAAATTTGCTGGCGCCGCTTTAATGAGGAGGGGGACCGAGCGGAGATTTGGACGATGAATCGCGATGGTTCCGATCAGCGTCAGATTACGAAATTGGGAGCGATGAGTTGGGCGCCATTTTTTCATCCTAGTGGCGATTACCTGATCTTCACGACCAACAAGCATGGGTTTGACAATTTCGAACTGTATCTGGTCGATGCCGCGGGTTCCCACGAACCGTTGCGCGTGACCAGCACGCCGGGTTTTGATGGACTGGCCAGTTTCTCGCCCGATGGCAGGCAACTCACCTGGACCAGCAATCGCACCGCAGACAAGACATCGCAGATTTTTCTGGCCAAATGGGATGACGCCGCGGCGCGCACTGCGTTGGGCCTTGGATCGCAGGATGTGCCTACGGTTTCGATTGCCGGAGCGGATGAGATTGTCGTCGCGGACCTGCGGCGGCATGTGGAATACCTGGCGAGCGATGCCCTGGAGGGTCGGTTGACGGGGACACCGGGTGAGGTACTGGCGACGGAATATGTTGCGGCGGAGTTTAAGAAACTGGGGCTCGTGCCAGCGGGTGATCACGGATCGTATTTTGCGCCCTTTGAATTCACCGCCGGGGTGGCCCTGGGTGCGGAGAATCAATTGAAGTCCAATGCGGATGATCCTGCGGATCCGCCGCAGGTGCAGCGCGACTGGTTGCCGCTGGCCTTTTCCACGATAGGAAAAGTGGAACCAAGTGGCGTGGTGTTTGCGGGATACGGAATGGAAATTCCGGCGGAGAAAGATTCGCCGGAGTATTCCAGTTATGTGCACACGGATGTGAAGGGTAAGTGGGTGATGGTGCTGCGCTATCTTCCCGATGGCCTTTCCCAGTCAGAACGCGTGCGCTATTTCCCCTACAGCAGCCTGCGTCGGAAGGCGATGCTGGCGCGTGAAAAAGGGGCGCGAGGGATTATCGTGGTCAGCGGTCCGCAGGCGAAAGTGGTTTCCCAACTGGTGCCGCTGAGTTTCGATGCCTCCATGGCCACCTCCGGAGTGGCGGCCATTTCTGTGATTGATCAAATGGCGGCGGGCTGGCTGCAAATGGCGGGCAAGGATCTCACCGTGCTGCATACGGCATTGGACAAGGGAGAAATCATGCCGGGTTTTCCGATTCCGGGCCTGGAGTTGGGAGGAAATATTGACATTCATCAGGAAAAACGCACCGGGCGCAATGTGGTTGCCAAGCTTCCCTGCGCAGGGAATGCACCTGCCGTGCTGGTGGGAGCGCATGTGGATCATTTGGGAAATGTGGCGGGTGGTAATGATTCACGAGCGGAAAATACGAACAAGGCCGACATCCATCACGGTGCCGATGACAACGCCTCCGGCGTGGCGGGAATGCTGGAAATCGCCCAATCCATCACCGCGCAAACCAAGGCTGGCAAACTCACCCTGACACGCCCCGTGGTTTTCGCCGCCTGGTCTGGAGAGGAGCTTGGTTTGTTGGGATCCTCTGCCTATGCACGGAACTTTGCGCGCGAAGGCAAGGGCGATGAAAATGCTCCGCTGGGGGATGTTTTCTGCGCCAATTTCAACCTCGACATGATCGGCCGGATGAAACAAAGCGTCGTCATTCAGGGGTTGGGCTCCAGTGATTACTGGGGTCCTGCGTTGGAGAAACGCAACATTGTGGTGGGTCTGAGTGTACAGGCTCAGCAGGATTGTTTCCTGCCCACGGATGCCACGACTTTTTATCTGCGTGGTGTGCCCATCTTTAATCTTTTCACGGGTTCCCATGAAGACTACCACAAGCCAACGGATACTGCGGAGAAGATCAACTATGAGGACGCGGCGAGGATTGCCAAACTCACGGCACTGCTGGTCAGGGATCTGGCCTCGGGGACAGAAGTTCCCAAATATGTGGCGCAAAAGAAACCGAATGAAACCACCGGGAGAGGCTTTCGGGCCTACCTGGGAACGATTCCGGACTATGCCCAGGCCGATGTGGAGGGAGTGAAACTCAGCGGGGTCTCCCCCGTCGGCCCGGCCGCCAAGGCAGGGCTCAAAGCCGGGGACATCATTGTGAAACTGGCCGGCAAGGACATTAAGAACATATACGAATACACCGACACGATGGCCGCGCTAAAAATTGGCGAGGAGACAACACTTTCCGTCAAACGTGGTGACAAGGTTGTGGACTTGAAGATTACGCCGGGGAGTCGGGAGTAGGACAACAATTCCCGCCTGACAAACGGGCGATATCCGGAAATACTCTTCCCTAATGAAGGGACGTGATGCATGACACCGAAGCGGTTGATCCTGACGGGATGTTGTCTGGCGTTGGTTGCGATGGCGTGGATGTTTGTCCAAAAGGCCTCCGGCACCGGGGGAAACATTGCCGGCGGGTTTGGATATGGAGTTCTGGCGGCGGCGATGTTGATCGCGGCGGGAATCTTTTTCTCGATGGCTTACCTGGATAGTTTCACCTTCCCATTCACCCGTTGGATCGACGCTGTCTTTGGACTGCTTCCTGATAAACGCAAACCGCCGCTGGATCTGGCCATCGCGGACCGATTGGAGCAGCGCGAGGGCCCGGAGGCTGCGGAACGGGAATATTTGCGTCTGCTGGATTATTACCCGCGCAATCTGGAAGTGTGGATGCGATTGATCGCGCTGCGGAGCGAGGCGTATGGAGCGGAAGCAGCTAGTGCCACGCTGGAGGAGGCCCGACGGGAATTAAAGAGGGACCGGGTGGCCATGAAGACCCTCGATCACATGGAGAAGCATTCCGAGCGACTGAAAGTGACGGCGGGGAACTCCTGATCTCTCAGGGGTTGGGCCGGTCCGACAGAGAGCGGAGCGTTTTCTTTTGCTCGCGCTGGGTGTCGCTTTCCGCGATGCGGTCAAAGAGCACTCCGCCTCGCACGGCCACGTTTCCGGATTGGGACTGCATCAGTTGGGGTGAGGAATTGGGAAGTCCTTTGTAAGCCTTCTCCTCAATGACAGCGCCGTCCACGTCCAGAACCATGTATTGAAAGAGCTGCGGTGCTGTCATGTAGAGCACGCAAATGTTGCCATTGCGGTCGGTAGTGGCCTGGGGGTCGCGATAGCTGAGGAGTTCACCGAGCGGGAAGGTGGTGATGTTGTCGCCGGTTTCTTCATCGGTCAGGCTGAGGTAGATGTATTGCACATCCGAGTTTCCGCCGGGAGTGATGGTGCTGGTTTTGCCGGTGAAGAGTTTGTAGTGGCGGTAGCGGCCAGCCGAGGGATGGGAGGCCGGGACGCCGACGGTGCGTTCCCAGAAGGCTGGACGAGGGGTGGAAACACGAAAGACGGATTTGTGTTCCGCTCCCAGCCACCGTTGCAGCGGCGGGAAATAGACCTGGCAGTTGACGAGATAGGTGCCCGGGTCAGTAAGCAGGAAAAAATTGGTGAGGTTGATCCGGCGGGTCAGCGTCTTGCCGTCCTTGATCACGGTGGATTCAGCCTTGGGGGCGCCGGCGGCGGGGAGCAGGGTGGTTCCGTCGGATCGCTGCAGGTCAATTTGCAACCAGCCTAATTCGCCGGGGCCCCCGAGCACGACATCCTTCCCGGCGAGGTTGCGGACGCTGACGATGGCGACAATGGATTCGTGCTTTACGAAATTTGTGCGTTCCAATTTCATGGAGACGGAGAGTTGGGCATGCAGCAGACCCGGGGCGGCGAGTGTGAGGAGGGCAGTGAGAAGACGCTTCATAGGGTGGGGTGGAATTAAGGGGGAGGTGGCTGGTCACTGGCGGTGCGGAATCCGAGGAAAGGCTGGGCGAGGTCCGGGGACTTGGAGGTCCAGCGTTGTTCGCTGACGGGGGCGTGCTTGAGATTGAAATTTCCCCCGCGGTAAATGGGGGATTGTTGATCGGGCAAGTCGGGGTGTTGTCCCCAAGTGTCCGTCCACTCTGACACATTTCCCGCCAATCCGCAAACCCCCTCTGTGCTGATTTCTTCAGGCTTGGCATCGACGTCGCACCAGGAGGCAAAACCATCGATGGTACCGCCGCCCTCCGGAGTCGCCGAGAAATCCTCGCCAGTATTGGCTCTGGCCGGTTCGGCAGCGGCGCCCCAGGGATAGGTGGACCCATTGGAACCGCGCGCGGCCTTTTCCCATTCCTGATCCGTGGGGAGGCGGCGTCCCCGCCAGTGAGCGTAGGCATAAGCGTCCCACCAGTCGGCATAGAGCACGGGCGTGTTCAGGGAGATGGGATGGCCCTTGAATTTGGCGCCCTCCTGGGCGGCCCGGTAGAACTCATCCCAATTCAGGGGGGCGTGGCTGAGCTTGGTGGGGGGCTGATTGGGATGATCGAAACGGTGATCGGCGGGCGCAACTGCCGCGAGGAATTCTGCATACTGGGCAATGGTCACCTCATATTTGTCGATCCAGAAATCGGGGAGTTGAAGCTTTTCATCCGTTCCAAAGATAAAAGGCCCGGCGGGAACCCTGATCTGCGTGTCGAGCTTTCGCACGGCGGGCTTTTTCAGAATGGGATAAAGCATGGCAATGGCCGTGGCCACAATTCCAGCGCCCAGAGCCAGGAGCGTGAGTGGCACCAGACTGCGTTTCGAGGGGGAGGAGGCGAACGAGACATCGTGACTGGCCGGACTGGTCTGAGTCGAGCGGAGTTTGACGACGTGCTGGAGGGTTTTGCGGACATTGCGCACGAGGGCTTCCCAGGTCTGGATGGGGTGCGTGCCGCGGCCTTTCATTCGGATGAGCAGGTTGGCGATTTCGGTTTCGCGGCCGTTGGCAGTGAGCTTGCAAAGGGGTTGAATGCCGCGCGCGACCTCCGCCAACTCGGCAGCCTCGTTGACACTGGCAGCCTCTGGAATGGACGCAATATTGGCCAGTCTGGGCAGGCCATCGCTGCCCTGGAAAATGTGCCTCGGTTGGATGGTCGAGCGGGGCAGATTGCGGCTGGCATAGAACTGCATGCCTTCTCCGGTGGCGAGCAGGAGTTGCAGGGCTTCCTCCTGCGACAACTGGACACCTGCGGAAACGAGTTCGGGAAGGGAATTGCCCTGGACGAATTCCCGCGTGTAAAAGATTTCGCCCTCGGCGGTTTCCTGCGCCTCATAGACGGTGGCGATCGATGGATGTGCCACTTTGGCCATGGAACGAACGAGGGCACGGAACTGGCGCTTGGCGCTGGGCTCGTGCTGGAACTCTGGTTTGAGGCGCTCCAGAACTACATCGCGGTGCATGGAAATTTGACGGGCGCGGTAACTCTGGGATCGGTCCAGATCCCGGCGTTTCTCCAGAATGCGGTAGTCTCCGAGCGTGAGGCCGAGCAACGATTCGGGGAGTTGGGGCAGTTTGCTGGATTGGATGGGCGCTATGGGTCCGGTAGAGTCCGTCTGCCTTGCCCAGGCGAGCACCTCGTCGGCGGTGGCCGAGGGACTGAAGCACCTGTCCCCGTTGGACACGATGAAATCCGGATCGGGCTCAGCGGCCAGAAACCCCGTTCGAAGCTGGGGGAATTTGCTGACCATCGCCTCCTGCACGGCGGCCCCATCGGTCGCGGTGAAATGCCGTGCGCAGAGGAGGAGGTCGAGGGAATCAGCTTCCGATCCCAGCCGCTCCACCTCGTCAAGATCAGGTGCTTCCAGAACTTCGAACGAAGGCTGGCTGCGCAAGGCTGCGGCCAGTTGTTTGCGCAGGACGGCATCCTCGGTAGCGAGGAGGACTACCATGCGTTGGGAGGCTGGATCAGGCACAGGGGAAGGCTTCTGTCACTTGGGGAAGAGCATGGCATCCGCCGCTTCAGTATCAGCGGTCGGAGGCACCGGCACGGGCATGTCATTGGCGAACCCCTTCAACTCAGCGGGTTCCGCCACCATATCCTGGAGGAGTCCCATTTCCTGGGGTTTGTCTGGATCGGTGAGAAATATTTTAAGTGCGAAGCCGTAATATTTGCACTGCCCATACTGCACGATGTCGGCCGGGGTCATTTCGGCCAGGTCCCAGAGGACCTCCCAACGTTCGAGCCCTCTTTCCGTCCAATCTTCCGGTGCGCTGATTTTCTGCGCCTGCACGGTGGCGACGGTCCGGGCAATACGGGTGCCATTTACCAGATCAAAAAAATGGATGCCTGCGAGGATGGAATCGCTCGGAATCGGTTCGGGGGCGATTTTTTTCAGCGTGAACGACAGCAATTTTTTCTGACCCGAGTAAACCCCCGGAACCTTTTCGATTCGCAGATCAGTAATGGCAATCTTATCCTCGGATTTCTCCACCTCGCTGGGTTCAGGGGTGGCAATGCCATTTTGTTTGATTTGCAGTTCGGCCAGGTGGTAAAAATCGCCGGCTGCGCGACCGAGTTTGATCAGCGTGTTCCAATGCGGCTGGGCTTTGGATTCGAGGCCCATTTTGTCCATGGTGCGGGCCAGTTGGTAAATGAGCTTTGGGTGATCCGGCTGTTTGAGCCAGGCGGCGCGGAAGGCCTCCAGGGCGGTCTGCATGTCGCCCTTCTCACGGGCGGCGGTCCCTTGATCGAGCAGTTCAAGGATGGACTCATCGGTGATCTTGACGTCGAGAGTTTTGGCGAATGGCCGGGGGTTCTCGACTGTCCTGACGGGCGGGGAAATTTTGACAGGAGGGGTGGGATTGGAGACGTCAGCCACTTCCTTGGCACCGGCGGGTGGAGTGACTTGAGCGGGCGTGGACACCGATTGTGCCGCGACCATGGGGGCCTGGGGCGTCGGACCAGAATTCACGGGCAGTGAGGCCTCCCGGGAGGCGAGCTGCTTTTGCCATCCCCAGAGTCCCAGCGCGGCCTGCAGGAGGGCCACAGCCACGAGGATTCCGCAGACAACAGAGAACGTTGCCCCACTGGAAGACTTTTCAGAGGCGGATTTCATGCGACAGGCAAAATAGGCTTGGAGAGGCTGATCCTAGGGAGAAATCCTATGCCTGTCAATTCCCGTCCCCGGGCAATTTGCTTTTTATTTACCCGGGTGCTTGCCGCCTGCACAAATGCGTTTACCTGTGGGCAACCGATCCCTCCAACTCCTCTTTTCCTGCAATACCCATGTCCCTCCGTCCCTCTTGTTTGGTGCCCTTGTTAAGTCTGTTTGGTGTGCTTGTATTTTGTCAGACGCCGGCCCGGGCTAGGATCGGCGAGACCATGGACGAATGCGTCGAGCGTTACGGACCATCCTATGGCAGTCTGCCGTCGATCTGTGGCCGGGAGGGTGAATTGTGTTACCTCTTCAAACGCACCATCGATAGTGGAGGCAAGATCAAGACCATCCTCATGAAAATTGAGTTTATCGAGGGCAAGGCCGCCTACCTGAGAATCAGCAGTCCTGCGATCAGCGATGATGACGCCAAGGATTTGGTAGGGAAAAGCGGTGGAAAATCCACCTGGCAGTCCCCCCAGTCCATCACTGATCGCTCCTATTATGTGACCGATGACAAGCAACGCGAGGCCTGCATCTACCGATTGGGTGAGGTGAGGGTGGTGGAAATTTTCTCTGCTGCCATGACGGACTTTCTCAATGCCTATCGCCTTGCCACGCTCGCTAATCCTCCCGCCAAACTCCCGTCAAGGAACGTCACAAATGAGCTGAACGAGCCGGCGAAGTCTCAGACAGACGGCAAATCCTCCCCTGGCGGGGGTGGCATCAAAGGATTCTGAGGACCATCTGCCTTTCGACGCCCCCTGCTCACCGTGCATTTCCACGGCACTACCGATGTATGAAAAAGCGGCTTCGATGAGGAAGCCGCTTTTGAGAGTGATGAAACTGCGGCGCTGGCCGCTGTCGCACTATACCCGGGAGGAAATTTTGCTGTAAGTGCGCAGGAGGGCTTCCTGGTCCTCCTTGTCCAAATCTTCCATGAGGTCCACCAGGCTCGTCACAATCTCCTCGCGGATGCGTTCGACGAGGTCGATACCTTTGCGGGTGATCTGGACCATGACCTTGCGGCGGTCATCCTGAGCGTGCAGGCGCTGCACGTAACCCAGTTTCTCCAGACGGTCCACGAGGCCGGTGGCGGCTGCGGTGGAATGACCCATTTTCTTGGAAATGTCAGTCATCGTGAGGAAATCCTCATTGGCCAGGTATCCAAGCAGGAAGAATTGGGGGAAGGAGACATTTCCTTTATTCAACTCTTTCGAGAGATTAAGGAGGAACGACCTCTGAGTGAACATGATGAAATCAGCGAGTCGACTGGCGTCCTTGCGGATGGTTTGTTTTGGGTCTTCAGTTGTATTCATGGTAAAATCGGGAGTGCGTGTTTGGATTGTGATGGCTGGTATCAGTGAGCAGGGCTGACTGAATTGAAATTTTTCATAATTGTAATAACCTATAGAATTCGATAGTTGCAAGGACAATTAACTTCTGCGCGCAGTTTTTTTTGTAAAAATCATAATTCGGGTGGCTGTTTGGGTCTATTAACCTCTCACCTTATCATCAAAAGTAAAGAATTATCAAGCGGGAATCTCACTTTTTTGAAAAAACTGCAAAAACGAAAGGCTTCGTTCCGGAAAAATTACACCCCCTCGACTGATGCGGGGGCCGAAAAGGTCGCTCATCTGTGCGCCATTGGCCCCGCACGGCGTTTGTCGGAGAGTAAATTGGTGAACAATGGCAGATACTAAGCCAGGGATGAGCATTTCGCATCTTGAATATTTGGCAGGAGTAGTGGTGGTTTGTGATGCGAGTTCTGCATGAAGTGGGACCCAATCGGCGGACTTGATTCCGGAAGCCGAGAAGGTGCCCTGCGGGGTTCCGTTTGGTATATTAAAGAGAAACTTGCAATCGTGGTCCCTCAATTGGTGGATGTTCCGATGAGTTCGCTATGAAAATTAGAGCGACTGAACCGACGTTTTGCACAATCCTCCCTTGACGCACCGAGGATGCTCCCTATACTCCGCCCCCTTGACGAGGGTGGGAAGTAATTCCCGCTCTTTTTCATTCTAGAGGGAATTTATTTATGACGAGTGAGTTAATCGCATTATTCGATTATTATGAACGTGAGAAGGGAATCAACCGGAGCAAACTGGTTGAGGCCATCTCTGGCGCATTGCTGACTGCGTCCAAAAAAAGCGTGGGACCAGCCCGGGAATTGCGGGTGGATATTGACCCCGTGAAGGGCAATATCAAGCTCATCGCCAAACTTGTCGCCGTGGAGAACGTGACCCAGCCCTACGACGAGATCAGTCTCGCCATGGCCAACCGCATCAAGCCGGGCTCCGTGATCGGAGACGAGATCGATGTTGAGGTCACCCCGAAGGGATTTGGCCGCATTGCAGCCCAGACCGCCAAGCAGGCCATGATGCAGCGCATCCGTCAGGAGGAGAAATCCATGATGTATGACGAGTTCAAGGATCGGGCGGGGGACATCGTCGTGGGCACCGTCCGCCGCTTCGACAAGAGCGACGTCATCGTCGATCTCGGGAAATTTGAAGCCATCATGCCGAAGAAGGAGCGCGTCGCCACCGAGGACTACAACGTGGGCGACAAAGTGCGCGCTTATGTCGTCGCTGTGGAAAATGGCGTGCGCGGCCCGGAAATCATCCTCTCGCGCAGCCACCCTAATTTTGTCCGCCGACTCTTCGAAAACGAAGTCAGTGAAATCGGTGACCATTCGGTCCAGATCCGTGCCATCGCCCGGGAGGCCGGATACCGCACCAAACTTGCGGTGTATAGTCCTGACTCGAAAATGGATCCGGTGGGAGCCTGTGTTGGTCATCGCGGAGCCCGCGTAAAAAACATCGTCCGCGAGCTCAACAATGAAAAGGTGGACATCATCCGCTGGAGTGATGACGTGAAGGAATTCCTCAAGGACGCCCTGAAGCCCGCCACCATCGCCGATGACAAGATCACTCTGGATCCCGCCAACAAGCGCATCCACGTCCGTGTGAATGAAGAGGAACTGGCCAAGGCGATCGGTCGCAACGGTCAAAACGTCCGCCTCACCAACCGGCTCATGGGCTGGGACGTGCAGGTCGAGCGGGATGCGTCCGATCACGAACGCTTTGAATTGAAAGTCAAGGGTGCGGCCAAATTGCTGGCTGAACAACTCGAGATCGACCCTGAAGTTGCCGAAAGCATCGTCAAGGGCGGACTCCTGACCTTGGAAGCCGTCGCCACCCAGGCGGACGGCAACGATCTGGCCGATATGCTCAACGTTGCGCCCGAGGAGGGTGCCGCGCTGCATCAGAAGGCTGAAGAAAAATTTCGCGCCCTCGGCGCCAATCGCTAAAGCACTCTAGCTATGAGCGCAGAATCCATATTGCATGCCCGCAAAACCAAAAAGTCCCACCTCCAAATCCGAATCACCTTCTGCCAAACCAGCGCGCAAGAAGGCCGGTTCCCTGTTGTCAGATCAAGATGAAATAACGGAGCGGGAAGCCGAAACCCCGCCCGCCAAATCCTCCAGCCGAAAATCCACCATCACCGAACTCCGCAAGGACGGAGCCCTGGACCTGCTGGAGGAAAAGCCCCGCGCCAAAAGGACCGAGCCTGCCGTGGAAGTGCCCAGAATTGGCAGCCGGCGCAACAAAGTCAACGCCCCCCCACCGCCCCCCCCGCCGGTCGATCCAGGCCCGTCCAAACTCGACGAGCAAAAGCTTAACGCCCTATCGCTCTTCGATACCGACGCCATCAAGGCGGATCGCATCCGGCAGCGCGAAGCCAAGCGGCAGGAGGCGGAGGAAAAGAAGAATCTCCCCGCCATTTCCCGACTCCTTCAGGAAAAGGACGAGCGCATCGAAGCCAACAAGGCATCGCTGACCGCCATTTTCCATAAAACCCAAAGTCCCTCCGAAATCTCCGAACCCGCCGCTCCGGTCGCCGAGGAAACGGTGGTTGTGGCGGAGGAGGAAGCCAGCGATCCCAAGGTGATTCATCTCAAGCCACCGATCATTGTGCGGGATCTGGCGGAAAAGATGGGACTCAAGCCGTTCAAGCTCGTGGCCGATCTGATGGCGATGGATATATTCGTCAATCAAACGCAGTCGATCGAGTCCGATGTGGCGGTCAAGATTGCTGAAAAACACGGTTTCACCTTCGAACGCGAGAAGCGCCAGAAGGGTGAAGGAGTGCACAAAGAGGAGGCCACCATCGCCATGCCGCCCCCGCCCCCGCCCGTGGAGGAGGATCAGTTGCAGCCGCGGCCCCCGATCATCACGGTCATGGGACACGTGGACCACGGTAAAACGAGCCTGCTGGATGCCATTCGCAAATCGCGCGTTGCCTCGGGCGAAGCCGGCGGGATCACCCAGCATCTTGGTGCCTACAGCGTCGAGCATAACGGCCAGAACGTTACTTTTCTCGACACACCCGGTCACGCGGCCTTTACTGCCATGCGCTCCCGGGGTGCAGGTCTCACGGACATTGTCATTTTGGTGGTCGCCGCGGATGACGGGCTGATGCCGCAATCCCTGGAATCCATTGCGCACGCCAAGGCCGCGAACGTTACCATCGTGGTGGCCATGAATAAAATGGACCTTCCCTCTGCCAATCCGGACCGCCTCATGGCCCAGTTGCAGGAACAGGGACTGAGCCCGGAAGCCTGGGGAGGAACCACTCCCGTCATTCCCGTCTCCGCCACCAAGGGCACGGGCATCGATAAACTTTTGGAATCCGCGTTGCTTGAAGCCGAAGTCCTCGAACTCAAGGCCAACCCCAAGGCACCCTGCCGCGGGATCATTGTGGAATCACGCGTGGAGCCTGGCAAGGGTCCCAGCGCCACCGTCATTCCCCGTTCCGGAACGCTTCGCAATGGAGACAGTTTCATTTGCGGACCGCTCTACGGCAAGGTCAAGAGCATGCTCGATGACCGAGGACAAGCCATCAAGGAGGCCGGCCCGGCCATCCCGGTGGAAGTCATCGGTTTCAGTGCCCTGCCGAATGTTGGCGATGAACTGATCGTCATGGAAGACCGCGAGGCCAAGCGCCTCAGCGAGCAGCGGACCAGCGAGCAGCGCATGGAGAAGCTCTCGGCCCCCCGCCGAGTTTCCCTCGAAAGCCTGTTTCAACAGATGGAGGATGGCGCCCGCAAGGCCCTGCGCATCATTCTCAAGACGGATGTTCAGGGATCGCTGGAAGCCATCACCGGTCAGTTGAAGGAAATCAAATCCGACAAGATCGATCTCGAGATTCTTCTCAGCGGCGTCGGCCCGATCACCGAAAATGATGTCCTGCTCGCCAGTGCCTCCGAGGCGATCCTCATTGGATTCTCCACGAAGCTGGAGAGCAAGGCTGTCAAAGTCGCACGGGCCGAAGGCGTCGAAGTGAAACTCTTCTCCGTCATCTACGAACTATTCGATCAGGTGAAACTGGCGATGCTGGGCCGGCTTGATCCCATTGCCCGCGAGAAAAACCTTGGCTTCGCGCTCGTTAAGCAGATTTTCAAAGTTCACAAGGGCCGCATCGGTGGTTGTGTGGTGCAGAGTGGCAAAATCCTCCGCTCCGCTCGCGCCCGCGTCCTCCGCGGCAAGGACCGGATCCCGGTTTACGATGGTGGATTCCACACCCTGCGGCGCTTCACGGAGGATGTCACCGAAGTCCGCAACGGACTGGAATGCGGGATCAAACTAGGCGATTTCAACGACTACGAGGAGAACGATCTCATCGAATGTTACGAATTGGAGAAAATCCCCCAGACGCTTTGATGCATGGTGGGTAAGGAAATGAGAGAGTAGGAAAAGTCAGGCTCTTTCATTGCAAAGTCCTCACTCTCGCACTCCGCCCCCTCCCTCACTCCCTTCATCCATGAAAAACCGCCTAGCCCGAGTCAACGAACTCATTCAGCGCGAGTTGAGCACCATCATCCAGCGCGATATTGAATTTCCCGGCTCGCTCGTGACGATCAACAGCGTGGACATCACTCCGGACCTCCGTCATTGCCATGTGTACGTCGGGGTGATCGGCAAGGAAAATGCGGCGGAGAAGGCGGTCGAAAAATTGCAGGAGAAACGCTCCATGCTTCAATCCAGGCTCATGGGACGCATCACCCTGCGTCAGACGCCGCTGCTGGATTTCAAACTCGACAACAGCATCGAGCGCGGAGTGCGGATTACGCGGATCATGGAGGACATCGATGCTCAGATTGGGCCGGATGCTTGGAAGACGCTCGCGGATCCCGCGGCCATCACGGAGGAGGAAGACTAGCATGACGGGCCCACGCACCAATTCCTCCCTGGCTGAAATGGCGGCCAAACTTCGCGACCATCAGCGCTTCGCGGTCCTCAGCCATTATCGGCCGGATGGCGATGCCATCGGCAGCACTCTGGCCGTCGGACTCGCGCTGGAGGCCCTTGGAAAGACGGTGCACATGCTCAACGAAGACGACGTGCCCGGCAGCCTCGCTTTTCTCCCCGGCACCGAGCGCATCAAGCAACCCACCACGCCCCTGGACGTGGAAGTGATCGTCGCCGTCGACTGCGCCAACTGCGACCGGCTCGGCAGCAAGTGCCTGGAAATGGTCGCGGGGGCGAACCGCCTCTGGATCAATATCGACCACCATCGCAGCAACGAAGGCTACGGCGACATCCATTACATCGATGCTGGCAGCCCGGCCACCGGACAGATTCTTTATGATTTCCTCAGTTCGCAGGGACTGCCACTGACGCGCGAAATTGGCGACAACCTCTACGTCGCGATCAGCACCGACACCGGGTCCTTTCAATACGACAGCGTCACCGCCCACACCTACGAAATCGGCGCCGCCCTGATGAAGCTGGGTGTCAATGTCTCGCGTTTGTCGCAGGAAACCTACGAAAATTTCCCCCTGCGCCGCATCGAACTTCTGCGGGGCCTGCTCAATGTCATGCAGATCACGCACGGAGGACGCGTCGCCTCCTGGGCGCTCACGCAGGACCTGGCCCGGCAGGTCGGGATCGCGCCGGAGGATTCCGAGGGATTGATCGACACCCTGCGGGCGATCCAGGGCGTCATCGTCGCCGTCTATTTTGAAGAAATGGCTGATGGCAAGATTCGCCTCAGCCTGCGTTCCAAGGACAAACGCATCGACGTTGGTCATCTCGCCGCGCAATTCGGTGGCGGTGGCCATGCCTTGGCCGCGGGCATTCGCATGCGAGGACCCCTTTCTGAAGTTCAAACCACCATTTTCGCAGCCCTGAATGAAGCAATACAAACACTCCCCCCAGCAGGAATTCATTGACGGAGTCCTCCTCGTTGACAAAGGCCAGGACATGACCTCCCACGATGTGGTGGCCGTCGCACGCCGCAGTCTCAATGAACGCAAGATCGGCCATTGTGGAACCCTTGATCCCATGGCCACCGGTCTGCTCATTCTCGTGATCGGTCGTGCCACCAAAATCCAGGATCTCCTGATGGCCGAGGAAAAGGAATACGAGGGCATCATCCGTCTGGGATCCACCACCAGCACCCAGGACCGCCAGGGTGAAGTGCTGGAGACCAAGCCTGTGCCTGAGTTGACCCGCGAGCAAATCGTCGCTGCCTTTGACCAGTTCAAAGGTGATTTCCATCAAATGCCGCCCATGGTCAGCGCCATCAAAAAGGACGGCGTTCCCCTCTATAAGCTCGCCCGCGAAGGCAAGACCGTGGAGCGCGAGCTGCGGCTCGTCACGGTTTTCCATTATGAAATCAAGGAAATCGCTCTCCCGGACATCAGTTTCCGGGTCGTTTGCAGCAAGGGATTCTATGTCCGCACCTACGCTCATGACATCGGGGCGGTACTTGGATGCGGAGCGCACCTACAGGAACTCCGCCGCACCCGCAGTGGGAAATTCACCGTGGAGGGAAACATTGATTTCCAGACTTTGAAAACCGCCACGCGGGAGGAAGTCATGAGCCGCATGTTGACGCTGCGGGATGTGTCCAAATTGCGCGGTGCCTAGCCGCCCATCATTGCCGCCATGCAAACGCACCACAGTCTCACTGATTTACGTTCTATTCCCGGTCCACTGCATCTGGCCATAGGAGTCTTCGATGGTGTGCATCTGGGGCATCAGGAAGTCATCCGTCAGGCCCAGGATGCCGCCATCCAGCATGGGGGCACCGCGGTCGTCGTGACGTTTGATCCGCATCCCATCCGGGTGGTGCGGCCGGAGCATGCGCCGAGTCTGCTGACATCCACCCGGCACCGGGAAATCATCCTTGCGCGACTGGGGGTCATGCATTTGCTTGAAATCCCGTTTACCAGGGAGTTTGCGGCCAATACCGCGGAACAGTTTGTGGAATTGCTGCGGGAGAACAGCCAGCCGCTGGGCAGTGTCAACGTCGGATCCGACTGGGCCTTTGGCCGGGGTCGTCAGGGAACCCTGGCCACTCTGCAGGAGCTGGGTGCCCGCCTTGGATTCATGGTCAACGGAGCCCCGCGCGTCTGTCATGGCGATGAACCCATCAGCAGCACCCGCATTCGCCACGAAGTGGAGGAGGGTGATTTTTTAGCAGTGCAAAATTTGCTTGGTCGCTCCTATTCCGTGCTGGGCACGGTGGTCAAGGGGCGTCAACTTGGGCGCAAAATCGGTTTTCCCACCGCCAACCTCGCCCACCTGGCAGAGCAACTCCCCCCAGTCGGCGTGTATGCTGTGCGCGCCCGACTCGACGATACCTTCCTGCCCGCCGTCGCCAATCTTGGATACCGTCCCACAGTCACCGACGGAGAGCGCGAGCGCATCCTTGAGGTCCACCTGTTGGATTTTGACCAGGACATCTACGGACGTGAACTTGAAGTAAAATTTGTCCAGCGCCTCCGCGAGGAAATGCGCCTCGGCAGTCTGGAGGAACTGAAGGCACAGATCGCCATGGACACGCTCCAGGCCCGAAGAATCCTCACCGATGCGGCCCCGGCCGTTTCAGCGGTGGAGGATGATCTGGACAGCTAGGCGGGTTCGTAATTGTCAGCAGCAGGCTGACGATGGCAGAAATTCCCCGTTGCCAGCCTCCCTGCGCGGTCCATCGTCCGGGCATGACAAATGATATTGAATTGATTCGCGACGTCGAGGCCATCCAGATTCCCAGCGGGGATACCGTCCACCTTCCGGTGGGGACGAAGGTGATCATCACGCAGAGCCTGGGGGGATCCTACACGGTGGCGACCGAGCAGGGTCTGGCGCGCATTTCCGCCAAGAATGCGGATGCCCTGGGGTTGGATAAAGCCACCGGAGCTCAGAACGAACAAACTGGCGAACGCCTGACCGGGCCGGAGTTGGAGGCGGCGATCTGGAAGCAATTGAAGAGCGTTTTTGATCCTGAAATCCCCGTCAACATCGTGGACCTTGGCCTCGTCTATGATTGTGTGGTGGAACCGGAGGATGGACAGGCGGTCGTCAAAATGAAGATGACGCTGACGGCACCCGGCTGCGGCATGGGCCCGACCATTGCGGCGGATGCGCAGGGGAAAATTATGTCGGTGCCAGGGGTCGATGATGCGCGTGTGGAGATCGTCTGGGAGCCGATGTGGCATCAGGACATGATCTCGGAAGCCGGCAGAATGCAGCTCGGCATGGTGTAGTTTTAAATTCATTTCCATCATGCCCAAGATCGACGCCTCCCTGCATCTGGAAAAAAAGCCGCCCTGGATCAAGGTGCGATTGCCGAGCAATCCCGTCTTCTGGTCCACCAAGGCTCTGGTGGCGGACCTGAAGCTGCACACGGTCTGCGAGGAGGCACAGTGCCCGAACCGATGGGAATGCTGGAGCCAGGGGACAGCGACGTTTATGATCGCCGGGGACCGGTGCACGCGGGCCTGTGGATTCTGCGCTGTGAAAACGGCCAAACCCTTTGCCCTGGAGGTGGACGAACCGCAGCGCGTCGCCACCGCCACCAAACGCATGGGCCTCAACCACGTGGTGATCACTGCCGTGGCGCGGGATGATTTGCCGGACGGTGGCGCGGAGCACTTTGCCCGGACCGTCGAGGCGGTGAGATTGGAAAATCCCGGTATTACGATTGAAATTCTCGTGCCTGATTTCAACGGCAAGGATGACGCGCTGCAGTTGGTGATGAATGCCCGGCCGCATATTTTTAATCACAATCTGGAAACCGTCGAGCGGCTGACTCCACTTGTGCGCAGCCGGGCGGTTTACCGCCGCAGTCTGCACGTGCTGCGCCGGGCGGCGGAAATGTCCCCGGGCCGGGTGGCGACCAAGAGCGGTCTGATGCTTGGTCTGGGGGAGACGGATGAGGAATTGATGCAGGCTCTGGACGATCTGCGCGCCCATGGCGTAACTGTTCTCACCCTCGGCCAATACCTGCGTCCGAGTCCCAAACATCTACCGGTCGTGGAATACATCCTTCCTGAAAAATTCGAATGGTGGAAAACGGTCGCCGAAGGCAAGGGGTTCCGCCATGTGGCTTCCGGGCCGCTGGTGCGCAGCAGTTACCATGCGGCGGATTTTCATCCGGAGGATGATCTCATCAAGGACGGGCTTGCCGTTAACGGATAACGTCGTTGCTTTCCCAGCGAACGGGGGTTGGGAAATTCCGGCAAGATGCACCCAAATTGTCGATGGCGCATGCACTCCGATGGACTTCAATTGGAAGGCACGGGATGGTCATGACTTCGCTTTCGAAGTGAACAATTTAGCAGTCGCCAATGTTGCCAAAGGACCGCTGACAAGGTCCCGAAGGGTGTGGCGGTCCAGACTGGCATAGAAGGCGCTCATCGCCTCCGAAAGAAACCCTTTGAGGGAACAACAACGGATGAGGGGGCAGGTATTGGTGGCGGGATCGAAGCATTCCAGGAGAACGGACCGGGATTCCGTCTGACGAACGAGTTTGCCAATTTGAATTTGATCGGGAGAAATTGCCAGCTGAATGCCGCCGCCGCGGCCTCGTTGGGTATCGAGGTACCCGAGCTTGCCAAGATTATGGACCACCTTGGCGAGGTGGTTGCGGGAGATACCGTAGGCCGCAGTGACCTCATCCAGAACAAAAGCTTCCCCTTTAAGAGCGGCAAACATGAGCACACGAAGCGAGTAATCACTGAAGAGGCTGAGGTTCATGTTTGGGTCACGGAGTTGGTTTGCGAGAATGGCTGGCTGGGCAACCTAGCTCAGGGAACCGCAGTTGTGTATGCAGAATAAATTTCCACTCCGATAAAGATGCATTCATAATGCATCTTATAACTTTCGGACGGAAGCACCTTTCCGTCCGGTTCCTGAACCCAAATCACCCTACCCCATCATTACTGCATGAGAACCCTGCTACCCTTGGTCGCCACGATTGGCCTTGCTCTTTTCCAATTTTCAAATTCGAGGCTGGCAGCCGAACCGGCACCTGCCGCCGTGAACGGAGAAATTAACAAAATCTGTCCCATCAGCGGAAAACCTGTCGATCCGAAGATCACGGTTGTTTATGAGGAAAAGACCTATGCTTTCGCCTCCGATGAGTGCCGCAAAAAATTCAACGAAGCCCGAGAAAAGAGTCTCTACAGCCAATTGGGGGGCAAGGCAGCGATCGATGCCGCGGTGGAGTTATTTTATAAAAAGGTGCTGGCCGATGATCGGATCAAGCATTTCTTCGATGACATCAACATGGACAAGCAGCGCCGAAAGCAAAAAGCCTTTCTCTCCGCAGCTTTTGGCGGTCCTGTTCCCTGGACGGGAAAAAACATGCGTGAGGCCCACGAGGGACTTCCCAACCTGAATGAAACCCATTTTAATGCTGTTGCGGAGAATCTTCAAAAGACCCTTGAGGAGCTGAAAATCAAAAAGGAGTTGATCGATCAGGTCATGGCGATAGCGGCGAGCACCAAGGATGACGTTCTGAATCGCAAGCCTGCCGCGAAGTAAGCCTCCCGCCGGGGAACGGTTGCCGACGATGAAGGTTCCTCTTCACGGATGTTGGAAAAATCCTCATTTCGTGATGCAAAAATCATTTGCCACGATGGAAGGGACGATTAGTGTGGGCGCCCTTCCTGATACAATTGCCGTGTCTGGAGGAAAGTCAGCTTGGAGCGGTAGCTCAGTTGGTTAGAGCGCAGCCCTGTCACGGCTGAGGTCGCGGGTTCGAGCCCCGTCCGCTCCGCCAAGCTAACTTTCGCAGGAAAATCGGCCACGGCTCCCCTCGGGATGTCCCGGCTTTTCGTGTTGGATCTTTACACTTTGGGAAACTGGCTTATGGCGTTGCGATACGATTTCTGCCTGCTGATCCATGTCCCTTCCCGCTGTCACCAAGTTTTTCCGTCATCATGCTCCCTTTGTGCTGCGCACGGAGGAATCGCTGCCCGAATTTACCCTTGCGTATGAGACCTACGGCACGCTGAACGAGGATGCGAGCAATGCCATTTTGCTCTTCCATGCGTTGACCGGCAGCCAGCATGCTGCCGGATTGAACACATCTGTGGCGGGGGTGGGGGATCGCTGGACCAGTGAGTGCCATGTGGGCTGGTGGGATCTGTTTATCGGTCCGCGGCGCGCTTTGGACACGGATAAGTATTTCGTGATTTGCGCCAATTTTCTCGGCGGCTGTTATGGCAGCACCGGGCCCAGCTCGATCAATCCGCTCACTGGAAAAACCTATGGAGGGAAATTTCCCACCCTGAGGTTCGCCGACATCGTGGATGCGCAGCTTTTGCTGGTGGATCATCTTGGCATTACCAAGCTTCACGCCGTGGTGGGATCGTCGGTGGGCGGCATCATGGCACTCAGCCTGGCCACGCGATATCCGGATCGGGTGAAAAACATTATCAGTATCGGCAGCGGCTACCAGACGGCCATGCCGCAGAGGATCCTGAATTTCGAGCAAATCTTTGCCATCGAATCCGATCCCAATTTCAATTCGGGAAATTACCCTGCGGATGCGCCCCCGGATCAGGGCTTGGCGCTGGCGCGGATGATCGGCCACAAGACCTTTGTCTCCCTGCACACGCTGGAACAGCGCGCCCAGAGTCAGATTCGCAATCAGGAGGACAACCTTTCCTGGTATGAACTGCGCAATGGGGTGGAGAGCTACATGCTGCATCAGGGGCGGAAATTCGTAAAACGCTTCGATGCCAACACCTACCTACGCATTCTCGATGCCTGGCAGTGGTTCGATCTCCTCCGCGAGGCCGAAGTGGAAAGTCATGAGGAGTTGTTCATTCGCTGCCGCGACCAACGCTACCTCATTTTCAGCATCGACAGTGATGTCTGTTTCTACCCCGCCGAACAGGCCGCCCTGGAGAAAATTCTGACCGACAACCAGGTTCCTAACACCCATATCACCGTCCATTCCGAGAAAGGGCATGACTCCTTTCTGCTGGAGCCGCTGCTCTTCTACCCCCACCTCGCCTACGCGTTGGAAGGCGGGTGGGGGTTCTGAAGGCCGGTCGTCTGCGCCGGATTACGGTGAGGTGGACCGGACGATTTGGTAGAATTTCTTTTCGGGGGAGGCGGCGTTGTCCGTGTAGCTACCGATCGTGTCGTACGTGATGGCCAGCGGGGCGACGTCAGTCCATCCCTGAAGGGTTGTGGAAGTGCGGACCTTGTAATACATGCCGCGGATCGTATTCCAAGTGACCTTCACGCTGTTAGGACCGAGGATGGTGATGTTTGGGGTGAAGATTTCATCGTCGACAGTGCCAGTCCAATATTTCTCAGCGAGAGTGAAGGCAGAGATACCGACTTGGGAGCCGATGATCCGGCCATGGTAGTCGTCTTCGCTTACATGGATGCCGCCCCAGCGGCGCGACTGGCCAGCCTGATCCGCGGCATCGTAGTAGGTGCACCATTGGAGGTCGATATTGGTGCTGGGACCTAGATCAATCTGCATGGAATTGGCGGCATAGGTGTGATGGGCAAAACCCCCTGGGAAATAAGGGCTGCCGGTGAGCAGGGTGAGTGCTTCAGCCGAAGCGCGAGAGAAGGTGCTGTGGCCGGAGATGTAACCAGGGAAGGCCGGGGTATTGAAGGTCTTGCGCTGGAAGGGAACCCAGTCCTTGGCAAGCATCCAAGTCACGTGGCTCTGATGGGTGGCGATGGATGGGGCCGGTAGGTTGTTCATGTGCTCTGCGGGCCAGGATTTGACGACCACTTCACCATCGTGGTAGAGGCCCGGATCGTATTGGTTGGTATACATGTTCCAGATTTGCTCATGCCTTTCTCCGACCGCGTAAGTGGCCGGGGTGACGACCTCCACGACTCCGGATTCCAGCGGCAGACCCTCGGGGTGATAGGAGGGACCCATTGGATCCGAGGATTGACCCCGTGCTCCCATATAACGGATCAGCGTGATCGGGCGGGGGCCGGAGTAATAACGTTTCAGTGCCCAGGCGGCACAGGCGGCGTCGTGCGTGGAAGCGGCGACGCTGAAATAGGTCTTAATGTCCCATTCCAGATCGTTCACCGTAGCGCCAACACCGCGCAGTTTTTTGGGACACAGGGGATTGTCGGCGACCTGATTGGCGAGCACGTGCCAGTGACCCGGAGGGGTTTCGGAATTGGGTCCATCCGCCCAGAACTCTGCGAGAACCCGGACAAAGTCACCTCGGGCGACTAGATTTGGTGAATAGGCGGGGCCGCCGGGCACCGGATTGGAGGCGCGGCCAGTGCCGCTGTCGGAACCGAGGGGGTTGTTGCCAAAAGAGAGCGGGGAAATATCCACGGTGTCGGTGTCGTTGAGCTGGCTGCTGGCCCGGATGACGCCCAGAACCTGCGCCTTGAAGGCGGCATCGGTGGGGCTTACGTTGGCGCCGACGGTGATTTTGGAGGGGCCGCCGAATGGATCAACCCAGGGTTTGAGGGGGTCGGTTCTGGAGAGACTGAACGGAGTAGTGCGCAAGGATTGCACGCCGACGAAAGTTTGAATTCCACCTGGTGTTGGAATCCCATTTTGTGAAACAGAGGCGGAAAGGGCCAGTGGCTGCCACAAATTAGGATTGGTATCGGTGGTATATCCCAAAGAAATGAGAGGCAATCCAAGGCCAAGTGGCATGTTGGACCGACTGGGGTTTTCCCCATTGTTGCCGAGCACGCTCATGGCCAGTGCTGTGGCCATGTTTCCGTTGACCCCCGTCGTATAGGCCTGGGGGTAGTTGGTGATGCTAAAGCCATCACTGGCACCCCAGGTGAGGATGGCCTGGCCGATGCGGCGTCCCACTTCCATGGGGGTGGTGCCGGCAGTCACTGCACCCTGACCATTGGTATCGGCTCCTGCCCCGTAGAGCGCGATAATTTTCGCATCGAAGCTGGCAAGGGATGTGGCAAATCCCGCGGCGGGGGAGGCAAATCGAGCCCGCAATACACGGTAGGCGGCGAAACTGACGGCCTCAGCGCGGGCGGCTTCTAGATCCACTGGCAGCGGGGTGATCTTTTCGTTGTAGGCGTACCCCAACGGAACAGGATCGTACGCAGCCCAGGCGTCATACATGGCGACGGCGGTGTGGAAGAGGTTGCGCGCATGTGCGGGAGGATTGGGCACGTTGCGGCGGATGGCTGCAAGCATAAGTTCGTTCCATTCACGCGCTGCGGAGGGAGTGGCCTCTGCAGTAGTGGTGGCCAGGGCCAAGGCAACGATGGGGAGCCAGCGGCGGAGGGAGTGGATTTTTGCAAGGTTCATTTTCATAATAGGCATGGGGTGGATTCGGGGCGAAAGCACCGTTACTGGTAAGAGCAGAGTACTTCTGCTGCCGTTATAGATTTCCACTGCTGCATTGCACGCTTCCTTCCGTGAATTACCCAGTTCACTCTGCAAAAGGGTGATTATCAAGGATGGAAGGCCAAAACACTCCCAGAAACCGCTCAGTTGTGGTTTTGGGAATTTATTATGGAAACTATTATCCGCTCCGTGAATTTAACGCAATTTTAGCATTTCGTCAAACAGGGGGAACCTTGCCCGGCAATCCGCGGCACTGGCTGTGCCGCGTCGCGGATTATCCTGAATTCTGGATGTCGAATTTCAACTTTCCGTCCTTGAGGTCTGCCTTGATCGTGGCTCCCTCAGGCAGGTTTCCGCTGAGGAGATGCTGGCTCAGGGGATCGAGCAGGTGCTTTTGTAGCGAACGCTTCAAAGGCCGGGCCCCGAAAACCGGGTCGTAGCCTTCATCGGCCAGAAAGCGGATGGCCTCGTCGCTGAGTTGGAGGTGGTAATGCTGCTGGGCAAGTCGGTCGACAATTTTCAGCAATTGGATCTTCACGATGCCGTCGAGTTCGCTGGCCTGGAGACGGTCGAAGATGACGATCTCATCGATGCGATTGAGGAATTCCGGGCGGAAGAATTGCTTGAGGGATTCGCGCACCATGGCTTCGCGCTGTTCGGGATTGGATTCATCCTGAATGGCGGCACTGCCGAGGTTGCTGGTCATGATGATGACCGTGTTGGTGAAATCCACGGTGCGGCCCTGGCCATCGGTGATGCGGCCATCATCGAGCACCTGCAGCAGGGAGTTGAAAACATCCGGGTGGGCTTTTTCCACTTCGTCAAAGAGGACGACGCTGTAGGGCTTGCGGCGCACGGCTTCCGTTAGCTGGCCGCCCTCATCGTAGCCCACGTAGCCGGGAGGTGCCCCGATCAGACGGCTCACGCTGTGTTTCTCCATGTATTCGGACATGTCGATGCGCGTCATGGCGGCTTCATCATCAAAGAGAAATTCCGCGAGGGCCTTGCTGAGTTCGGTTTTGCCAACACCGGTTGGACCAAGGAAAAGGAAGCTGCCGATGGGGCGGCTGGCCTCCTGCAGGCCGGCGCGGGCGCGGCGCACGGCATTGGAGACCGCATGGATGGCGGCGGTCTGTCCGATGACCCTTTCGCCGAGCCGGGCCTCCATCTTCAACAACTTGGCACGTTCGCCCTCCTGCAATCGTGACACGGGAATGCCCGTCCAGGCTGCGACCACCTTGGCAATATCCTCCTCGGTGACTTCCTCCCGCAGCAATGCGGGCACGGCCTGACTGGCTTCCACGAGTTGGCGTTCGAGTTCCGGCAGCGTGCCATATTGAATCTCCCCCGCCCTGGCAAAATCCCCGGCGCGCTGGGCCTGTTCCAGCGCGGTGCGTTGTTGCTCCAATTCGGTCTTGATCTTGCGGGTCTTGGTGACCACGGCCTTTTCGGACTGCCACTGGCCTTTGAGTGCGGTGCTGCGTTCGCGCAGTTCGGAAATTTCCTTTTCCAGCTTCGCGGTGCGCTCCTTGCTGGCGGCGTCGGTTTCCTTTTTCAAGGCCAGCCGTTCCATTTCAGCCTGCATGATGGATCGCTCCAGCACATCGATTTCCGTGGGCATGGATTCGATTTCAATTTTCAAACGGCTGGCAGCCTCGTCCATGAGGTCCACCGCCTTGTCGGGGAGGAAACGCTCTGTGATATAGCGATTGGAAAGGGTTGCGGCCGCGATGAGGGCGCTGTCCTTGATGCGCACGCCGTGGTGGACTTCGTAACGTTCCTTGAGTCCGCGGAGAATGGCGATGGTGTCCTCCACGCTGGGTTCATCAATCTGCACGGGCTGGAAACGACGCTCCAAGGCCGCATCCTTCTCGATGTATTTGCGATACTCGTTGAGCGTGGTGGCGCCGATGCAGCGCAGTTCACCTCGGGCCAGCTGTGGCTTGAGCAGATTGGAGGCATCCACCGCGCCTTCGCTGGCACCGGCGCCGACGATGGTGTGCAGTTCGTCAATAAACAAAATGATCTGTCCCTCGCTGGAAGTGACCTCCTTCAGAAAGGCCTTGAGCCGTTCTTCAAATTCCCCGCGATATTTTGCTCCAGCGAGCATGCCGCCAAGGTCCATGGAAATCAGCCTTTTGCCTAGCAGGGATTCCGGCACATCGCCCGCGACGATTCGGCGTGCCAGTCCTTCGGCGATGGCGGTCTTGCCGACGCCGGGTTCGCCGATGAGCACCGGGTTGTTTTTGCTGCGACGGCTCAGCACCTGCATGACCCGGCGGATTTCGTCATCGCGACCGATCACCGGGTCGATTTTCCCGGCCTTGGCGCGGGCCGTGAGATCGGTGCCGTATTTTTCAAGCGTCTGGTATTTTCCCTCAGGATCGGCATCGGTGACTTTTTGCGCACCGCGGATTTTTTTCAGCGCGGCGAGTAGCGAGGCGTGGGTGACATGGAGGGATTTTAAAATGGGATCGAGATCCGTGCGCGTCTTGGGAAGGGCCAGCAACACGTGCTCCACACTGACATAACTGTCCTGCAGGGCGGTGCGTTCCATGTCGGCATTCGCAAGCAGCTCGCGGAAATCCGAGGAAAGTGCCTGCCCTCCGGTTGCGCCGGAGAGTTTCGGCTGGCGTGCCAGATGCGCGGTGATTTGCGAGGCCAGATCCGGCTGCGGCAGCAGGCTCACGGCCAGGCCACCCTCCTGTTGCAGCAGCGCCAGCAGCAGGTGGGAGGGTTTCATTTCCGAATGCTGCCACTGGATGGCCAGCGTCTGAGTGACGGCGAGAGCTTCCTGGAGTTTGGTGGTGAATTTTTCTTGGGAGATCATGGCAGGGTTATGAGCAGGAAGTGAGCAAATGCGTTTTCTCCGTAAACTGGCGGCATACCAGTCCAAGTCGCGCCAATTTTACGCTATTTCGTGTGACAGATTTGCGCCAAATGTGCCAAATCAGGCCCGCTAAAACCTAGCATGCCGGACTGGCGGCGACGGAATCGCCTGTGATGTTCAGGGGATGGCCCGGCGCACGCGATAGAAGTATTTATCGGCCGGCGGAGGGGCGAGCGGGAGGATGATCTCCCTGATAAAGCCGGTGCCGGTGAACGTGCCATTGGGGACTTCGGTCCAAATATCGAGATCCGGCGAGGATTCAACCGTGCAGTTTTCTCCGAGCACGGTGGGGACGCAGATGGCAATGTTATTGCCGCGGATTTCCAGACAGGGGGCCAGTGTTGGAATGATGGTGCCGTCACCGCCAACCGTGAACTGGCGCGGACGGACGACGCTGGAGCGCTGGCCACCGGGGCCGGAGGCGACCACGGAGATGGTGTAGGCACCGGGCGGCAGGATCGGAAGCTGGACGGAGCCCTGGCCACCGTTGCCCGGGGTCTGGCCCATCACCAGGCCGTTGACGATAAAGGCGAATTGCGTTGCGGGCTCGGCAGATTTCGTCCGCGCGGTGGCGCGGATTGGCTGGCCGACGTTGAAGAAGGCATAGTTGGCAGGTTCCACGAGCGCAACGTCCGGACTGACGATGTAAGTGGTTTCGCAGGTGGTGGAATGCCCGGCGGCATCGGCCACGACAATCGTGAT
Source organism: Akkermansia muciniphila (assembly GCA_943333275.1). Taxonomy (GTDB): domain Bacteria; phylum Verrucomicrobiota; class Verrucomicrobiia; order Verrucomicrobiales; family V1-33; genus JAGNEJ01. Next base: position 27,041 of record CALQSQ010000007.1, read on the forward strand.
GATGTGCGTTCCAGTGCCCACGGCCGTGCCGGCGGCTGGCGATTGGGTTGCTACCAGTAGGGTTGCTGGAGTGCAATCATCGGTCGCCTGGAGATTTCCAAGGAAATTAGGCACCACTCCCTGCCAGCCGACGACGGTGATACCCGGGGGGCAGACGAACTTGGGCGCGTCCTGGTCTCCGACTTTCACTTTGGCCTCGCAAATGGCCACCCACGAGCCGCCGACCTGGGCACAAAGGGTGATGAGGTGATTTCCGATGGGGAAATTTTGCGTGAGGGTGGTGGTGCCGACGGTGGGCGGGCCGGAGGCTGCGATGGTGGCATTGCTGAGGATCGTGGTGCCTTCCTTCCAACGAACATTGATCGGGCCGCCATCGGAATCCGAAAGCATGGCGCTGAGGGTGACGGTGCTGGTGGTGGCACCTTTATCGGGGCAGACTGCGACAGAGTCGGGACACTTGATGGCTGTGGGTGGGTGATCCTCATCGGAGCAGGGATCGTCATGCCCTTCACAGCAGGTGAGGGTGATGTCCTTGAGGATCGGCGATTCGGTGGAGCATGGGGCACCAATGAAGCGCACCCGGATCTCCACCCAGCGGCCCGTGATCCCCTTGTTACAGAATTTCTGGCCATTGGCGACGGTGATGAACGGATGCGTGGGCAGGAGGGGTTGCTGGTCATCGGCGCGGATTTCGACGATAAGCTGGTTGCTGGCGCTGAGGTTGGAACCGGTCCAGGTCAGGGTTCCCCAGTCCAGTCCATCGCAGCCACCGTCATGGAGCACCGACCACGAACCTTCGCGGCAGGTGGAGCCCAGGGCTACGAAACCGGTCATGTCGCTGTAGTTGTAGGGGCTGGCATTGAGACCGGTAGGGTGGGTTCCTGACGAGCCGAGGTCGATCGTTTTGTCCACGGTGGCGGATCCGGAATTGATCCGGTGGGCGGAATTCCCACCCAAGTCGGCCGCCCAGATGTGGCCGTTGCTGTCCACCGCCACTCCACGGACATGGATGGATCCGGGGCTGACAGGGTTTGGGGAAACCGGGATGGTGACAGGAGGCTGCACGGTGTGGCCGGTGCAGAGCGGGCTGTTGGGGGAGAGGTGGTAGACTTGCGTTCCATTGGCTGCCCACACATTGCCCGTGCCATCCACACAAATGCCGGTGGCCCCGCCCTGGGTCGGGTAGTCGAAAAGAATATTTCCACTGGTATCAAATTCGATGATGCCGCTGGCGACGGTATTCCAGCTGCTGTCATAGGATACTGCGCCCGCCCCAAATACGTGACAGCAGCGTGGATCAATGCCAAGTCCGTAAACGTAGGTGTAGGGTGAGTTCTGCACCGGGAGGGAGACGAGGGTGCTCGAATTGACCCGCATGAGCTGCGAACCGCCCCAGAGGACGCCGAAACCATCCAGCAATCCTCCGTAACCACCAGCACCGACGTTGAAATAGGTTCCGCCGATCAGATTTCCGGTCACTCCGTCCACGGCTTGGAAATCCTGGTCGTTCAAGCCGCCGGTCCAGAGGTTGTTGTTGCAGTCCACGGCCAGGAAGCGTGTGCCGCCGCCAGGAACGCGGGTGTAGATGGTGATGCACTCATCCTCGGCGGTTTGCACTCCGCCATCGGTGTCCACTCCGCCGGCGTTGTTCCAGGGCAGGATGTGGCCAAGCCCGCGCGAAGTCTTGATGTAGCCGTCGCCGTCGCGGTCGGTGCAGGTGCTATAGGTGAAGGGTGGCTTGAGGTAGCTGCCAAGTGGGTTGGGGGTGAAATTTCCCGCCACAACATCCCCGCGGGTGCCGCCGAGCACAATGCCGATGCGCACCACGGAGCCATAGGAATCCGCGGGACCGCTGGGTGGCGTGCCGTCGAGTTTTTCATACGATGCGCGATTGCCCACCCAGACGTTGCCGTATTTATCCACAGTGGTTCGGGAGGGGTCGCGCCCGCTGGTTCCAGGTGCGAAACTATCCGGAGAGGACCAGTATTCACCCATGACAGCCGCTGGTGAATTCGGACCATTGATGTCGATGCGCACCACGGTGCCGCGCGCCGAGCAGGGAATGCAGACAAAGGGCAGGGGTTTGGTGATGGGATTGAGTTGGAGTTGGTCGTGATTGGGATTGTGATTGAGGTTGATCACAGTGCCGAGGTCGAAATCGGCATCCAGCGTCCACGTCTTGGGAATGCAGGGGCAATGCACTTCGACGCATCCGGTGACTGAGCAGCATTTCTGGAAGTTTGCCGAGTGACCGGAAATGATCATGCAGATTTTCTTGCACGCGGGATCGACCGTGACGGGCTGACAGAACGACCCCGTCTGCCCCGTCGCGAGTGCCGGAAACACCGGAACGATGAACGGCTGGATGCAGCCCTGATATCCTGCGGCGGGAACGACGAAGATCCAGCTGACGGAATTGGGAGCAAGATTGGTGTAGTTGAAACAAAGTGTCCATCCCGTGGGGCTGGCCGGATCGGGGTGCAGACACAGGTTCGTGACTTCAGCGCAGCATTCATCAAGTTCCACGCAATGGACGATTTCGCAGCATTGATCCAGCACCGGCGAGTGGAAGATCATTCGCATGCAGGCGTGATCGGGGGCGGGCTGCGAGGTGGGAGTCGGTGTCACGGTGATATTCGTGGCATTCCCCGGCAGCAGTGGTGTGGGCAGCGTGTAAATCGGCCCGGGAGTGACCGTAAAGCCCGGAGTCTGCAGGAACGTGATATGGCTGATGGTCCAGGGCATCGTGTTCACGACCTGGAACGTCCACTGGGAGGCGGTGCCGACTTGTGGTGCCGGCAGCGGCTGGCAATGCACCGAGACGTCACAAATCTGCACGCACTCACAACACTGCCGGTTGATGACGACATCCCCCTGCTGGGATTTGTCATCGCCCGCGTTGAAAATGCCGTTGAAATCAATGAGGTAACTGCTCGAGGTAATGGTGGCGAGTGAGTTCCCTGCACTGGGGATGTAGGTCATGCCGTAAATGAGCTGGCCGTTGGGCGGTTGCATGTAATCGCCAGTGGCCCAGACGTCGCTGTCGCAGGTATAGTCCACGCCACCTGCCGAGGAATCCGGTGCGGCGGCGCCACCGATTCTAAATTCCTTCGTGTTCGGCTGCCATGTGCCCGTGCTCAGATTTAAATCGAATTCCAGAACGCGCGACTGGTGCGCGAAGAAGGGCACCGTCCGCTCAGCCACCAGCATGCGTCCGCCGTCGGTAAAAGTAATGTCGCTCACGGGCGAGGAGAAACTCATCAGGGTGCCGGCACCAGCCGAACCGGCCAGCGTGTTGAAGAATGCCGGGAGGGTGATTTCCAGTCTTGCCGTGCCAGCGTCCGGCAGGCCGCCTGCATCGAAACCAGCGGACCAAATTTCATTGGAGACGGTGGTGGAGGGATTCGCGCGATCCTCATTCCACACCCCATAGTAGAGGCGGTTGTCGAAGACATTCAGTCCCCAGACGCGGCGACCGAGGGCGGTCAGATTTCCCTTGATCCCATCGTCCAGAATCGGCGCGAGTGGGGATACGTTCGGACGGGCATTTTTTCCGTGATCGTAAGGCACTGAACTGAGCCAGGCGCCCGTCATGTCCAGGCGGTAAATGAGACCGTCCTCAAAATTGGAGACGAAGAACTGATTGCGTTTGCGGTCGAAACAAATATTTCCCAGCGCGGGAGCCCGGCCATTCGAGTTGAAAGCATTCGGCAGAACGGCGAAGGTGGAAATGGCTCCGGTGATGCCATCGAGTTTGTAAACAGCTCCTGGTCCGCCTGCAGCGTAATTCGTGGGGGCGGGGGAGTTCATTCCATAAATGGAGGTCGCGCTCACATAGATGTTTGGCTTGGCCGCACGGTCGAGCGTGATGCCGAAGACCTGGCCGAGATTGGCGGCATTCCAGACATTCGCAGCTCCGCCATATTCATTGTGATACATGGGGGCGGCCCAGTTGGTATTCAGCACCGCACCGTTGCCTGCGGGGTTGCGTACATCAATAATCCCCACCACGAATCCAGCGGCGTTCACTCCTGTGGCGTTCTGACCGGAGTAGCAGGTAACCACCGATTCCCCGCAATCGACCGGGAGCAAGTTGGGCGGGCCACCGGCAACCTGGGACTGTGCCTGCGGAACGAGGATCAAACCCACGGCAACGCTCAGGTTCCTGAATAATCCTAGGCGGGGCCGATTTCGCTGAGAGGTTGTTCCAATAGCGAGGAGAGCGGATTGCGCGGGTGTTTTCATCTGATTTGGATCTCGGTTAGGATTCGGTGGTGGCTTCCGCAGCCTCGATGGCGTTGGATGGATGGCCCCCCCCCTCATGGGAGCGGTGAATCGGGAGTATGCCTAAAAATGGGGGTTTTGGTCAAGGGTAAATTAGGACATCCCTGGAGAAGCGATTTTCCGTCTGCGCCAACAGAACGAGGGGGGCGATTTTTTTACTTTGATTTAAATAGATGAGTGAATGACCGTGGCTGGCAAAACGATGGATAGGACTCAATACCCGTGAATACTTCCCACTCCTCCGCCCGGCCCGACCCTTGGCAACCTCCCACACCCGAGGAACTTTCCGGCCTGCTGCCGGGTTATGAAATCACCGCACTGCTGGGACGCGGTGGCATGGGGGCGGTTTACAAGGGAACTCAGCTCAGCCTGGATCGTGAAGTCGCCATCAAGCTGCTTCCGCCCGATCTTGGAGCCGATCCTGATTTCCAGGCCCGTTTCCGCCGCGAGGCGAAGTCCATGGCCAAGCTCAACCACCCGAACATCGTCCAGATTTTCGACTACGGCCAGACGGCCAGCGGGCAGCATTATTTCATCATGGAGTATGTGGATGGCTCGGACCTGCTGCACCTCGTCCGCTCCGGAACCCTCGATGCCGAGGGCGCGCTCAATGCCGTCAGCCAGGTTTGTGAAGCCCTCCAATACGCCCACGAGCTGGGCTTCGTGCATCGCGACATCAAGCCGGCCAACATCCTCATCAATCGCAAGGGAGTGCTCAAGGTCGGTGATTTCGGTCTCGCCAGACTGGTCGAAGGCCACGGCGACCACGCGGCTTCCATCAATGAAGAAATGGGCCTCACGATGACCGGCATGACGATGGGCACGCCCCACTACGCCGCTCCGGAGCAATTCGATGGCCTGGGCCACATCGACCACCGCGCCGACCTCTACAGTCTCGGCATCATGTTCTACGAAATGCTGACCAGGGACGTGCCGCGCGGCACCCCCAAGGCCCCCTCCAAGAAGATCCCCAACCTCGACGTGCGCATCGACGGAGTGGTCTTCAAGGCCATGGAGCCGGACCCCGATGAACGTTACCAGAGCGCCGCCGCCCTGCGAACCGACATCGACCGCATCCGCAGCACCCCGCCCGCCCCCAGTCCCGCCGCCGAACCTCCCCGGCCCACACCCCAAGCCCAGCGGCCCCAGGCGCGACCGTCCCCGCCCCGCAGCCCCGGCGGCCCCAGCAAATCCGCCAAGCCGCCCCCGCGCAAATCCTCCTTCCCTCTCACCGCGGTCGTTGGGACGCTGGTGGTCCTCGGCGGCATTTTTGGTTTCCTGCAATGGCAGGGATCCCAGAATGCCCCCGAAAAGCCTGATCCCACCCTCGCCAAGACCCCACCGAGCGAGCCTGCATCGAAATCTCCCACCACCACACCGGCACCTGAGACTGCACCGAATGTCCCTCCAGTCCCGACTGTTCCGGAAAAGAAGCCGGAGGAGGAAAATCCAGCAAAACCTGCCGTGGCCGCAGAATCGCTGCCTCCCATGGACAAACCACCTGCGGTCGTTCGAACCGAATCCAGCGCCAGTAGGGATACCCCATTCATCAACACACTCGGCATGAAATTCGTTCCTTTGCCGATCACTGGTGGGTTGGCGGATGGGCAGCAGGTGCTCTTCAGCGTGTGGGAGACTAGGGTGAAGGATTTTGATGCTTTTGTGAAAGAGGCAGGGTATAACGCAGTCGGCGGCATGAAATCCATCGGTAAAAGCCCCGGCCCAAAACAGGAATCCCAGGCAGCTTCAGGATGGTGGGCAGTCCGCGGGCATACGTGGAAAGATCCTGGGTTCACACAAACTCCCTTGCATCCCGTCGTAGGTGTAAACTGGGATGATGCCAACGCTTTCTGCCTCTGGCTGACTCAGAAAGAGCGATTAAGTGGCAAGATATCCAGCAACCAAGTTTACCGGTTACCCAAGGATCTCGAATGGAGTCTGGCAGTCGGACTTAAGTCCGAAATTGGAAACACTCCAGCGGAGCGCAAGCAACAGCTCTCGCGCAACTATCCTTGGGGTGACCAATGGCCACCTCCTGCAAATGCCGGAAATCTAGCTGGATCGGAAGTTGCCGATGACAACTGGCCGGACCAGTTCCGTCCACTGCCGGGATACAAGGACCTTTTTCCACGCACTTCACCTGTTGGCAGCTTTCCGGCGAACCAACTTGGAATTTACGACCTTGCGGGCAACGTGGCGGAATTCTGCGAAGACTGGTTTGACGCATCGCAGACATCCCATGTGCGTCGTGGTTCATCATGGGATCAATTCGATGCTCCGGAAATCCGCCTCAATATGTATTCCTCAAATCGTTATGGCACCGGCGATTACAGACGCGATACCATAGGATTTCGTGTGGTGTTAGCGGGAGTCAGCGCCCCACCCACGCCAGTTCCTGCCACCGCTGGCGCCACTCCCAGCGAAGCAGGCTTCACCAAAATCTTCAATGGTCGCGACCTTACCGGCTGGGCGGGCGATAAGCGTTTCTGGTCAGTGCGCGACGGGACCATTACCGCCGAATCACCACCCAATGGTTCAATCCCTGTGAATACCTGCCTCATCTGGCAGGGAGGCAATGTGACGGATTTCGAATTGCGGCTTTCTTACAAGATCACATCTGGAAATTCCGGTGTGCAATACCGCAGCAAAGTCTTGGATCCCGCTGCATGGGTGGTCGGAGGTTACCAATACGAGATCGCGACTGGAAAATTTGAGATAAAGAACGGCGGGCTTTATGAAGAAAGGGGCAGCCGCAAGGCGCTGGCAAGTCCCGGTGGTGACTACCTCGCCAATCCGGGGGAGAAGATCGAATGGACTCAGGACGGGGCCAGAAAGGTTACCGGGAATTTAGGATCCCTGCCCCCCTACCATTCTGGAGATTGGAACGAACTCATCATCATTGCCCAAGGCAACCGTCTCATGCACAGGCTTAACGGCAGCGTTACGATTGATATGATTGATGATGACGCCACAGCCAAGGCCATCTCCGGCGTGCTGGCGCTCCAACTCCACTCCGGCGCGCCCCAGAAAGTGCAGTTCAAGGATATCCGCATCAAGCAGGCCAAATCATCCGGCGCTGGGGTTTCCAGTCTGGCACTCAAAGCCCCTGACAAAGCGCAATCGCTCTTCGACGGCAGCACGCTGGATGGCTGGACCGTGCGCGGGGATCCTGCCTCCTTCAAGATTGAGGACGGCTGCATCAAGGCCACCGGAGCGAAGGGCAATCTGATCTTTGTAGACAAAGGGGTCGCGCCCGCATGGAAGGATTTCGACCTTACCATGAAAGTAAAACTCAAGCCCAATACCATCTCCGACTCCGGCCTGTATATTCATTGTCCTGCCAATGCCTCCTCTTCCAGTAAGATCGCCTTGGAAATCCAGATCTCCAACGATCCCGATCCCCTTGCCGAACGGTCTACCGGCAGCGTTTTCGACGTTGCCCCCATCCCCATGCAGATCGTGCGGAACGATCGCTGGTTTGATCTCCGCATCATCGTGAGTGGCATGACGGTTACCGTTTTCATCAATGGCAAAAAGGTCAACGAGTGGACCCAGCCCGCAGGGTGGACCCCGCCTGAAAATGTCCCCTCAGCCCGCCTCGGCAGCGGCAGTATCGGCTTGCAAAGCTATACAGGAGAGACATTGTTCAAGGATGTGAGGATCACGCTGCCGTGAGGACATGGAGGCGGAGGCGGGGGATTCTCCGTTTTTTTAAAACTAGAAAGTCGATGTTGGGGTGGGGGGCTTATTTTGCTAAAATAAAGCTTATTTTAGTGACAAAAGGAGCCTTTTTAGATTCAATGCACCGCATGAATTTTATTCCCCGACCATTTCAGGGACATTTCGCGACCGGTGCGGAGGGGAATCGCCGTTGGGGGTGCTTCGGGGAGGGGGGATTTGCTTTTGGCGGGATTCCCCGCCTCACTTCCGAGGCCGGAAGTGGTCCCGGGAGCGTTCCTTACCCCACTTCCGCTAAAGGGATCGAGATAAAATTCCTGACAGGAATTCCTAAAGGGTGCCGGGCGGGGGTTAAATGGCGGTAGTTTCAGGGTGCTTCTAGGCCGGGGGCGTTTACACTCGGGTGACTCTGCTCCCATGCTCCCTGACCAACCTTTCGATCTTTCTGCGACGCTGCAATCCGGGCAGACGTTTCACTGGCATGCGTGGGAGGGGGGATGGTTGGGGAGTATTGGCGATGATCCGGTGTGGGTGCGGCAGACGGCGGGGGGATTGGAAATCATACCGCAGGGGATGGAGGAGAAGGTGCGGGGTTATTTTGCGCTGGATCATGATGTGGTGGCGATGATGCGATCATTCCCTGCGGGGGATGTGCCGCTGGCAACGGCGCTGGCGTTTTGTCCGGGGTTGCGGATTCTGCGGCAACCGCTGTGGGAGTGTCTGGCGACATTTATTACGTCATCGCTGAAGCAGGTGCCGCACATCCGGAAGATTTCCCTGACACTGCGGGAACGATTCGGTGTGGAATTGCCGACGGTCATGGAGGGTGCGCCGAAGTTGTATGGCTATCCCACGCCGCAGGCTTTGGCGGAGGCGGGTGAGGGGGCGCTGTGGGAATGCGGGCTGGGGTATCGTGCGGCCTTTTTGCACCGGGCGGCGGTGGACTTGGCGGCGGGGCGGGTGGATGCGGCGATGCTGGCGGGGCAATCGGATGATGAAGCACGGGCCACGCTGATGCAGTTGCACGGGGTGGGGGAGAAGATCGCCAACTGCGTGCTGTTGTTTGCGTGCGAACGCCTGGCGGCGTTTCCGATTGATGTGTGGATCGAACGGGTGCTGCACCAGTTGTATTTCGCCAGGAAGCGCCGGCGGACTGCGGAGCAGATCAGGAAATTTGCCGCGCGACATTTCGGCCCTTATGCCGGCTATGCGCAGCAGTTTCTCTTCCACCATGCGCGTCTCACGAAGCTGAGGCCTGGGGCTTCGGACGCTTCCCGAGGACCAGCAGGGCAGCTACTGCGGCCAGCGCCATGACGCCGGCACTGACGAAAAAGGAGTGGGAAAACTTCGTCTCCGCACTGGAAGCATACATGACGGCGGCGGTGAGGAGCGGGCCCACGCATCGTCCCAGGCTTCCCGCGCTGGTCATGGCTCCCATCGTTTCCCCCTGGGTCTGAACGGTGCCGCACTGGGACGCCAGCGCATTGAGCGTCGGCGTGGCGAAACTGTTCCCAACCGAAAGCATGGCCATCACTAACAACAGTGAAAGCCAGGGCGTGGTCGTCGGCATCAGTGTCAACGCGATGGTCATGGCCACGATGCCTCCGAGGGCCAGTTTCCTCTCCCTGCCGTGTTTGGCGATTTTGCGAATAAGCCCACCTTGAATCAAAATGCCGATGATTCCGATATATCCGAAGACATAGGAAATCCGGTCTGTATCAAAGCCGAAATGCCGTGTCGTGAAAGGCACAAACGAGGTCGTCATCATTGCGAATGCCGTGACCGTGAGAAAATTTGCGAGTAGGATCATGAGCAGCGGCGTGCGGCGGAAATGCTGGAGCGTGGCCAGCAGACTGGTGCGATTATGTGTGGCCAGCCCGCGTTTCTCACGGGGAAGGCTTTCCGGTAATTTGCGGTAGCATTGCACCAGATTGTAAACCGTCAGACTCGCTGCGATCAGGAAAGGAACGTGCAGACCAAAGTGCTTGCCCGTCACCCCTCCGATCAGCGGACCCAGCACAAAACCCAATCCAAAAGCCGCTCCGATCATCCCCATCACGCCAGCACGCTTCTCCGGTGCCGTAATGTCGCCCAGATACGCCTGCGCCGTGGAGACGCTCGCGCCGCAAATGCCCGTGGTGATCCGAGCCAGAAAAATCATTACCAAGGCGGTCACGGGCGGGATGGACGATTTTGTCGCGAATGCCAGGATCAAATACCCCAGCAAGGAACCAATCAGGCTTGCAATGATGACCGGTCGGCGTCCCACACGGTCCGAAATCCTTCCGAAGAGCGGAGAGAATAAAAACTGCATGAGGCTGTAAACACCCATGACAAAAGATTGGAGCACTGTGTTCGCATTGTCACTCAGTCCCGCCCGTGTGGCAATGTCACCAACGAACGGCTGAATGATCGGAATCATGATGCCGAATCCGATCAGATCGATGAGGACGGTGATGAAGATCTGCAGGTGCTGTGTGTGCTTCAACTTCTTGGCAGCGATTTCTGCAGGAGTAAGTTCGACAGGTGGGGTGGATTCGGGGGAGGACATGAGTGAATAGGTGGTTGCACTGTGGGGGGGGCTTGAAATTTTGCGCAAGTAAAATTTCGGTATGGCTAACCTGCTTTCGGGGAGGTGCGTAGCGCTTTCATGTTTCTTTTTCCACTTCTGCTTGCATCCATTGCAAGATTTTGCATTTTGCGAGCCGCCCTCCCCACGCGACATCCTGAAATCAACGTTATCGACATGCAAAAAAAATCTCTTGGCAAAGGCTTGGGCGCTTTAATCAGCGGGGCGGCGCGACGTTTTGATGCGCCCGGCGGCAATCCGGCAGCGACATCGCTAACCCAGCCGGGAGGAGCGAATGGGAACGTGGTGGAAATGGTGCCGGTCACACAGATCGTCTCCAGCCCGATGCAACCGCGCAAGGCGTTTCGCGACGAGCATCTGGATGAATTGATGGAATCCATCCGCGAGCACGGATTGATCCAGCCGCTGGTGGTCCGCAGGGTGAATGGCAATCTGGAACTCATCGCCGGCGAGCGCCGCTTTCGCGCCTCGCAAAAGCTGGGACTCACCGAGGTTCCCGTCCTGGTGCGCGAGGCCACCGACCGTGATGTCCTGGAAATGGCGCTGGTGGAAAACCTGCAGCGCGAGGACCTGAACCCCATTGAAGAATCCGAGGCCTACTGCCGTCTGGCTCAGGAGTTTAACATGAAGCAGGAGGAGATCGCGCAGCGGGTGGGGAAAAACCGCGCCACAGTCGCCAACTCCATGCGTCTCATGGACCTGACTCCCGAGGCAAAAAGCCTGCTCGCGCAGGGTCGCATCACGACCGGCCATGCCAAGGCCATCCTCAGCCTGAAAAGCCCGGAATTACAAAATTTGGTGGCCGATATGGTCGTGCGGCAGGGTCTGACCGTCCGCCAGACTGAGAAACAGGTGCAGCATGAACTGGATGGCAGCAAATCAACCACCACCCGTCCAAGTCCGGCGGCGGCGGCCAGGAAAAGCATCGATCCCCATCTGGCGAAAATCCAAAACCGCCTGCGCGACCGCCTGGCCACCCAGGTCCAGCTTCATCATGGCAAGGACAAGGGCAAAATTGAGATTGAATATTACGGCGACGATGACCTGGAGCGGTTGCTGGAAGTGCTGGGCGTGAAGATCGATTAACTTCCCCGCCTGACATCCATTGCCAAATGTGCGGGGATGGTTCATGGATGGGCCATGTGGACCTCCCTCCGATTTCTCCTTCCCGGCTTTGTCATTGCCGTCACCCTCCTGACAACTGCCTGCGATTCCAAGCAGCAGCAGGCCGCAGCCCTGGCGCGCAACCTGTATCATTTCGATGCTTCCAAAGCCCTGCACAAGGATTTCGATGCAGCAGCGGCTCTCGAACACCTCAAGGCTCAGGTGGCGTTTGGTCCCCGCCCGGCGGGAAGCGAAGCACTGGGGAAATGCCGGGCCTACCTCACCGGGCAGTTGCAAAGTTTCGGCTGGGAAGTGCAGCCTCAGGCGTTCAAGGAATACACCTCCAAGGGTGAAATTGAATTTATCAATCTCCGCGCGCGGCTCCCCATGCAGTCGGAAGCCAGCAAGACCTGGGAGCGTCCCTATGCCATGCTCATTGGATCGCATTACGATACCAAGCTCTTTGGCGCGTTCAACTTCGTGGGAGCCAACGACGGGGCTTCGAGCACGGCGGTGCTGTTGGAAATGGCGCGTCTGCTGGGAAAACGCCCCGATGCCGCACAGTTCGTGGAACTGGTCTGCTTCGACGGTGAGGAGGCGCTCATTGATTACACTCCGGATGCCTCCGGGATGCCCAAGGACGGTCTCTACGGCAGCCGCCATTATGCAAAACTCATGCGCAGTTGGCCAAAGGTCCAGCAACCCCTCAGCATGTTCCTGCTGGACATGGTGGGTGACAAGGATCTGCTGGTGAAGATTCCCAGCAACTCCACACCGATCCTATCCCAGCTGATCCTGGCCTCGGCAGCTGAGTTGGACCTTGGTAAATATTTTGCAGAAGGATCCGGGGGCATCACGGATGATCATGTGCCCTTCCTTTATTCCGGGATTCCTTCCGTGGATATTATCGATCTCAATTACACGGCCTGGCACACTTCATCCGACACACTGGACCAAGTCAGCGCAGAAAGTCTCGGTATCGTGGGACGCACCACCCTGCTGGCTCTGGAAAAATATCTCTCCACGTCGACCATGCCGTGACCCGTGAGGCGATCGGGTGCCCGAAATGTTTTCAGCCGGGAAATGGTAAGATCCCGGGTTGTCCGGCGGACAATTTCATGCTTCATGGGGCATGAAATTGTTCCGGAAATATCCAGGCCTCCTTTGCTGGCTGATGGCAGGTCTGTTCACTGCGGCATTGCTGGTGTCGTGGAAATGGGGATTTCACCCCTGGAACGAATCCATCCGCAGCCGGGCCTCACTGGAGGAATTCCGGCATGATGATTTCCTGGCCCGTTATTTGTGGTGGGCCGGAGTGCTCAATGTTGGGGTTTGGATTTTTCTCGGCGCCACAACACGGCTCTGGTGTTCAAGCGGTGGAATGGGACAGGCCGATGAACCTGTGCCTCGTCCAAAATATTGGCGCATGTCCGTCCTCGCCGCCATGGGGATCGCGGGATACATCGCGGCACCACGGCTCATGCAGAGTCTCTGGGATGACGAACAACACTCGGCTCTCGATTTCGTGCATGGCCAATGGATGCGGGAGATCGATGACCAGGGGGAGGTTCAACAGTATTTCGGCAAGCAAAGCTGGTGGCAAACGACGATGGCTTACAGCGATCCCAATAATCATCCGCTGTTTTCCATCGCAGCCCGGGCCAGTCTGGGCCTCTGGCGTTGGTTGAACGACAAAGCACCTGAGGATTTTCATGAGGTTGCCTTTCGCTTTCCAGCCTTCCTGCTTGGATTGCTGGCTTTGCCTGCGTGGGGTTGGGTTGCAAGAGTTTTGGGGATGAAGCGCGGAGCGATCGCTTTGATGATGCTGCTGGCGGTGCATCCATGGTTTATTCGCTACATCAGCGAAGGGCGGGGTTATGCTTTCATGCTTTTCGGTTTGCCGCTCTGTCTGGGATACGCCTGTCTGGCCGTCCGGACAGGCAGACCTCGCGGGTGGCTGCGGTTCAGCCTGTGGCAAATTTTCCTGCTGCTCTCCTGGCCTGGCACGGGCCTGCCCCTGGTCGTCATGAATCTCGCTTTGCTGGTGACAATTCTGAGCAGATCCGATTCCAGGCGCCGCAATCAATTTTTCGCCTGGGGTGCGGCGAACCTCATTGCATTGGCGCTTTTTCTGCAATGGTTTCTACCGGGGATCGTTCAGAGTCTGGTGTCGAATTTTGAATACCCCAAGGGCGATATGGATGCGCGGTATCCGATAAATTTTCTTTCCCACCTGGCCTTTGGAACCGTCTGGAGTGCGAACCCCAAGGATCCGCCGGATCTTGCCCGCTTTCTTCCAGTAGGGTCGCAGTCTCCGTCCATGGTTGCCCTCAGCTTGTTGTTGGCAGCCGGTTTCATTTTCCTGATGTGCCTCGGCTGGAAGGGCCTTAAGTCGGAGCCGTTTATTCGCAAGGGCCTGATCGGAGCCGTTTTGCTCCCGGTGCTTGTGATGGGGATTGGACTGTGGGGGGCATCCCGGGGCAGGGTTCCCTTCATCTTTGATTGGTATTTTCTCTGGCTGATGCCGATGTTGTTTCTGCTGATTGCAAAAGGATTGGAAACCCCGGGCTTGAATGGCTGGCTGGTGCTCACCTTTTGTGTGCTCTGCGCACGCCATGCCACGCCGTTTTTACAGAGACTGCGGATCTATCCAGTGGAGCCCTTGCGCGAATCCGTGTTGGCCATGCGGACGAATCGCCAGCAGGGTGTGGCTGACAGCGAGTCGTTACTTACGGCTCACATCAATCAAATGGCCACTCTCTACGATCGCTACGCCTATGAAGTCACGGACGTGCAAACTTCCGATCCCGCGGATCCCGGACTGGCTGATCTGATGCAATGGGCCAGGACAGAGGGGAAGGCGCTGCTGGTCAATGTGGGGTATCCACGTGCTGCCAGAATCAATTTTCCGGAGATCATGAAAGTGATTGATGATTCCGGCCGCTTCGAGTCCATAGTCGTGCTGCCCGGCCAGGAACTGGGACTCAGCCATGAAATATTTCGTTTTAATCCACCTGCCACCCACTAACATGATGACCCAACGTCTGCTTCCCGTTCTTCTTATTCTACCCATACTTGCCTTTGCGGACGGTGCCGCAGACAACAAACCCGAGTCCGTGCGACGCATCCCACCCGCCGGAGTGCCAGTGCCGGATGATATCCGAGCCGCTCTCACCAAGGAAACGCAGCGACTGGGTGAGGCCATCGGGCAGGCGAATCTCCAGGGAAGTCTGAAGGCGGATGTGATCATTTTTCACAAGGCGGTGGACTGGGCGCTGCGCTTTGATGAATTCTTCAATGCCAGTCAATTTGCGGTCGCTGATGAATTGTTGAAGGAGGGTTTCGCCCGGCTTGAATCAGCGAAGGCCGGCAAGTCACCCTGGCGCGAAGCCAGGGGATTGGTGGTTCAGGGGTATTGGTCAAAAATTGATGGTTCCGTTCAGCCCTACGGCCTGGTGATTCCTGAGGCCGGACGTTCGGCTGGGGCGCTGCACGTCTGGTTTCATGGACGCGGCGAGGTTTTATCCGAGCTGGATTTCCTGGCGCAAAGACTTCACAGCAAGGGAGAGTTCGCACCGGATGATGCCACGGTCCTGCACACTTACGGGCGCTATTGCAACGGGCAGCGCTTTGCGGGCGAAACGGACTTCTGGGAGGCACTGGCGGATTGTCAGAAGGAAATGGGCTCCACGCCAAACCGGGCACTCGTGGTGCGCGGCTTCTCCCTGGGTGGGGCCGCCTGCTGGCATATCGGCACGCATCACGCCTCCAAGTGGGCGATCGTAAATCCCGGTGCGGGATTTTCGGAAACCGAACAATTTCTCAATTTCTTCCAGGGCGAAACCCTGCAACCCCATTGGTTCGAAAGGAAGCTATGGAATCTCTACGATTCCACCACCTACGCCGCAAACCTCTCCAACACCCGCACGCTGGCCTACAGCGGGGAGACGGATCGTCAGAAGCAGGCCGCCGATGTCATGCAGGCCGCCATGCAGAAAGAGCAGGTGCCGCTCACCTACCTCATTGGACCCAAGACGGCACATTCGTACGAACCGGCCGCCAAGGCTGAAATTGGCCGCCTCATCAGCGAATGGCAGAAGCAACCAAAACCAGCCGAGCCGGAATCGTTGAAATTTGTGACCTACACGTTGAAATATGATTCCGCCGACTGGGTGCGGGTGCTTGGTCTTGAGCAGCATTGGGAGGAGGCTCGGGTGGAGACCACGCGGCAGGCGGATGGCAGCTATGTCGTGACAACAAAAAACATCACCGAACTGCAACTCACCATGCCTTTTGCGAAAAATGGCATCACGCTTGATGGTCAAAAGCTGCCGGATGCCACCACTGCAGTGATTAAGAAGAACGGGCAGTGGGCTCCCTCGTCCAACCTCCAGCAAATTCTGCGCAAAAAGAAGCATGACCTCCAGGGACCGATTGACGACGCCTTCATGGAAGCATTCCTGTTCGTGCGTCCGACTGGCAAATTTGCCAGCGACAAAGTTGCCGCCTGGACCAAGTCCGAAATGGAACGCGCCGAATCCCAATGGAGAAGGCAATTCCGCGGCGTGGCGCCCATCAAGGACGATTCCGCCGTCACGGAGGATGATATGAAATCCAAAAATCTCATCCTCTGGGGGGATCCCTCCAGCAACAGTCTGATTGCCAGATTTCTTCCCGATCTCCCTCTCCAATGGACCGCACAGGACCTCAAACTCGGTGCCACGAACGTTTCCTCGTCCAACCATGTGCCCATTCTCATCTACCCGACACCCAATCATGAGAACAAATATGTCGTGCTCAACAGCGGCTTCACCTTCCGCGAATACGACCAGCTGAACAACGCCCGCCAGACTCCAAAACTCCCTGACTGGGCCATCATCGATCTGGACACGCCGCCGACAACGCGTGAGCCCGGCAAGATTGTGGTGGCGGATTTCTTTGATGAATTCTGGAAGGTCAAACCGGTGGTGACCCCGCCGTGAGGCCCGACCGGTCAGTGAACTTTCTGTTCCCCTGAGGCTGGAACTGTGAGATAATGGGGTGTTCCACCCTCCCCCATGTTGCGTTTCCTTTGCCTCTTCCTCATCCTCGGTGTCGTCACGTCCCGGGCGGTTATCGTCATCAGCGGAGTCGCTGACAAGACCAAATACAATACCAGCGCCACCTTCACCGTGACAGCCGATCCTGGAGCGGCCACTACCACGGCAACGCTGGATGGCCTGCCGGTAACCGTGGGTTCTGCTGTCGTGGTGAACGGCCCGTTTTACCATGAATTGAAAGCAGAGAGCCGCACTGCGGCCAACGTGCTGGTGGATTCAAAAACCATCCGGTTTATCGTCACTGCCGCCGGACGTAACGGAACCGAGGACGGCATCCCTCCGTTCACACCCTTCAAGACCGTCAACGATGCACCATCAGCCTTTGCAGGAAAAACGCTGAAAGTCATCACTCCGGCAGTCTGGCCCGCCGGATTGCCTGTTCCCATGGTCACCCTCCTGCGTGGCGCGGGTAACGAAACCGTAAGGCTCAATGGCCTGGTAAGTTTCGCGGGATTTCCCGGCACTTCGGTGCAGATGCGCCGCGGTTGGGGATCGGGCGTGGCCCCGGCCAGAACCGTCGCGGGCACGGTGAACATCAACGCCCGGGTCGCGAGTCTCAGCCACAATCCCTCCATCACCATTGTCGATGCCCCGGCCTTCACAAATGTCAGCGGCACCATTGCCGCCAACACCAACTGGCCGGCCAACTCGCGCATCGCCGTCACCGGCACGCTCACCATCAACGCCGGGGTGACGCTGACCGTGGGGGCGGGAACGATTGTAAAAATTTATACCGGCACTTCCACGAATGGTACTGCGGCTGAAATCGTCGTCAATGGCACCCTGCAAATCAACGGCGTGGATGGTAATCCCGTCGTGTTCACTCCGGATGTTGCCGGTGCCTACTGGGGTGGCATCGAGATGCCCGCAGCCACATCCGCCGTCAATGCAGCGCATACGATCTTTACGGGTTCCGGCGAGGATGAGACCTGGTTCGACACTCACTCCGGCTACTCAACCCACAAGCCGCAGCAGGCCCTGTTCCTGATTTCAGGAAGCGGATCCGGCACCGCTGTCGGAGCGCAGTTGCATCTTCAGGACTGCTATTGTTTC
This sequence comes from Akkermansia muciniphila, assembly GCA_943333275.1. GTDB lineage: Bacteria > Verrucomicrobiota > Verrucomicrobiia > Verrucomicrobiales > V1-33 > JAGNEJ01. The sequence continues at coordinate 44,849 of CALQSQ010000007.1, forward strand.
AATCTGGCCGGTCAGGAAATGAATTCGAAGACCAATACTTGGATCGACCTTCAGCGCTCGCTCATGCAGCGCGCCGTCACTTGTGGCGAGCTGAATGGCAGCAAAGTCACGATCGACCGTTCGGCGCTCATTGAATTTCCCGCCGAGGATGCCGCGTTTGTCGATGCGGACAACGACGGCATCTATCTCACGAACGGGGACCTTTCCATCACCAACAGTGTGATCGGATTCACCAAGGACGATGGCGTGGATTCCGGTGGTGGTGGCGGCGACAACCCCTACACAGCAGCTACCGATGTGACTCCCTTCTACTCCACCGGCAATTGGTATGAGGGAACCTATCACGAGGGAAATTCTCTCTCAGGCACCCGAAACGTTTTTTTCACCAACTGTGTTTTTCACAACTGCGGGCAGGGAGTGGAGGACGGTTACAGCAACTCAGGAACCAGCGATGGTCCAAATGCCACGGTGGATGGCTGTCTTTTCTCCGGAAACATGGTGGGCGTCCGCTGGGGCGACAACTACGGCTCGGGTTATTCCTACAACGGTTCGATGGAGGTGAAAAATTCACTCATTCTGCACAGTCTTTACAAGGATGCCTTCAGCGGCCAGTGGCACCCCACGGCCGCCAACGCGTGGATCTACCAGACGACAGCCACCAACAGTTTCGGGCGCCCTTATTTCAACGTCCACGACAACCACCTCTCGCAGCCCGATGCGTTGCACCACCCCACGAATACCACGTGGAATGGCGCATCCCATGCGGCGCTGCTCGCCCCGTTCATGCCGGTTCCCGGATCCAAGGTTGGCGTTGCGATCAGCAGTTATGCCCCAGCCCAGGACTCTCCAGATTCCTATCCCGGCGTCTTCACTGTCCGACTGAGTTCCTTCAGTTCGCTGCCGGTTTCCGTGGGCTACTCCGTCATAGGGAAAGTTGATCCCTTGGCCGCCACAGAAACCGTCCTCGGGTCCGGCACTGTCAATTTTCTACCTGGAGAAACCACCAAATCCATTACTCCAGCCGTCGCGTCTCCCGGAAACTACGCCATCATTCATGTGAGTCTTAACAATCCTGTGAATGCGGAGATCACGGGGGAGGCATGGTATATTAAATCGCCATCCACGCCCAACCCAACGCTCATCGCGCGGGGTAGTACCGGCTGGCGTTACCGGGAGACCCGCAGTGAACCACCCGCGGACTGGAGGACGCTGGCGTTCGATGATTCCAGCGTTGCCGCCACCGAATGGCTTCCCTGCACCTTGCCAGCTGGATTTGGGTCGGTTACTCCCACCACCACGGTCGCTTCAGGCCCCGGGACCGATCGCACCACCGCCTTTTATTTCCGCAAAAAATTTACCGTTTCCGATCCCAGTCAAATCACCGCCCTCACCTTCACTGTGCGGCGGGATGACGCTGTGGTCGTTTATCTGAACAACGACAGTTCACCCACACTCGTCTCTGCGGACGGCACCTTCAACCCACCCTACACCTACGGCGCGACGAACATCGCCACCGGAAACGTCCCCAATTCCACCAACACGGGGAATTACCTCACCTATAGCCTGCCTCCAGTCAAACTCGTGGCCGGACAGAACATTATTTCCATTCAACTTCATCAAACCTCCCTGACATCCGGGGACATTGTTCTCGACTGTGATCTCTCCGCCACTTTCAAAGTTCCTTTTGATCTCTCCCTTGGAAAAATTGGGGATCAAAACATCCTTTACTGGTTCGACCCCGGCGCGTTCCTTGAATCCTCTACGGATCTCAATTCCTGGGATCCGCTCCCAGGCTCCAGTCCCTTTCCCATGGTGATGGACCTTTCGCGGGAGTTCTTCCGCCTCACCAGGTGAACGGTTTCCCTTGTGAAAATGTCTCATCTCATTAATCATCCCCTTATGAAATCCCCACTGCTCCTGCTCCCATTTCTCATCCTTCCCCTTTGCGCCCAGGAAAACCCCAAGGGCGGCGAGAATCCCCCGACTGCTGAGAAGCCCGCGAAGGAATTGGTGGATTTCATCCGTTACACGGAAAAGGATCAGGGCGCGATGCTGGAAACTGCCATCCGCACTTATTCCAATCCGGATGGGGTCGTTGTTGATCTGGTTGGCGTGGTCCACATCGCCGATGCCTCCTATTACAAGAAATTGAACAATCAGCTCAGCGGATACGATGCCGTGCTCTACGAACTCGTCGGCGACCCCGCGGCCCTCAAGGCACCGCAGAATGCCAAGGATAATCCGCTGCGCGGCATTCAAAAAATGGCGGGGCAACTCTTGAAACTCTCCTTCCAATTGGATCACATCGACTACTCCAAACCCAATTTCATCCACGCCGATCTAAGCGCCGAGCGTTTCGCTGAACTGCAGAAGGAGAAGGGGGAATCGCTGATGAGCCTCTTCTCACGCGCCATGAAAATGCAGGACTCCGGCAAGCTGGGCATCGATAAAAAGGACATGGAGATGGACCTCTCGCAAATCCTTGCCGGGCTCAGCAGTGCAGGTGGCCCGGACTCTCTCAAAATTGTAATGGCCAAAGTTTTCGACAAGGCGGAGAGCATGGTGGACTCCTTTGAGGGGGATGATGAAAAGAACGGCACCGTCCTCCTTACCGAACGCAACAAGGTCGTCAGCGCCAAGTTGCAGGAATCCATCAAGGACGGCAAAAAGCACCTGGCCATTTTCTACGGTGCAGGCCACCTCAGCGGGTTGGATGTGCTCATCAGGGATCTTAAATTCGAAAGCAAGGGAGAGCAATGGCTTGCCGCCTGGACCATGAAACTCCCGGCCAAAAAATGATGATTCGTCGTGGTTCCGTGCAAGAACTCTGAGTTAAGCCCGTCCCGTCAGGACATCCAGCACGAGGATGGTGGCAGCATGTCGGCTGTCGATCCCTAGCTTATCAAAGATGTTCGATAGGTGGCGCTTTATGGTTCCTTCGGCAGCTCCGAGAATTGCGCTGATTTCACCGTTGCCTTTTCCCTGGGCCACCCAAAGCAGCACCTCCGCCTCTCGTGGGGAGACGCCAAGGGCCTTTTCTATGGGAACCGGGGATGTGAAGTCAGGTGGCACCGCCGTTGCATGGCGCAGGGCGTGCTGGTGGGCGGCATGGCGGGCGAGGCGGGTTTCGATGGCGGCGAGAAGATCCTCGGATTCGACGGGTTTGGAAAGATAATCATCGGCCCCGAGATTCATGCCGGTCCGGACATCCGGCTTTTCTCCCTTGGCGGTTAGGAAGATGAAAGGAATCATTCGCGTGGCCTGAGCGGACCTCAGGTTGCGCAGGACTTCATAGCCATCGGCCTCGGGCATCATGATATCACACAGAATCAGATCGGGGAGTTCCAGGGTGGCGGCAGCAATTCCTTCCCGCCCATTACAGGCGGTGGTGAGCCGATAGCCCTCCAATTCAAGCATAAGCGCAAGGTTTTTGCGCATCACAGGCTGGTCTTCAATAATGAGGATGTGGGTCATGGTGGTGGGTTGGGTAGAAGTCAGAATTCGGAGCGGGCGGGAATTTGCATTGCTTTCCAATGAGCAGCCCCCTCCTGCATGATCCCGGTGATCCAGGCATAGGCCTCCGACCAGGCGTCCCGGGCACCGACCGTGAAATCTTTTCCAAGGACATCAGCGAAGGCCTCCAGTAAAGCGGTTCCCACGATACCGTAATGCTCGTCCACCACGCCATAGGTTGCGTGGCGCTGACCCATTTCAGCAAGCATGGGGGCAACAGATTCAGGGGCGTCCAGGCTGGTCGTGACGGTGCGCAGCATCTGCATCAACTTGACGCCCTGGGCCTCGATGTCATTGCTGAACATAGGGCGCGTTGCAGGGGCAATCTGGAAAAGGCGCTGATAAAATAGCAAAGCGACGATTCCAGCGCGGCCTTCCAGGAGGCTGAACGTATGACGGATAAGTTGAATGGCGGGGGGGCTCATGATGGCAGGAATTCAATTCCAGACTGGCAGGGTGATGGTAAAAGTGGTGCCTTTTCCAGGCTGGCTGGTGAATGACACATCGCCTCCGTGAAGTTCCGCGCAGCGCTTCACAACGACAAGACCAAGGCCGGTTCCGGGGAGGTGGCCGACGTTGTCAGCCCTGGCGAAGGGTTCAAAGAGCTTGGGCTGGTCTTCCAAGGGAATGCCGATGCCGTGGTCGGTGATGGTTATGATGGCCTTGGAGCCTTCTGCACGGAGATGAACGTGCACCGCTGCTTCCTCGGGGGAATATTTGATGGCGTTGTGCAGGAGGTTGTTAAAGATGTGGCGGAACAGCATCTCATCGATTTGAGCCGGACCGGGAAGCGGGTCCGAAGTGATGACGGTATGACCAGTTTGGGCTGCGGCAGACCGTGTCTCGTCGGCCAGGCGATGGCAAAATTCATTTAAATTGACCGGCTGTGGTTTGATATCAACACGTCCGGCCTCCGCACGCCCCAGTAAGAGGATGTCCTCCATCATGCTGGACATTTGGCGGGTGGCATGGCGGATTTCCTGGAGGTGTTCGCCGATGCGTTCGGCAGGGAGTCGGTCACGATACCGGGTCAGGATGTCGGTGGCGGACATAATGACGCCCAGCGGGGTGCGAAACTCATGTGAGACGGAACTTACGAAACGACTCTTCAGTTCCCCCACTTCACGTTCCTCTTTGAGTGAGGCATGTAAGTCTGCGCGGGCCTGCTCCAGTTCCATCGTGCGCTCTTTTACACGATTTTCAAGTGAGGCATTGAGCACCCTGATTTCATGTGAGAGGAAGCGTTCCCTGCGAAGCCTGCGACGCATGATCAGAATGCCTCCCAGGGCAAGCAGGCCGCCGCCACCGGCGATGATGAGGTTTCTTATTTGCACCGCCCGGATCACTTCCGGCGCGGTTCCTAGACTGCGAATGTCTGAGGCGCTTCGTAGCATCAAGCGCCCCTTGGCACCACCGCCGTCAGCTGACACCATTCCCGTCACTTCAATCAGGTCGTCCGTGGAATATTTCACCAAATGTTCACCGTCGGGGGATTCCAAATAGGCCTCGACCTCGGTTTCTCCGCAGCGCAGCCGAACCGCTTCCACCATCCGCGCGGCCTGCAAGGTGGCGCTGGTTTGCGAAGCTGCTCTTCCTTTGAAAGTGACCAGATTGTGCCGATGTGAACCATTCGCGATGCTGGCACCGTCGATGGGAAGTGGATCGAAATTTCCTCCGCTGCGCAAAACTCTGGCCTCACAATAACGCAACCACAATCCGAGACCAGCAGGGTCGGTAAATGGAGAGCCAACAATTTCAATGATGTCACCTGAGCGCAGCACGGGATTCGGGACCGTGGGTGAAGTGAGTTTTGGAGCCAGGGGGTCTGGCTTCCAAGGAATGATGAAATTTGCCAGAAAGGGAGTTCCGCCTTCATCCCGCAACCAGATCCAAGCTTCTGGAGGTGTTTGCGCGGTGTGCAAGACCGTGGCGGTGAAGCGCACGCGATTTCCGTTCCGCGCAGTGGATTTAAGCAGTTCAATCGCATTCCCAGCCGGGGCCTGGAAGCAATCCTCAGATCCCGGTATAACGACAGTTACATTCATGAGATCGTAGGTGGCCAGCGTCATACCCATTGCATCCGGTTTGTCGAGATTCATGCCCCGAACTCTCAGTCTGGCATTCACCCATTGCAGTGGAATCTCTCCTTGGGGCACACCGCGAACATAAAAAATCATCCATCCCAGGTCTCCGGCCAGGATCACTTGCAAATCGCTGCCCACGCGCCGCACCTGTAGCACGGTTCCCTCGACTTCCACCCAGCGGCGTGCATATTGACAGCGCACCACTTCCTCCAGCTTGGCGATGATGGGCGGCGGAGTCACGTTTTCATTCAGCACGCGCATTGAGGTGATTTCGATCCGAGGTTCATCCGGCTGCTGGTTTGGTATGGCCCCGCGCGTTATGCCTGTCATCTCAACTTCGGTATTGGGCAGAGGGAGAATGCCAGTCGCCTTGTAATCTGCCAGAATGGATTCGCCGTCCTGCTGCAGATAGGCATTCGGTCCGGAGCGGCTTGTGCCGATGATAAAGGCTTTCACAAGCACCGGCCGGCGCTCCCGCTCCGCTTCCGTAGATCCCAATGTCTTGATTTCCGCCAGGGAAGTCAAGGGTTGGGTGTCTGCCCATGCCAGGCCATGCAACCACAGCAGGATGGCTGCAGCACGCAAGATGGTTAGGAGTGATGGGAGGAGGTGGTTCAAGGCGGGGAATATCCAGGGAGACAGGGGAAGCCTACCTGATCATTTCCCGGAGGGCACTGCAACTTTGGATGTAGGAGTGCGGCCCCCTCCCTTCCCCTTTCCCGGGAACGGGACTGCGTCCTTAGGTGTATTGCGGATAATCCGGGAGCATGAAACCTGTTGGACTCCTACTAGGATTCCCCAACGATCATGCCTGAAAACAGGCTCATTGGGTGCTGTATCCAAAAGCCCCTTAAAATACTTCCATCCCTGCCGGACCTCCAACATGAACGACAACGACACCGCACCGCATGACATGACGTCGATCACGCGTTCGATTTCCTTTCACGATCCACGTCCACCACAGGAAATCCGGATGGATCTTGAACGGGACCTCATGGTTTTACTAAATGCCATGGTGGAGGATTCCCGGCTCGTGATGCCGGGAACGGTTAAGGTAGATGGTGCCACTTGCGCCGTGGTGTTGCGATTCGAAGCCGCGGGCGTGCGGACAAATTGGTATTCGTTGGTATTTGAAATGGCTTGGGGCGAACTTCCGTCGGATTCGCATGCTTACCATCGTCATGCAGCTGACGGATGGTTCGATTTATGGGCACGAAATTTCACTGACACAGGGAAAACATTTCCCGAAAAAAATTGCACGAAACGCTACGCTGATCAAACCGCTGCGGTCCTCGGAGCGGAGGCGCACCTCAACAGCGTCGAAGCGGTTCAGCAGGAGATTATAAATGGAATGCGCGCCGGAGCATCGTTCTCAACGGCACACAAGGAGGGCGGCACCGTGCTTTCCTTTCGGGGAGATCGATTCATTCGTGCGGACTTTGGAGAATCACAGGAGCGTGTGGAATTCGCCGATGAACCCTCTTTTTTGACGGCACTAAGAAATCTCTACCAATGGGAAACAGGCCGAGGCTTCCATCCAGACCAGCCTTCTGAATATGTGAGATGGAAACTGATGCTGCGTCTGCTCCGAAAAGCCGCGCAGGTTGATCGCCATGGGGCCGGCAAGACACTCGAGGGGCATCAACGATGGATCATTGTGCTGGTGGCAATCGTCGTGGGTGGCGGGTTTGCGCTCCTCCGCAACCGGCGTTTCCGGATGGATCCGCCTCCGATCCCGCAAAAGTTTAACGGAATACCCCCTAAATTTATTCCACCTCCTCAGCCTCCTGAATGGCGGAACCCAGTTCTAGGGAGGTAGAATATTCTGACGGTCGCGAAGCGCGATGCATTCCAGAATCCTTGCCTCATGCCTGCCCATCCAGAGGGGATGTCATCAGCGCGCCTGCAATGTGACTTTGGAAGTATCTATGGCCTGCATCCAAAGACACATATGATTACGACCTTCGGCACATGGCTGATTTTTGAAGGGGTGCGATGAATGCCGCACACCAACTGAGTGTCGCGGCCTGGCGCTGCACTTTCTGCCCTTAGGCGGAGAACTGCGCGGACCTGATTCAACCTTGGTGGGCTGTCAGCAATCCGTTCCACGCCGGGTTCCCTTGTGTGAGGGAGTCGGGGAACAACGGAAAGTTACAGTGCCAGGCCGCGACACAACGTTGGAATTCTTTCCGTCAATTCATTCAACTCAATCACAACCAACTGCTCAATCCTAATGAAACAAAACGTCTCTTATCCCAAAGTCATCATTCATCGCCTGGGTGCCCCATCCGTGTCCACCATGCCTCGCGCCGCACGGACGGTTTGGCTACGCCTGCTCTGCCTGGTTCTGTTGGTTTTCGCAGCAGAATCGCTTCACGCAGGCACGCACACCTGGTCTGGTGCGGGGGCGAATACGCTCTGGAGCAATGTGGGCAACTGGTCAGCAGGCGGAGCGCCAGTGCCTGGAGAAAGCAATGTGGTGCTCATTTTCCCCTCCAATGCCACGGGCTTCACCAGTACGGTGAATGTGAACAACCTCTCTGTGGATCGCATGGAGTTCAGCAAGCCCCCTCTTGCCGGCTCGATCTACACGTTTCCCAACGGCGGCACCCCGCTGACGTTGACCGGCGTGGCGGGCGACAACATTTGGCTCAAGGACAATGTAAGTGTGATCTGGCAGCCGAACCTGACGCTACAAAACACCTGTCGCGTTAATCTCGCACTGACCAATGGCTTGCCATCCAACTTCGACATCCAGGGGATTGTGGCGGGCAACGGGGGACTCGTGAAACAAGGTGGTGGATATCTTGAGTTCAGCACGGGTGGTTCGGCCAATACCTTCCTGGGCACGATGCGCGTGGAGGCTGGCGGGGTGCTTTTAAATAAAATCGTGGGCACCCCGTGTTTTGGTGGGAACCTTGAAATCGCGGGCGGCAGCGTGCGGGTCGGGCGTTCACATCAAATCCCGGACACCGCGGCCATTACCATCGGATTTGGCCTACTCAAACTCGAAGCAGATGTAGGCGTCGTGAGTGTGTCAGAAAGAATTGGTGCTGTGACGTTCACCTCAACCAATGCTACGAATAACATCTGGATCACCTCGCCCAACACCCTCATTCTGGGGGGCAATGTGAGCTGTGCAGCGGGAGCGGGCATCCAGGGGCGACTGTGGGCTGACAGCCCTTCCGGGCAGATCACCCTTGATGGAACCACCCGCAGCTTCACTGTGCCGGACGAGACCTCGCAGCTCGAAATTTACGGCAACCTCGCGGATGGCGGGGCTGCGGGTGGGCTGACCAAACTAGGAAGCGGGGAGATGATCCTTCGGACGGTCACCACGTTCTCTGGTCCGGCCACCGTGGCGGCGGGCACACTAACCTTGGCGAATAACCAGTCTCTTGGGGGTACGGCCGGGGCGACGACTGTGCAAACTGGCGCCGTGCTGGCGCTGGGCTACGAAAGCGAGGGGGTCACGTTGCCCGCTGGAGAAACGATCCATCTCGCAGGTACATTGCACGCAAACGATTCCTCCACCATCTCCGGGCCGATCGTGCTCTCTGGCATTCCGACGATCAGCGCAGCAGCAGGCTATACGCTAACCCACACGGGCGTGATGAGCGGGTCAGGTGCGCCCTTGAATATTGGCGGTTATGGCACGGTGGTGATGGCGGGCACTGCGTCCAATACCATGGGGGGCTATGTTTCCGTCGGTGTTTCAAGCAATCTCCATTTGAACAAGACCAACGCAGTGGCTATTCCCGGCACGGTCAAATTTGAAACAGTTGGAGGCACCCTGAAACTCCTGGCTCCAAATCAAATTGGCGACAGTGGCAGCGTATGGATGGCCAAAGGAGGCATTTTCGATCTTAACAGTCAAAATGAAACCATCGGCTTTCTCTTTGGCTCAACTGGCAACGGCGGCAAAGTAACCTTGGGGGACGCCACGTTGACGCTCAACGGCACTACCAACGTACAGTTAGGCAACACCGCCACCCCAGCCAAGGCCTCCATATCCGGCACCGCTCTGAGCAAGATACGCAAGCTGGGCAGCAACACCTGGACGCTTTATCATAGCCAGTTTGGATCCAGCTCTACCTTTCCCACTCTCTCCGTAGAGGCTGGCACCGTTGAACTCTATGATGAATGGCTCGGATCCATCGAAGCCAAGGGCGGCTTGCTTCGCGGCCACGCCACTACTGGTGCCATCCTTGGCATGGGTGGCCAGGTGTGTCTGTGTGATTTCACCACGGCCAGCTTTTCTGGAGTGGCGGCGGTGCGTGTTGCGATCAATGGGGGCACGCCCGGCACGGGCTTCGATCGTATGATTTGCCATGGTGCGGTCAATCTCACAGGACAAACGCTGCAAGTCAGCCTGGGCGCTTTCACCCCAATGACCTCAGGGCGTTTCACGATCATCGACCGAAGCGTAGGCGACGGCCCGGTGACCGGGACGTTCGCTGGCCTTCCGGAAGGTGCAGGTTTCATGCTGAACGGACTCCCCTTCCGCATCACCTACAAAGGAGGTGATTACGATAACGATGTTCAGCTCATCTTCCTCGGGACTGGCACCCCCGGCCCGGAGATCACGGGAATCACCAAGAATGGCAACAGCGTGGCGATCTCCGTCAGTTGGCTGCCAGCCATGTCGGGCCAAAGAGTTGATATCCAAAGAGCGATAGGTCCAGCACCGAATCCGCTTTCGATTTGGGGTGCGCACGGCTTCGTTATTCTGGATGCCCAGGGTAAAGGCACCTACACCTCCAACGTATTCGGAACGAGCAACTTCTTTCGGCTGACGGCGAATTAAGCGCCATTGCTCATTTCAGCCCATCCCTGTCCACTCCCGTAAATATGATTTGCTACATCGAAAGTCGTATTTCGAGCTTTGGAATCCAAGCGTAGTTTCAGACCGTCAGAAACCCCGTTCGACCAAATGAACATCCATTAATTAAATACCACATCCAGAAACCCAACATTATGAAAACGCTCCAATTCCTCATCCTCTCCGCAGCTCTCACCGTTTCCGCCCTCGCGGATGGCAAGGTGGATTTCAAAGCTGACGACACCGCCAGCAGCCTGCTCAAACGCCAAACCGGTCAACGTGTGGAAGTCCGCCTCAAATCCGGAGAGAAAATCAGCGGCAAAGTGGAAGCCGTGGGAGAGAAGGCTGTCCACCTTTCTGCGCTTGCTGGTCAGGAATTATTTGATGCTGTCATCGTGCTTGATGACATCACCGCCGTGCTCGTCCGCACGGCAACAAAGTAAACAGCGTCCGCGGACTTACGAATAGCTGCCCCGGTCGGCCATGCGCCGTCCGGGGCTAATCATTTGCATCATGCAAGCGTCACACGCGGATCAATGTTGCGGATATGTGCCGCAGCGGATTGGCGGTTCGGGGTGATTCCAGATTCAACCAGCCAGGCTGCCACAACGGTAGCGGATCGGTAGAGTCCGAGTTGGCAATGGACAAGGACTGTTCGGGTGGCATGGTGCTTGCGGATGAATTCAAGGGCCTCGTGCAGAGTCCCGGCATCAATAGGGACGAGGTCAAGCAGTGGGAGATTGAAATAGGCAGCGCGCTCCCGGAAGGCATGGGGAGCATTTCCCTCGGCAGTCAAGTCCAGGACAGCTAGGGGGGATTGGGAAACAAGTGCCTTCGCTTCGCGCTGTGTGTGTCGCCTGCCAAGCAGCAGGCTAGGCGCTATTTCGCGTGAGGACGGACCTTGCAGGTAACGATGCTGCACAGCTTTGGCAGCTAACATCCATGGGAGCAGGCACCATTCGGCAGCGGGCGAAAGTGTTCCATTTTCCTTTCCCAGCATACGGGGGTCGCGTCGAAAATAAGCAATCGAGACTATGGCACACGCGACCGTTGGCCAGCCGAACCATAACCATCCGCCCCCCATGAGCGCCATGGTTCCAAAAGCAACCGCCAGACCGCCAACCCGCAGGGCCATCCTGCGGTGCGCAGGCGTGAGCGGTTCCGATCTCCTCGGCGAGGCCGGAATCAGCACCTTGATCAACCATCCCATGAGAAACCCACTGACGACATCCATGAAATGGTGCTGCCACACAAGGAGCGTGGAAATGCCAATGAGGATGAACCACACCTTCACGAACGAGTGCATCCATTTCCCCCTGCGGTCGGCGTCGCATGATCCAGGGCCGGCCATCCCGATTCGTAAGCGTCCTCGCGATCATTTCCACCTTGGGATGCCAGGGTTGTCCGGTGTAGATAAGCCAGCCCCCGGGCGGAAGTGCCTGGTAGATTCCCCGCAGGGATCGGCGGAGCAGTTCATTGTCGTGAAATAGTTCGCAGAGGCCTGAGACGACGACCACTGAGGGTGGAGGATTCATGGTCGCAAGGGAGGCTTCATCAAAGGCATCGCCCCTCTCGTTGCTGATGCGGTCTGCAAGTCCACGTGCAATCGCATTGGCGCGGCCAGTTTCCAGCGCCGTTTCACTCCAATCCCGACAGAGAACAGTGAGTCCGGCTGATTCTGTTTTGTCCTAAAGCAAGTCCAGTAGATAGCGTCCAGCTCCGCCCGCCACATCCACCAGTCGGCATGGCAGGCCCTGGTTTCGAACCGCGCGCATGCATTCACGCAGGGCCTCGTTCATGCACTGCCGGCGTTGGCGAATGCCCCGCCATCCGATTGCATCAAGGTATCCGCGGTCAATGAGTTTACCGATACCCAGTTCCCCCCGGGCTTTGTTCTCGTAAATGTAATCAAGCGATTCTCCGGAATCGAATCCCGTTTCCAAGCTCACGCGGATACCGCGGCTCAGCCGACCCAGCGTCCGCATGGAAAGCCGCTGCAGGGCGAAGCCCAGGTTTTTTAGCGAAAATTTAGGCAGCGTCCCCAGCAGTCCGATTGTGAGGATGGCCATGCGATGGAGTTTTGCGCAGGGGCCTCAAAAATCCTAACCGAATCCCAGCGAGCCTCCAAACGCCCGAAAATAAGCTGTTGCGACAGCAAGTGTGGCACAGCACCAGCCCAATTGCGGCTGGCCGCAGGCGATGCCCGCCGACACCAGCAGGATCACATCTTCGATACGGTCCGGTGCCTCATTGAAGAGATCACCGGCCTTGGACTTCAATCCCCCTTCCACTGCCACCAATCCGTCCATCATGTTGCACAACAAACGCAGCTGCATGCATGCCGCCCCAATTAGAAGGGCGACGCCTGGTCGTATCAATCCGCTTGACATGAGGACCAGGGCAGCGGCACCGAGGGTGGTAAATCCAATGCCCGCTATGGAGATCGAATTTGAGGAAACCTTTCGGGCTACGAGTCCGGAGGAAAGTTGGCGTGCCCAGGCGGTCGTGCGGGATTTTAGCGGCCGGCGCGCTGAGTCGGTGGATGGATTCATAGTGGACGAGGCCAGCTTGGCAGTTTGGTTGCCGAACTTCCTAACCCCGGATTGTCACAATTGCAATTCAAGGCGCCTTGTAATCTGTGGGTATGGTGAAGTGCGCTTCGTCGACAGGATCCGATTTGATGCTCACGAGGGTCGTGATGAATTTCATTCCCTGTTGTTCGAATTCCGTTTTCAGGGCAATTCCTGGCACGTCCGGCTGCTTGGTGCCCTCGGAGGACATCTTGGTGAGTATCTTCAATTCGGTTCGGATTTTTTCCTGCCCGGGATAGTTTTTCGCCACCCACATCTTCACGACGGTATCGAGATTCTTAACCTGATAAATCTCACATTCGTGACCATCGACAGTTTCCATTTTTCCAGTGGCGGTGACCGTGGAGGTGTTGACGGGAATTTTTGAGGATTCGTTGGTCTTGATGGATAATGCCTTGAGTTCCCTGGTGTTCATTTTAAAAATCATTTTTTGCTCGTGCACCAGTGTGATCATGTCCCCGGTGGCGGTATTCATGATGACCGATGAGGTGGTGTCGTTGTCCGTGCGGGCCTTGTCGCCCTTGATCCAGATGGTGGTGCGGGATTTGGCGCCATTGAGCTGGGTTTCGTTGACCAGGGTGAGATCGGCCAGGGCGGATGTGGAGACGATGGCGGAGAGGATGAGTGGCAAGAGTGTTTTCATATTGTCCGGCAATTTTCCATGAAAGCGCGAAGGATGCTATGTGCCTTTGGTTGTAGTAAACCAAACCTTGCCAAGCAGGTATGGATGGAGACGGAAACTGCGTGCGGGTGAAGGTTCAACGGCCCATTGCCAATTCGGCGGACCCCTATGATGGAAAAACCGTTTTGTAATTCCTATGAAATCCCCCGGCCTCCACCCCAAGAGTTGCGTGGAGATCCTGACCTGTCATGACCTTGCCCAGTGGCGATGCCGCCACCACAATCCAGCGGGCAATTTCCTCCGTTTCCATAAACCGGCCATAGAGCGTCGTTTGAATGTTGGGCATGGTGGCCTCGTAAGCTTCGCGATTCAGCCCGGCGGCAGCGGCCCTGGACTTGTGGATGTCACTCCAGATATGTCCGGGCGAGACGCACACCGCCCAACCACCCTGCGAAGCCATTTCCTGGGCGCAGGAGAGCGTCAGGCCCTTTTGCGCTGCCTTGATCGGGGTGTAGGCAAAAGCATCGGGTTCTCCCACATGTCCGGCGATGGAGGAAATGATGACGACACTTCCCTGAAGCGCGGCGGGGCACCTTTTCCAAATGATGCGCATCAGCTGCAACGGCCCTCTGAGGCCCACTTGGAAATGATGTGCCAGAGGATCCGGTTGGACCCATTCGCTCACAGGAGCGAAGTGAAAAGTCGCGGCATTGTGAACGATCACATTGATGACGCCGAACTTCCGCAGAATCAGCTCCACGGCCTCCTGAATGCTGGATTCAAGGCACAGGTCCATTTCGATGAAGGCGGCCCTTTTTGGATACTCAGTCAACAATGCGGTGACCGCCTGACAGTTGGATTTGGCTGGCAGGTCTGCCATGGCGACCATGGCGCCTTCTTCCAAAAAACTGCGGGCCGCAGCCGACCCCAGCGACCCTGCGCCACCGGTGATCACCACCACCTTATCGTCGAGTTGCAGGTTCATTGATGAAAATCCAAATGGGGATCCCGACCTATCCACCCACAGGAAGATAGCGTGCGATCTCCTCCTGGATACGGGCATTGATGCGGTGTTTCACCGCTTCGGTGGCGACACGGATGGCGTTCTGGATGGCGAAGGGCGAACTGGAACCATGAGCGATGATGGTGATTCCGTTCACTCCGAGCAGCGGACTGCCTCCGACTGCCTCATAGCTGCCGCGGTGCTGGACGCGTTTGATGGCCGGCTTGATCAGGAGACCGCCGAGCTTGTAGCGCAGGCTGGCGGACACTTCCTGCTTGATGAGGGTAAACATCGCCTTGGAGAGTCCTTCCGCGCCTTTCAGGAAAACATTCCCCACGAAACCATCGCAGATCGCCACGTCCACGGCGTTCAGGAAGATATCGCGCCCCTCCACGTTGCCGCGAAAGTTCAGGCGGCTGGCGCGCAGGAGTTCGGTCACGTCCCGAGTGAGTTCATTTCCCTTGCCCTCCTCCTCGCCATTGCTAAGCAGTCCAATTACGGGATTCTCCACTCCGAGCATGAACTGACGGTAGATGCTGCCCATGATGGCGTAATGGAAAAGGTGAATGGGACGGGAGTCCACATTGGCTCCGGCATCCATGAGGTGGCAGGTGTCGTTCACCAAATTTGGCATGGGGCAGGCGATCCCGGCCCGTTCCACCCCCTCAAGCGTGCGCAATTTCAGAGTGCTCGAGGCCACGGCTGCTCCGGTATGCCCGGCGCTCACTACGGCGTCCGCAGTGCCCTGTTTCACCAACTCCACGGAGACATTGATCGAGGAATTTTTCTTCTGCCGCACCGACTTCACTGCGGAATCGGTCATGAGAACGATATCCGGAGCATTGACGATTTCGCACCGCGCATCCTGCAACCCATGCTTCGCCATTTCCTCACGCACCGTGGCCTCGGGGCCCACGAGGTAGAGGCGCTCAATCTGGGGAAACAACGCCAGAGCCTGTTTGGCTCCAAGGAGATTTTGAGCGGGGGCGATGTCGCCACCCATGACATCCAGGGCTATGCGCATGACGATGAGAATTGGTTGTGGGGTGTGATCATTTCCTAAATCACGGTTTTGGCATGCCGCAAGCGGGGGATTGGCCCAACGCGACTATCAGCCCTTTCTTGGGCGACCTCCTGCCTCTACGACGTCTGGAACACCAACGCAAACCAAGAGGGATGTGGAAAAGCCAATTTAAATTGGAGAGGTCACTTTTTTCGAGCAATTTATCTCAAAAGGTTGTTATCCGGAAATTTTCCAACGAACAGTTGGTGGGCGGTCGTTGGCTTCACAAAGCAATCGCCAAGGGCGGCGGTGAAATTTTTGAGGCGGTGACTGTAGCTGAGTTTGTGCTGAGGTGGCGAATGATTTTCAGTGGCATGAGTGTGTCAGCACGATTGGCTCGGGCGCAGCCTCGCCCCACCATGGAAGGCAATTTAAAATACTCCGGCAGCTTTACGTCCGATCCAGAATAAGGTGAGCAGCGCGATGAGAGTGGCGGCCCAGAGGGGGTGAGCCCAGATTTGGAGGCGGCGTTCGGTGGGATGTTGTTCGGGGAGGGCGGTGATGGCGGCGAGGATTTTGGCTGGGTCGGTGGATTCGATGAACTGGCCGCGGGTGAGTTGGGAGATCTCGCGGAGGACTTCGGGGCGGGCGGGTTGACCGCGTTTTTCCCTGCGGGTGCCTTGGACCGAGATGGTGGCTGCAAGGGCGGTGCCGGCTTCGGTGCAGGTGAGGTTGACTTTGTAGTCGCCGGGTTCGGTGGGGGTGAAGATGCCGGTGAAGAGTCCCCAGGCTTCGGCTCCGGCCGGGAGGAGTCGGACGCTGGAGGGCTTGCCGGTGGGGGAAAGGATCTGTGCGATGACCGCACCTTCGCGGAGGGGTTCACCGGTGAGGGCCATGACGTTGGCATTGAGGGTGATGGCACCGCCGGTGCGGGGACGGTCCGGAGCGAAGAAGAGGCGCATTTTTTCGCCCTGGGCCATGTTGCGCTGATAGCTCATCCAGCGGGCGACCTGGCCCCAGAAGCGGTAGTGGTATTTATCTTCGACGCCGCGCCGCCAGCGCCAGGCGCCGTCGGCTCCCATATAGAGGATTTTGCCGGCGCCGTAGGTCTTGGTGACGATGAGGGGGACGCGGCCGAATTGATTACTCTCGGTGGCGTGGGTGGCGAGGATTTCCGTGCCGGCCTTGGCGCGGAGGGCGGGGGCATACCATTGGAAGCCGGGGAGCGTGCTCCAGACTTTGGCGCTGGCTTCCTCGGTGTCCTCCAGCTTGGTGAGCAGGCTGCTGGTTCCGGCTTCGGTGAGGACAAATTTCCCCGGCAGGGCGGTGCCCCATCCACGTGGCTGGCCCTCGTCCCAAACGACGGGGAGGAGTTCGCTGAGGCTCGTGGAGAGCAGGGAGGATGTGAACCCACGCACGCCGGGCATGAAGATGAGACCGCTGGCCTGGTCACGCACGAGTTTGGAAATGGCGGTGCATTGTTCGGCGGTGAGTTGGTTTTTTGCCACGCCGACATCGCCCAGGAAAATCACATCATATTTCGTAAGCTCCTCGTCCTTGGGAAATGTTTTCAAATATCCCCGGCCCGCGCCGACCTTGTCGATGTCCGGCTGAAAGAGCAGGGTGTTCACTTCCACGCCGGGATCGCGTTCGAGCGCATTTCTTAAATAGCGGTATTCCCAGCGCGGGTAGCTTTCGATGACGAGGACGTGGAGCTGCTCCTTCCGGATATCGATGTCCGCCTCGATCTTGTTGTTGTCGACATTGCGTTCCGCTCCGGTCTTGGGGACACTGAGAGTGAGGTGGACGCTGCCCGGCTCGGTGGGACGCCAGAGGATCGCGTCCTGGAGCCGTCCCATGGCTGGAAGATTGAACTCGGAACGGATTTCCTCACCGGCGGAAGTGGTCATGGAGACACTGATCACTTCATCGCGCGGCAGCGAGGAGTCGATGGAAAAGGGAATGCGCAGGGGTTTGCCGCCGACGGCGAAGGTGGGGACATCGAAGCTGACGATTTCCACATCCGGCAATTTGGTATCGGCCCCGGTGGGCACGCTGATGACGGGAATGCCTTTCATGCGCAGGAGTGTGGCCGCCTGGGAGGGCGCGCCGCCAGTGTTCCAGTCGCCATCGCTGGCGAGCACGACCACGGCGAGTTGGGGCTGTTGTTCGAGCACACGCTTCAAGGCGGCATGCAGGTCTGTGCCTTCGATGGGAGGATCTTCGGAGGAGGAAAAAGGCTCGATGACGATGTCGAGTCGTTGCTCGAGGGGTTTCCAGACGGAGGCATCGGTGAGCGGTTTGGCGGCATCGAGGCGGGTGATGGCCTCGGCGGCGGAGAGGACATCGCGCGTTTCCATGCTGCCGGAAATATCATGGAGGATGGCGAGGACCGGCTTGTTTTCAGGCTTGAACGTTTCCCGATACTCCGGCTGAAACAGGGTGATGGCGATGCCGATGGCCACGAGCAGGCGCAGAAATTCCAGCCATCCGATGGAGGTTTTCCAACCGCTGCGTTTCCATGCCATGAATCCCAGGATGAGGATGAGCACAACGAACACGATCGCCGTGACGGTGGCGAGCGGGGTGTGGGTGAATACAAACTCGCTGGTGGCGTTGGTCATGCGGGTTTGGATTGAAATTCGGCCGCGGTCTTGGGCGCGGGCATGCAGAGCAGGGCCTCCAGGATCAGCAGGATGGCCATGAGGATGAGAAATGTGCGCCAGATTTCACTGGTGAGACTCTTTTCGTTTTCGAGTGTGCGCTCCAGTAGACGCCAGTCGAGACCTGCGAAGACTTCGTCCAGCGTGGTTTTGCCGAGCGTGAGCGTGGCGTCCTCGGTGAGTGGTCGGTTGATGGCGATGAGGAGGTCTGATTTCGCGCCTGCGGATCGTTTGAGCACACCGGCGCGCAGGGGGCGATCCAGCGGCAGAATGCTTTCGGGGTTTTCGATGTCGAGCCGGGTCCAGGCACCGGGATCCTCGCCCAGGGCGCGCGGGCCGGCGGTGCGTTGCTGGGCATTTCCGAGCGAGGCGGATCCCTCATTTAAAGCCCGATGCAGCAGGGCAAACATGACGACGCCATCGCGTGCGAGACTGGATTGACCCGAGCCGGGCAGGGCGGTCAGGAAATAGGTGGAGCGAAAATCATCGGCGGAAGCCTGCACCAAAAGAGGCGCTTTCTCCGCCGTCTCATCAAGGCGTGCGAAGGGAACCGATTCGCCCTCAAGGCCACACCAGCGCTGCACTTCCACCTCGCCGACAGGCAGGGCTGATCCGGCGCGCGTGCCGGAAAGCAGTCCGGCATCGCTGCGCCACCACGAGGCCAGGGAGGGTTTGTCGCCCGCGGCGGTGCCCCATTTGGTCCAATGCAGGCCGGCGAAGGCGGTGTCGTCCGGGGTGGTTGGTGGCAGGAAAATCAAACTGCGCCCGGCTTTGACGTGGGCGATGAGTTGTTTGGCCACGGGCGATTCCGGATCGGGAACGACCTCCTGCCAGACGATGAGGGACGTTTCCTCCCAAGTGATCTCCGCGGCCCTGGTGGCTGGAAGGATGCTGGAGGCATAGGTGCGCGACGAATCGGCGGGGGCATTCAAAGCGGCGGCCAGCGGCGTGGAAACTTCACCATCCGTGCTGACGATGACGGATTTCAAAGGTGCGGGGGCATCGAAGACGAAGTGGTAAAGGTTGTCGCTCGGACTGGTGTCAGCTGGCAGTTGCACGCTGCCCCAGCCGCGCAGAGTGGTCTTGTCGATGGGGATGGATTGGGCCTGGAGAAAGGCCTGGTTGCCCTTGAGTTCCGCCTTCATCGTGCTGGTGACGCCATTGATGTTGATGACGATGGGGACTTGAATGGGTTCGGCGACGGGTTCTCCGCGTTTCAGGCGGATGTCGAGCAGCAGCTCGGCCTTGTCGGAGGTTTCGCGGCGCACGATTTTTTCCACGGAGATGCCCAGGTCCGATGGTTGCGTTTCGGCGTAGGTAAGAACTTGAAATTTCACACCCTGCAGCGTTGCAAAAGCTCCGCGCAGGGCGGCCCAGCGGCCACCGGCGGGGTTCCAATCGGTTTGGCGGAGATCACTGACCAGCCAGACATCCGTGCGGCCGGTCTGGTTGGTGGTCATGTAGTCGAGCGCGCCCTGCATGAGTGAGGGAATGTCAGCGGCGGTGTCGGTGGGGCCGACCTGAGGGATGTCCAGCAGGGCATCGGCAGTTTCGAGCGAGACGGGTTGGAGGGAGGCACTGTCGATGAGGACGAGTTTCGAGCGTTTGCCGTAGGCGTCCTTGATGGCGGCGGTGAGGTTGCGCAGGCCGGCGGTGCGTTTGCTGGTGCCGGTCGTGAGCAGTTGCTGTTCCATGGAGGCGCTGCGATCCAGCAGGATGATGACCGAATCCGGAGCGCCGCCCGTCAGGCCCAGAAGGCCGCCGGCGAGGGGTCGGCCGACGACGAAAATAATGGCGGCCACGGCCATGACGCGGAAGGCGAGGATCAAATACTGGCGGAGTTTGGAAAGCCCCTTGTTCGTGCGCTGGGCCAGCAGCAGAAACATCATTGCGGCCCATTTCACCCGCTTGCGCCGCAGCAAATGAATGAGGTGGACGATGATGGGAATCAACGCGAGCGGCAGACCGAAGAGCAGGATGGGCGCGAGGAAACTCATGCTAGTCTGTTTACCGGCGGCCTTTGGATTGAAGTCGGGCGAGCAGGAAGCGGGCGAGCACGTCCTCGTAGGGTTCCTTCATGAGCACGCGGTGGTAGTCGGTGCCGGTGGTGCGGATGACGTTGTCCATTTCAGCGAGGTATTGTTTCACCACCTCCTTGTAACGCCGCTGGAGCAGCGAGGGATCGGCCATCACGATCTCGCCACCCTCCATGTCCACAAAACGGGCGGGGCGCTCGAAATTGAAGTCCAGTTCAATTTGATCCATGACATGAAAGAGCACCACATCATGCTTGCGGAAACGCAGATGCTCCAGCGCCTGTTTCAGCTTGGCGGGCTGGATGAAGAAATCCGAAATGGCGACGACGAGGGCGCGTTGGGAAATTTGGTCTGCGGCTTCGTGGAGCGATTCCAGAATGGTCGTTTCCCCCCGGGCTTCCAGTCGGGCGAGTTGATCCAGCACGATTCGCAAATGTCCCGCGCCCCGCTTCGCCGGGAGTTTCTGCCGATGACCCTTCCCCACGCCCCAGAGGCCCACGGCATCGCCCTGCTGCGCGGCGAGATAGCCGAGGGTTCCGCCGAGTTTCCGCGAATAATTCAGCCGGGTGGCGTCCTTTTCGCCGAATCCCATGGAGCCGCTGGCATCGACAATGAGCGCCAGGCGCAAATTGGTGTCGGCCTCGAATTCCTTAATGTAGAAGCGATCCGTCCGCCCCCACGTCCGCCAGTCCAGCCGCCGCGTGTCATCGCCCGGAACGTATTTGCGATACTGCGCAAACTCAATGGAGGCGCCGCGAACAGGGCTGCGATGCCGTCCGGAAACATTTCCCGTCATGGCCTGCCGCGCATTCAACGGCAGGGCGAGCAGGCGCGAGAGCACCTTGCTGTCGAGAAATGATTGGCTGACGTTCATGGGTTCGCCGCCGGTCTATTTCTTGATGATGACTTCCTTCTGGAGTTCCTCCGACAACCGTTTGGTCACCTCGATGCTGGTGATGCCATCCGACTGAGCGGTAAACGTGGTCATCACACGATGCCGCAGGACGGGTTCGGCGACGGCGATAACGTCCTCCAGGCGCACCATGTAGCTTCCGAGTAAAGCGGCACGGGCCTTGGCACCGAGAATTAGAAACTGCACCGCGCGGGGACCGGCGCCCCAGCCTACGAGCGGCTTGAGCCATTCGGGCGAATCCGGATCGGCGGGACGCGTGCGGCGCACGAGGTCCACGGCGAACTCATAAATGTGATCCGGCACCGGCACGCGGCGCACCAGGTCCTGGTAGGCTTCGACCCGCGTGCCATCCATGATGTGATCCAGCTTGGCCAGGCGTGCGCCGGTGGTGGATCGGGCGATTTGGATTTCCTCACCGCGGCTGGGGTAGCCCACTCCGATCATGAACATAAACCGGTCCAACTGCGCTTCCGGCAGGGGATAGGTGCCCTCCTGTTCGATGGGATTCTGCGTGGCCAGCACAAAGAAAGGCGATTGCAGATCATACGGACGGCCCGCGACGGTGACCCTTTGCTCCTGCATGGCTTCGAGCATGGCCGCCTGGGTCTTGGCGGGGGCGCGGTTGATTTCATCCGCCAGCACAATGTTGGCAAAGACCGGTCCCTTGGCGAATTCGAACTGACGCTTACCGCCCGGAAGTTCCTGAAGAATGTCCGTGCCGGTGATGTCCATGGGCATCAAATCCGGAGTGAATTGAATGCGGCTGAAATTCAGTGACAGTGTTTCCGCCAGACGGCTGATGAGCAGGGTTTTCGCCAGCCCCGGTACACCCATCAACAGCGCATGACCGCGGGCAAATAGGCAGATGCAGAGCTGTTCAATCACGTGTTGCTGGCCGACAATGACCTTGGAGAGTTCCGCCGCCAGCCTCCCGTAAGTATCCCGCAGGTGATCAATCGCATCGACATCATCAGGCGGCAGGGCGGAGAAGGAATTTAGATCAGTCATAATGAGTGGGTAGCTGGCAGCAAACCAGAATTGTTTGCAAGGAAATTCCGGACATGGACCGCACTTATTCCGCTTTCGTTCAATGGCAGCCTGTCAATGTCCGGTGCGTGGAAATTTGCGCTCCCTAATTAAGGGAAAAAGGGGTTTTCATTCGGAGACTTCCCAGTAGGATGATGACTTCGTGGCAGATTTTGATTCTTGAATGAACCTTTCGGTGCTGGAAATGTCGAAGCACGGGATGGGGCAGGGGGGGTCAATCGGCCCCGTGATTTCCATCCAACCCCCCATAGTGTCATGAACGGCTCACTCAAACTCCCTCCGGTGCTGGCTTCCAAATTGGCGGAATTCCGCCGACGGGTCTGGTTGGTAAAATTGATCGAAGGCGTGCTGGCGGGATTGTTTGGTCTCGCGGTTTCGTATTTGCTGGTGCTGGGATTGGATCGCTTGTTCGATACCCCGGCCTGGCTGCGCGGGCTGCTGCTGGCGTTGGGCGCGGCGGTGCCGGGGCTCGGGTTGCCGCTGCAGTGGCATAAATGGGTGTGGAAGCACCGGAGGATTGAGGATGCGGCGCGTTTGCTGCAGTGGAAATTTCCCCGGCTGGGGGACCAATTGCTGGGCATCGTGGAATTGGCCCGCAATGAACATGCCAACAGCGGACGCAGTGAGCGGCTGGTGCAGGCGGCGATGGCGCAGGCGGATGGGGCGGTGAAGGATCAGGATTTCTCGCAGGCGGTGCCGCATGCGAAGCACCGGCAATGGGGATGGGCGGTGGGGGCGGCCGGTGCGCTCACGCTGGGTGGATTTGTGCTGATCAACGAGGCCGCTCAAAATGCGCTGGCCCGCTGGCTGATGCCCTGGCGAAATACCGAGCGTTTCACTTTTGCCCGGGTGGAGCCGTTGCCGAACCCGCTGGTGGTGCCGCTGGCGGAGCCGTTTACACTGCCGGTCGAACTGCGGAAAGAAACCCACTGGACACCGGCCACGGCCTTGGGGAGCATTTCCGGTCAGCCGGAAATCACCTCTCCCGAGTCTGAGCTGTCCTACCATTTAAATTTCCCTCCTCAGAAGGACGACGCGGACCTGTTCGTGAAAGTGGGCGATGTCCGTCAGAAGATTCGGGTGGAGCCACGGCCGCGGCCGGAGCTGACCTCGCTGAAGGTGCGGATGAAGCTGCCGGAGTATTTAAAGTATGTAACCGAACCGGAGTCGGAGATTCGCGGAGGTTCCCTGAGCATCCTGAAAGGAGCGCAGGCGACATTTGAGGCGACGGCGAGTCGTTCGCTGACGACGGCGGAGATTGATGGAAAGCCGGCAAAAATGGACGGCGACCGTTTATCGAGCGAGGCGCAGATGATCGATGAAGCGCGCAACGTGACGTTTACCTGGAAGGATTCGCTGGGCCTGACCGCCAAAGTTCCGCTGGTCCTGCAGGTGCAGACGGCGGAGGATCAGGCTCCGAAGATCGTGGCGCGGCGCGAATCGCTGGAGCAGGTGGTGCTGGATTCGGAAGTCGTGGTGTTTGAAGTAAGCACGTCCGATGATTTCGGGGTGAAGCAGATGGGGCTGAGCTGGAAGGGGCTGGACGAGGCCAAGGACGCACCCAAGACAGAGGGATCGAAAATTGTCGCCGCAGGTGGGGCGGAGAAAAAGGAACTGGCGGAGCGGGCGACATTTTGCGCAACGCGCGAAGGGATCGCTCCGCAGACGCTGGAGATTCGGGCGTGGGCGGAGGATTTCCTGCCCGGACGCGAGCACAGTCAGAGTGCGGCCTTTCTGCTGCACGTCCTGAACAAGGAGGACCACGCGCTATGGGTGACGCAGCAGTTGGGTAAATGGCTGGAAGCCGCGCGCGAGACGTATGAACGTGAGCAGGCGCTGCACCAGACGAACAAGGAACTGCGGGCGCTCAGCGCGCAGGAGTTGGACCGGCCGGAGAACCGGCGGAAAGTCGCCCAGCAGGCGGCCTCTGAAAATGCCAATACCGAGCGGCTCAATTCGCTGAACAATGCGGGGCGCAATCTTGTGGAGCAGGCGACGAAGAACCCCGAATTCGACGCCGCGCGTTTGGAATCGTGGGCGACGATGTTGCAATCCCTGCGGGACATCGCCGCCAACCGCATGCCTTCGGTTTCTGATTTGTTGAAACAATCCGCCGATGCCAAGGCGGATGCGAAAATGGCACAAAGCGGCCAGGGCAAGCCCGGAGCCGAAGCCAAGCCTAGCGAGCCCGGCAAGCCCGCCGACCCCAATAACACCACCACTGCCGAAAGCAAACCCGGCAGTCCTGGCAAACCGAGCGATGGCAAGAGCGCCCCGCAGCTCGCCCTTGGATCGCCTCCACCCTCCGCACTCGGCGAAGCCAAGCCGGCTGATCCCAACGCCAAACCCCAGCCACCCGTGCCTTCGATCAAGATCACCGAGAGCACGATGAACAAGCCCGAGCCCAAGGAGAACGGGAAACCCGGCGCGCCCAAACCTCCCGGAAAATCCAAGTTTGGCCTGCCCTCGAATTCCCTGGCCGCCGCTCCCGGGGCCAAGCCGGAACCGAAGCCGGAGGATCCGGAGTCCACGGCGCAGGATGCGCTGCAAAAGGGCGTGGAGGAGCAGCGGGATCTGCTCGCGGAATTTGCCAAGGTCTCCGACAAGCTGGGGGAAATTCTCGCCAGTCTGGAAGCAAGCACTTTTGTGAAACGCCTCAAATTTGCCTCACGTGAGCAAACCCAACTCGCCTCCGGCATCAGCCAGAAGACGCTGGATGCCTTTGGGATCGTCCGGGAGGGTTCGCATGCAGCCATCACCGTGGCGACCGATGAGCCTGCGGCCCCTGCAAAAGCCGGCGCGGCCATCGACGACGAGGAGGAGGATTCCGGAGTGGCCCCGGCGGCAGAACCCGCAGTCGCGAAGAATCCAGAGCCAACGCCAGAAACTTTCGTGACCACTTTCGCACCCGAGGCCAAACGCGTTGCCAGGAGCCAGAGCGCCCTGGTGAAAATCATCCAAAATGATCTCGAAGCGTATGCCCAGCGCAAGCCCGACCAGCATTTCAAGAATGTCCTTTCGGAAATGAAGAAGTCCCGGATTGTGAAATCGCTCGAGGAAGTGGGGGATCGGGCTGTGACCAATCTCAGCGGCAACGCCATCCATGGTGCGGAGTTCTGGGCGGACACGCTGGATCGTTG
This sequence comes from Akkermansia muciniphila, assembly GCA_943333275.1. Taxonomy (GTDB): domain Bacteria; phylum Verrucomicrobiota; class Verrucomicrobiia; order Verrucomicrobiales; family V1-33; genus JAGNEJ01. Next base: position 70,286 of record CALQSQ010000007.1, read on the forward strand.
GGCCGAAGAAATGGTGAAGGCTGGAAAATGCTCCAACTGTTCGTCATGCAAGGGCGGGGACAGTCTGCCGCCGGAAATCGTCCTCAAGGTTATGCAGGCGCTGCGCGATGAAATGAAGCTGCGCGATGAAACGCGGGAACTGGAAAATGCCAGGACCGCCCTGAAGGACGGTGAACACAAGGAGAAGTCCGGCAAACTTTCCATCGAGCAGGATCGGATCGAGGATCACACCACCGGCGCCGTGGCCGATATTCTGGCTCTGCCTCAGGGCGCGGAAAAATTCGGCAAGGAACTGCAGCTGCTCGCAGCCGTCAGGGAAGTCATGGCCGAGGCCAGCGACATCCTGCGCGAGCCCAACACCGGAGCCCCGGCGATTGCCGCCGAAAGTGAAGCGATCGAACTGCTGCTGCAAACGAAACGCCAGAATCCAAAAGGCGGCGGTGGTGGTGGCAGCAACCCTGGTGGCGGTGGGGGCGCGGCCACGGCGAGTTCTGCGGCGCTGGCGGATCTTGGACCGGGATCGGATGGCAAGAGCGCCATTTCCGCAAGGCCGGTGGGCCAGGCCACGGGTCGGGCTGGCAAGGAGTTTCCTGAAGAGTTCAAGACCGGGCTGGATGCCTATTTCAGCAACCTCGAAGGAACCGGAGGTCGCCCATGATGCAAAGGGTTTGGATGTTCAGTGTCTTTGTCTGGCTGATGGCCGCAATTCCGGGAGGCGCTGCCGACGAGCCCGCCGTGGAGACCGAGGAGGAGATCGAGATCCCGAATGAGCTTTCCAAGGAAGATGCCGCGATCCTGCGGGAATTCTGCAGCCAAGCCAGCGTCCACTGGCTCAAGAACAACGAGGCCAATCTTAAGTCATCGGTCACGAAATTTTTTGAATCCAACCACCTGACCAACGAGGAGCAGGGAAAAATCCTGGCCGCACTGCCGGCGGTATCCGGGGAGGTGGGAACGCGGTGGGCCGGGAAGCTTGAGCAAATGCTGCAGCAGAGCGTGTTGAATTCCGGGGCGCGGGTGATCGCGCAATGGAAGCCTGAGCAATTTTCCGAATCCTACGCCGCTTATTTTCATCTCTCCTTTCAGGACACCACCCCTTGGAAAGAGGCGCTTCAGCAGACCCTGCAGCCTGACAAACTGGCGGCACTGGAGGAGGCGTCCAAGGTGCGCCGGCAGAAGGTCCTGGAGAAAATGAAGGACAGCCTGGGGGCCTGTGAGGATGTGGTCAAGCAGCGACTGGCCCAGGTCATGGATGGTCGCGCCCGGCGGGTGACGCAGAATTCCGAGATCGATGAAGCACGCGTCAAGCTGCTGACCAAGGCGGCCGATGAGGCGGTGAATGCCTCCGTCGCGGCCTGGCGGTCGCAAGCCGAGATTACCGTTTCCGGGATGACGGAGACCGAATTGAAGAATCTGCGCAAATCGATCCAGCAGCAAAACATGGATCCGTTGTTGCTGAGATCTGAAAAGGCCTCCGTGCAACCCCACGAGCAACCCGCCTGGAAGGAAGCCCTGGCGACCGTCCTCACGCCGGAGGAGCGGAAGCTTTTTGCCGAACGCCGCCGGGAGTTCCGCCAGCGGCGGACGGCGACGCTGGCCCTGACCATCGTTACGGAGTTGGATCCGCTTTTTGGATTCTCAGAGACGCAGCGCAAGGCGCTCGCGGAAGCCGGGGCCAGGGAGATGCAGGGCCTGCCTGCCTTTTATTTCGAACCGCCCGACCCCAACACCTACTATGGCCTGAATTTACAAAACCTGCTGGCCAAGGTGCAGCAGATTGATCCCAAATGGCTGGAACAAACGCTCGAGCCCGGGCAGTTGGAGCGGTGGAAAACGCTGAAGCCGGAAATGCTGCCGCAGGCTAATTATTACCGCGAACCCGTCCCTGTGGATGAAAAGGCCCCCGCTCCCGCCAATGAGCTGGAGGCCGAACAAATGATTTCCGACGTGCTTTTCAACCAGAGCCACGCCATCCGCCAGCGGGAGCTGAACATCATGGCGGCGAAAGTGGAGATCATCGCGAGGGTCACGCAACTCGGCGCGGAGGGTCGCGCGGTATTGATGACTGCCGCCAAGGGGGCCAGTGAAAGATCGGCCCAGAATACCTTCACCCAGGCGGAACAGTACCTGCGGCAGCAATTTCAAAACACGCCATTTAAAAACCTTCAGGAACGCCTCGTCAATTTCTCCATGCCCAACTTCGGAAACCGGGGCCGGGAACCCGAGTCGCCGATATGGAAAGCGGCGGTGGAAAGGGTGCTGGATGCTTCGCAGAAAAAGGCCTGGGAGGAGGATTGCGAGATGCGGTCCGCCTGGAGACTGCGGACGCTGGCGGCCTCCGGCGTATCTGATCTTGAACAACAAATGAAACTCAAACCGGAGCAGGTGGAGAAACTGCAGAAGAAAGTGGAGGCCGTGATCAAGGAATACGAGCCGGAGATTGAGAATTATTTCTCGGCCGGATGGTATCTTCAGGGATATTACAACAAGGTGCCCGTGGCGCTGCTCTCCGAGGAGGAAATGAAGGAGATTTTCAGCAAGGAGGAAATCGAAACCCTCAAGGACCGCTGCATTCCGAATGCATTGAGCTATGCGGAAAATCTCAAGCGTAACCACTCCCGGCGCGTCCAGAAAGAACAACCCGCCAAGAAGAAAGAATAGCATGCTGCGTTTCCTGATGTTCCTTACGATTTGCGGATGGACTGTGCCGAGCCCGGCGCAGGATCCCGCACTGCGTTTTGGTGGTCAAATTCCACCCGAAGTGGATTTCATGTATGAGCGCGGCATGGAATGGCTGTCACAGAAACAGGGGGAGGCCGGATCGTGGGAGGATGGCAATGCCGGCAGTGGACTGGATGGGATTTGCGTCATGGCATTTCTGGCCAGCGGGGAGGACCCGAATTTCGGGCGCTGGGCGCAGACGATTCGCCGCGCGCTGCGTCACATCATCACCACGCAGGATGAAAAGACCGGTTACATGCCCAACAGCATGTATCACCATGGATTCGCCATGCTGGCGCTGGCGGAGGCCTACGGAGCGGTGGATGAATCCCTGCTCTGGCAGGGCGGCGAGCCGAAAGCCCGCAGCATTGCCGCAGCGCTGGATCTTGCAATCCGCTGCGCAGGAACGTCCCAAAAGAAGAACCGCTGGGGGGGATGGCGCTATACTCCCGACTCCACAGATGCGGACACCTCTGTGACCGGAGCGGTCATCATGGGGCTGCTGGCCGCACGCAATGCCGGCATGGACGTTCCGGATGAAACGCTGAATGCCGCGCTGGATTACATGCGGCGCAGCACCAGCAAGGATGGCTCGGTGGCCTATTCGGGGGGCTTCGGCGGCATGGGAGAATCGATGGCCCGCTCGTCCATCGCCACGCTGGTGGCTGCAGTGGGCAAACAGAAGGATCCTGAGAAATTTCCCGCCACCCTCAAGCACATTGCCTCCCGGCTGGAGCATCGGGAGGGCAACTATCCCGAATATTTCCGGTATTACATGGCGCAGGCGCTGTTCCAGGGTGACTACGAAGCCTGGCAGAAATGGAATGCGCTGACGATCCGGCAACTGTCGGGAACGCAGGCCGAGGACGGCAGCTTTAAGAATGGCTCGTTTGGAACGGGCATGTCCCTGCTGGCCCTGGCCTTGAACTATCGTTTTCTCCCCATTTATGAACGATAAACTTTGGTCCCGGCACGCGCTCACTCTCTGTCTTGCGGCCGGACTGCTGCTGGCCATGACAGCACGTGCGGAAGAGACGCCCAAGGAGAAACCGCCCGCTCCCGCGCACGTGCGCCTGGGCATGGTGATGTCGCCCACCGGCCCCGCTGCGTCGGAACTCAAGTGGCTGAACGGTGAGAAGGCGGCGGGCGAACTGGTGGGGGCCTTGGAAAATGAACTCACCTGGAAGAGTCAGATCTTTTCCGAGCCCATGCGCCTCCAGCGTGAGTCCCTCCGGCAGGTGGACTTCGGTAAAAGCAGCGAACCAGCGGCTGCAGAAGGGGAGTTTCGCATTCTCCTGACGGATGGTTCCAATCTGTCAGGGACGTTGCAGCAACTGACCGAGAGCGAATTGAGCTTCAAACTCCTCTCGGGAGAAACCATCACGACACGCTGGGAACATCTGGTGGCGGTCGAAAGAATGACCGGGGGTGACGTGGTAAAAAGCGGCACGAGCGGGCTGGTGGCGCTGGGAGTGGACGAAAATCAAAATCAGAACCGGGGAGATGGAGGAAACAAATTCACGCCCTGGTATTTGGAGCCCGGCGGTTTGATCGCCTCGCCATCCTTTAATGCCGCGGCAAAATGGGATGTTCCACTGCCTGACAGGTGCGTGCTGGATCTCTCCATTTCCACAGCGGAGATTCCGTCCTTCTCAGTGGAATTGGGCAATGGAACCCAGGCTGTCTCAGTGGAGACCTGGCAGGATGAACTGGTGCTCGTGCAGGGAACCCGTTATGCCACCGCTTCCGTCCGCCCGGGGCCCGAACTTCGGAAGTTGCGGTTGAGACTGGCCTGGGATCAGAATTCCCGCCAGGTGGTGCTTTACGGCCCCGACGGATCGGTCTGGGGGGAACTCGCTGCCCCGCTCCAGCCCGTTTCCCTGCTCAGACCAGATGAGACTCCATTCGCGGAGCTGGATTTTACGAAAAATGCGATTCCGGAGATCAAGATCCAGAAGCCAAAGTCTACGTCCAAATCCAAGTCCAAATCCACAGGCACTCAATCTTCGAAATCCGAGGGCCACATCACCCTGCGAAATAAAGGCAATGGCATGATCGTGGAGCGCATGGAAATCAGTCGCTGGTCCGGGCAGCCAGTTCCGGCACTGCTGGCCGCTCCAGTCTGTATCGAGACCTCCACAGCGCATCTGGCGGGTGAGCCAGTCGGCAAATCTGCCGCTGGTCTGATGATCCGGCAGCCCGACGGCCAGGCGCGAGAGTTGGACCTGGCCACGGTGCACGCGATCCGCTGGGGGCGCGAAGCCAGGCTGGATCAGGATTCCTCACTCACGTCCATGTGGTTCAGCGACGGCCAGTTTGTTCGGGGAAAACTGGTCGGAATCAAGGACGGCAGGGCTACCCTGGAAACGTCCTTTGCCCCCGAACCGATCACGATCGCGCTGAAAGCATGTCGCGCGCTGGTGCTTCCGCAGCCGAACAACGAGGCCGCTCCGCCATCCGAGGAGGATCGCAAGAAAGCCTTTGAGAAACTGGACCACCTCACGACGACCCGCGGAGCCTTGCATGGGACGATGGAATGGGGCGGCGGTAAACTTCCCAGGTTCCGTCCGGTCGGCGGCGTGGAAGCCCTCGCTCCGGTTGTGGCCAACGAACTGACGATGAAACGTCGCACCGCCGAGGAGCAGACGGTGGAACGCGCCCCCGCATTGCTGCATGTGAAATCCGGGGAGACCTTTCCGGTCTCACTCACCGGCATTTCCAGGGACAAGGTGGAGTTTGCGTGGCCCGCTGCGGGCAAGGATTTCCTGGCCACCTCCGATCTCCACGCCATTCAGTTTGTGCAGCCGCGCGTGGCCACGCAGGGGTTCGAGGGGGCTGAATGGCAGTCCATCAACAGCACCAAGCCAACCATCAAGGATAAAATCGTAACGATCCCGCCCGGCGGGGGCATCGGTCATCCGTTTGCCCTTCAGGGGGAGGACATCAGCTTCAAGCTCGAGAGGGTCGGCAGGGGGTCCACCCTGCGCATCCGTCTTTTTACCAGCAGTCTGGAGCAAAAAACTGGCACCACCAATTTCCTTATCAGCGACATGGGCACGCTCTACTTCGGCCCGGAAAACGAGCAGGAAGGCCAGTTCGATGATCAGCTCCAGATTCCCAAGTCCACCGGGCCCATTGAGGTCCGCCTAACCTTCCCGGAGGACCGCGTTGAAATGTGGGTCAATGGCATCCGGACCCAGACGAACAACCAGCGCGAACGCGACCGGGAAGTGAAAGTCAAAAAATCCCGCGGGCCGGGGATTGTCCTCGAGTCCACGTCCCTTTGGGGCAACCAAACCAACGACGTCAAAGTCAGCGATTTCCAAACTGTGGGCACCACCTTCAACGTTCCTCCCCCCATCTTCAGTGAGGATGCAAAACGGGAGGCCCTCCTGCTGCCCCGCGTCCACCGCGAATCTCCTCCCAGGCACATTCTCATCGGACGCAACGGTGACCTGCTGCGCGGTGAGATTGAAAGCATGTCGGACTCGTCCTTGCTCTTCCGCGCGGGATTGGAAACATTTAAAGTCCCCCGGGACCGCGTCACTTCGGCGGTCTGGGTCGCCAAGGCGGAAAAAGGCGATGCCAAAGAGCCGCCGCCCGAAGCTGAAAAAACCGGTGAAGATGCGGACCAGCCGCAGCAGGCGGCACCAGACCCCTTTGCTCCCCCGGTCAAATCTTCGCGCACCGCCCCCAAGCCCGCCAAGAAAGTCCCTGACCCACCCGTGGACCCCGAAAACCCCGTCCAGTGGATCGATCTCGTCAATGGCGGCCGGGTGCGGCTGGCGGCGGAGGCTTGGAATGCGGATTTCGTCACCGGCGAGCATCCCCTGCTGGGCGCTTGTAAAATCCCCCTCGCGCTGATCGACCGATTGTCCATCAAAGTGCCCGGCCCGAGCTTCGGCCATGCCGCACTCGCCAATTGGAAATTCGTCAACACCAAGGATCCCGTCCTGCCGGGTGACGAGAACACCGCATCGCCACTGGTGGGCAAGGAGGCGGCGGACTTCAGCATCCCCATGCTCACGGGAGGAACGATCCCCCTTGATAAAATCCCCGGATTGGATCCGGGAAATTTCACGCTCAAGGAAATGAAGGGCAAGGTAGTCGTGCTCGACTTCTGGGCCACCTGGTGCGGTCCCTGTGTGAAATCCCTCCCGGGATTGGTGAATGCCATGAAGGATTTCCCGGAGGACCGGGTCGCCTTCCTCGCCGTGAACCAGGGGGAAACCTTGGAGCAAGTGCGCAAATTTTTGGATACCAGAGAGATTTCCACGCCCGTCGGGTTCGATGCCACCCAGTCCGTCGCCCGCAAGTATGGCGTCGAAGGCATCCCCCACACCGTCGTCATCGACCGTGATGGCAAAATAGCTCTCGTCAAAACAGGCTATTCTCCGGAAGGAGAAAAGGAAATCACCGCGGCTGTGGAGAAAGCGCTGGAATGAGCCTGATCAGGGGAGGAGGCCATTTCGAAGAGGCTTCCTGAATACGCCGGGATCAATCACAACACTGGCCCGCCTGGAAGGCTGCGTTGATTGCCCTCGCGAATGCACCTATTCTCAGTCCCAGGCACCTGAATTTTGGAGTTGCGCCGCGTTCAGCGTTCACCTAACTGCGCCGCTAACAATTTTGCTGAATCTGTCTCACCCAGGGTATCCCCAACAACAAGCAACCAAACAACAATGACAAAACCCAATCTGAACCATTCCCTCGTATTAGCCACCATGCTCGGCCTCTGCTCGGGCGCTTCTGCAGGCACCGCCTCCGTGGCCGGCGCTGGCAAAGCTCCTGGCGGTAAAGGCTGCGCCACCTGCTGCACCCCGCCCGCCAGTCCTTGGAATGTCTCCATGGCTTCCGGTCTCAGCCTCACCAAAGGCAATTCCGATACCCTCGGCCTCGGCGCACAATTCCTCGCCACCTACGTCACGCCGGAAGAGGAGTTCACCTTCAGCACCGATTATTTCTACGGTGAAAGTGACAGCGTCGTGAATCAGAACCGCCTCGTCATCGGTGCCGGTTACAATCGGAATCTCACTCCGGATATCTACCTCGGCCTGGGATCCAGTTTCCGTTATGATGAAATCAGCCTCGTGGACTACCGCATCGGGCTCGGTCCTGTTCTGGGTTACCGCCTGCTCAACACTGACTCCACCAAACTCGCCGTGGAGGCAGGTATCGGTTACGTGTTTGAAAAGATCGATGGAGTGAAGGATGATTACGTCGCCTTCAACGCCGCCGAACACTTCACCCACACCCTGTCCAGCGGAGCCAAGATCGGGCAGAACATCGCCTTCAGCAGCGAACTCAACGATTTCAATAACTTCCTGCTCACCGCCGACCTCTCCCTCGAAGTGCCCTTCTCGGCACATTGGGCCTTCAAATCCACTGCCGGCGTCACCTATGACAACACCCCCGCCGCAGGTCAGGATGACACGGACGTCTTCGTTCTCGCCGGCCTGAGCTACAGCGCCGCTGGCTTCGCTCCGCCACCCCCCACCACCCGCCGCACCCTCTTCACCAAGCGTGCCGCCGCCGCTGCCCCAACGACCGGCTGGAGCAACATCGCATCCGCAGGTTTCGGCCTCACCAGTGGCAATAGCGACACCCTCCTCGGCACCGCTTCCTACGATGCCACCTACCGTGATTCCGATCACGAAATCTTAGCCAGCCTCGGCGGAGCCTACGGAGAAGTGGACAACAACGTCACCCAGCAAAACGCCCACGTTTCCGGCCAATACAACAAGGTCATCAACGACACGCTCTTCGCCGGTGCCACCGCAGGTTTCCTGCATGACGACGTCGGCGGGATCGACTACCGCGTCACCACCGCCGCCGTCCTCGGTGCCTACCTCGTGAAGAACGATACCGCCAAAGTCAGCATCGAAGCCGGCCCGGCTTACGTCTGGGAGGAAACTACCAGCGGCAGCGATGCCTACTTCAGCCTCTACGCCGCCCAGAAAGCCAGCCTGGCTCTCAGCAGCTCCGTCGCCCTCGGCGAAAGCGTCGTTTACACCCCGGAAGCCGCCGACTTCAGCAGCTACAACCTCAGCGCCAGCCTGTTCATCGATTTCTACTTCGCCGATCACATGGCCCTGCGTGCCGCCGTCACCGACGGCTATGACAGCACCCCCGCCAAAGGCCGCGACGAAAACGACCTGCTCCTGACCACCGGCATCGCCATCCAGTTCTAAGCAACGTCCCGGTCAGTTCCTGCTGACCACCGCATCATTACGAACACCCCCGGGGATCCTTCTCCGGGGGTGTTTTTTTTGCGGATGCCAGACGCGCAGCTCCCGGTCTGGCCGCACCATTTCAGGAAGGATGCAGCCGCAGTATCGTAAGCGTCACACCCGGCACCACTAGCGGCGAGGCCAGTCGTTGGGTTAGCTTGGCGGCATCATGACCGAAGAATTAACCATCCTCAAAACCGACACCCGGCACCGCATCCGGACTCCCGCCCCTCAACGTGAGGCCTTGCTGGA
>CALQSQ010000008.1 GCA_943333275.1 Akkermansia muciniphila
AGCTGCGAGAGGCGAGAGGCGAGAGGCGAGAGGCGAGAGGCGAGAGGCGAGAGGCGAGAGGCGAGAGGCGAGAGGCGGGAGGCGGGAGGCGGGCGCTACGAGCAGAAGCGTAGGTAAGGGACAGGATAGATGGGCTGGGCAGGCCTCACGCCATGGCCAGTTCGTTCTGGAGCATGGCTTGGAAGAGGGCTAGGAGCTTGGCCTTTTGGCTTACAAGCGGTTTCCCAGGGTGGAGCTTTCGTTCAAGTGTGAGTCCGCTCTCAGGGTCTTCGAGACGCAGGAGTCGCTCCCCGGTGGCTAGGGTGATGAGTTGGATGTGGAGTTCTGGTTTCACGTTCGAAGGCTAGTGTCAAAAATTGAATTCTACCAGTAGTTTATTGAGGTTGGCAGGAGTGGCGTGCCCCAGCCGTGCAAATGCCTGCTGTGCCGCAGCCTCGAAGTCTGCTTCGTTCATTTCACAAACACTTACGGGTGGGTGAAGAGCCGCTACAGAAGCGGCTTCCAGCACTTCATGATAAAGAGAAATGGAGATATCCGAAGGCGTGAGGTTACTGCGACACAGGGTGATTTCCAAGGTGGATCCGATGATGACGGTGCGGGCCAAGGCAGTGCGTCCGATGGCATCTGTCATGGGTTCCTCGCTGAGGACGACGCGCAACAGGAGGAATCCTCCTTGCAGGGGTAGTGCCTGGAATGGGTCTAGCTGCATGTTCGTTGAAGGGTTTCCGGCGGGAGGGCGGTGAGGCCGAGGTCGGACAAATTCAGCTTGGTCCCGCCCGATTTCCGGCAGGCTTCGATCCTTTGCAGGGCTTTGTTGTAAGCGGCGGCTTGCTCTTTGGTCAAGTCGGCGGTGGGATCGGTGGGCATGGCGGATGTTGAAGCAGGTTCGCGTGGTTGTCGCCAGCTTTCGTTTGCGGCGTGGTCCCGGCGCAAAAAATATTTCTTGCCGGGCACCGGGGGCGGGGGATGCGTTCCGCCAGCCATGACCCGCCTTGCTTCGAATCGTGCCGCCTCTGCCTATGCTAGACGCATCCGGAAGCGGTTGCCCGGGCGGTTGCAGGAGTTGCGGGAGGCGAGAGGATGGAGCCAGTATACGCTGGCGCGGGAAAGCGGGGTGTCACGGAATACGATCAGTTATATCGAGTCGGGGAAGAGGCTGCCGGGGGTGGAGGTATTGGCGGTGCTGGTGCGGGGGCTGGGGGTGACGTTGGAGGGGTTTTTCAGCGGCATGGAGGAGGGCCAAAAAGCGTTCACAATGTAGGACTACCGCTACGGGCGGGGGCTGTGCTTTACTGCCGGCCATTCCACCCGATGACTGCGCTGCCTCTCCTTTCCCATTGCACGCCTGCCTTGCTCCCGCCGGGGGCGGTTTCCCGGTTCGCGGGAGGGCTTTCCCGGTTCGGGGGCAGCTTACCGCGCGCAATGGTATCCCTACCATCGCGCATGGTAGGCTTACCATTCCGCTGGGTATCCTTACCATTCCAAATGGTAGGCCTACCATTCCAGAGGGTATCCCTACCATTTCGAATGGTATCCCTACCATTCCAGAGGGTATCCCTCCCATTTCGAATGGTAGGCCTACCATTCCCGAGGGTATCCCTACCATCGCGAATGGTAGCCTTACCATTCCGCGCGGTATCCCTGCCCTGCGCGGTGGCAGGACATCCCGACGGCAGGGGCAGGCATCCCGCCGTGCGCGGTATCAGACCTGAAAGGTTCCCCGCATGAACTGGGACACCGGCACCTGGGACAGCGGCTTTTGGGATGCGCTCTCCGACTATTTTCACCCACAAACCAAACATAAACCAAAACACCAAACTATGAGACGCCAACTCTATTATCCCAGCCGCATCGCCGCCCAGTTGGTCTGGCTGATGAACTATTACACCAAGCTGCCGATCCATGGCCCCACCTGCGGGGTGGCTGCGGGTGACATCACGGCCAGCGTGGCGGATGCCAAGTGGTGCAACTACGTGCTGGGCCTCTGGCTGGCGGCGGTGCGCGCCTTCTCCCCCGCCACCACGGATGCGGTGGACCTGGGCCTGACGGGCACGGGGAGCACTGTGGTGGTGCTGCCGACATTCACCGCGCCCGCGCTGCCTGCCGCAGTGGTGGCGCAGTTGCCCGGCGCGCTCACGCGCATCTTTGCGCTCATTGCGCAGATGAAGCTCAACGCGGGTTACACCGACGTCATCGGCTCGGACCTGGGCATCATCGGCTCGGAGGAAGATCCCGCGACCCATCCGTTTCCCAAAGTGGTCGTCGAAGTGATGCAGGGTCCCACGCGCAAAATCGTGCGGTCGAAATTCACCAAATATACGCATGAGGGCGTTTACATCGAAAGCCGTCGGGGCAACGGTGACTGGGAGTTCCTGGCCATCGACACGCTGACGCCCTACGACGATGATCGTCCGTTGCTGGTGGCGGGCACGCCGGAAGAGCGGGAATACCAGTATCGCTTCTGGGACAAGGGCACGCCCAACGGTGAGTGGACCGATGTGAAGAAAGTAACCGTCAGCCCCTAATCCCTAGGCCCCATGCCCTTCGACCCCACCAAACCTGCGGCCAATTCGCCCAACAGCTCCGCAGAAATGCGCGACCAGCTCAACGCGCTCAAGGCGCTGATCGATGCGCAGGGAGCGGGCCTGCTCTTCGGACGCGCGGCGGCGGACTGGACGAGCGCTTCGGCCAGCTTCACCGATGTGCCGGGGCTGGCGTTCGCGGTGGCGGCGGGGGAGAGCTGGCAGGCGGAACTGGTGCTGCACGTGGTGGGCGGATCGAGCGGCCAGGGACTGAAATTCCGCGTCACCGGGCCGGGCGCCGCGTCGGTGATGATCACCATTGCCGGCACGGGATCGACCAGCTCGACGACGACAGAGTGCGAAGTGCAGACCGCCTTCTCCGTCGCCAGCCCCGCGAAGTCCTTCGTGACAGGCTCCACCCTCACCGGCGTCGTCCGCCTGCACGTGGCCGTGACCGCCGCCAGCGCCGCCGGCACCGTGCAACTCCAGGCCAGCAATAGTTCCGGCAGCGGCACTGTGACCCTCAAGGCTGGCTCGGACCTCGTGGCGCGGAGGAGTGGGGTTTAGAGGGGGAAAAGACTAAAGACTAAAGAACAAAGACTAAAGACTAAAGACTGAAGGCTGAAGGTGGGGGATTGAAAATTGAGAATTGAAAATTGAGAATTGAAAATTGCAGATTGAAAATTGGGGAGGGAGGAGGGTGCAATGACAGGGAGCGGCGACATTTCCGTCGCCGTTTGAGCACTCCTGCGAAGCAGCACTTCCATGGAGTGAAGTGCGCCTGCGGCGGTGGGTTTGAATGGGCGACAGGAATGTCGCCCCTCCGGCTTTTGTTACTGACCGAAGGTGTTCACGGGTGACCAGGAGTCGCGGACTTGTTTGGTGGAAACGGACTTGGCGCGGGAGGAGGTGAGGGTGCCGAGGTCTTTTTCGTAGAGCCAGCCGCGTTCGGTGGCGACGAAGGTCATGACTCCTGATTTCCTGTAGGAGGCGGGCCAGGCGACGATGACAAAGCTGTCCGGCTGCGCGTCGAGGATCTTGTAATGGTAGCCTTCGTAGGGCACTCCGCCATCGCGCAGGGAGGTGTAGCCTTTGCTTTCCGCGGTGGCCAGCATGGGGCCCACGGGGCTGGCCTTTTCACCGGCTCCGCTCTCCCAGTAGAGGCCGTCCCTGGTGCCCGGGGTGCTGAAGACGCGTGCGGCATAGGATTTCCTGCCATCTTTATCAGGATCCATGGCGTAATAGCTCCATTCCGCCCGGACGAGGCCGCGCAGGGTGGCCAGGGTGGCCAGTTCGTTCCTGCCGATCACGCGATTGTGAATTTCCTCACGTCCGGTGGCGGCATCGAAACTCCAAGTGCCGTCGCTGCGGTGCTTGAGAGGAATGGGAAACGTCCAGGCATCCGATCCGCAGTCGATCCATGTCAGACCGTTGTCCGACTCCCGAACGGTAATCTTCTGCGCGGCCCGGTTTAGAACCAACCGACGATGCGTGGCGTCCTGAACGGAGTCTCCGGATCCGATTTCGTCGGCCTTGATGCCGGTCAATCGCTGCACTCCCGCGAGATCATCTGTCTCCAGGGCTTTAGTGAGGGCGGAAAAAGCAGCTTCTGGGGAGGGATGCGAACTCCCACTCGATGAAGTTGTTTGGCAGGCGGTTAGCAGCAAACTGACAGCAGAGGCTGCGAAGAGGTGAATCGAATTGATGGCCATAAAGATAAAGAGATACTGGATAAAGGAGGTGAAAATTTTACCTGGTGAAGTCTAACGACGCCCCCCGCGGCTGCCCCCACCGCCACCGCCACTGCGACTGGGAGCGGATCTGGAAGGAGCGGATCTGGAACTGGAACTGGAGGCTGATCTAGAAGGGGCAGATCTGGAGGGTGCGGAAACGGAGGGTTTGCTTCCGCCACTGGAGCTGCGGGCTCCGCGGGCACTGGCAGCGCGATCCCTGGCAGCTGAATCCGCCCCGCCAAAGGCCCCGCCGCTGGGCTTGCTCACGTTGGGACGCTGCGCAGGCTGGGTGCTGGGGCGGTTGACGTTGGGCTTGTTATCGGGGCGGTTGATGTCAGGCCGCTGGGCCGGAGGCGTGGTGGGCCGATTAATGTTGGGTTTGTTGTCCGGTCGGTTGATGTCCGGGCGTTGGGCAGGAAGCGTGGTAGGCCGATTGATGGTGGGCTTGTTGTCCGGGCGGTTGATGTCAGGCCTCTGAGCTGGCAGCGTGGTGGGCCGATTGATGTTGGGCTTGTTGTCCGGGCGATTGAAGTCCGGGCGCTGAGCCGGCAGCGTGGGGGGTCGGTTGATGTTGGCCGTGTTGTTGGAATTATTCCAGCCGGGGCGGTTATTGACATTCACGTTGTTGTATTTGCCATACCGGTTGTTGACGGTGGTGTTGCTGTAGCTGACCCCGTGGCGGTGGCTCGGATTGTGGTTCCAGTTGACGTTACCGTGGACATTCACGTTGACGTTGGTGTTGCCACGATACCAAGCATGACCGTAACCTGCGGAACGGCAGTAAAAGCTGTGCGTGTGCCAGTTACAGCCCCCGAAAAGCAACGCCCCGGTAACAAACCCAGCACTGAAGGACAAGGTCCGGGCAACCGGGTAGCCCCAATACCAATAGGACGGCGGATAGGAATGCCAGGGATAATACCACCTGACAGGAGCCCACGCGGCCCCATAGACGGTGACTGGGCTGTAAACCGGAACATAAACCCGCTCAGGAGCGGCCGGTTGGATGATAATGGTTTCTTTTTCCACGGCCACCTTTTGCTGTGAAGTGGTTTCGAGGTTGCCAGCGGACTGGGCCTTGGCGCGCATGCGCTGCACTGCGGCCATGACATCCTCCTGCTGCGCCAGCACGGCATTGCCCAGGTCCTGTGCCCAATCCAAGTTGCCGTCCAGCATTTTGAGGGCTTCCGGAAAGGCCACCAGTGATTTCACACTCGGATCCCATGGCTGCGCGGCTATTGCTTCGTCAAGAGCCGATCCAGTGGAACTTGGGTTGGCCTGGCGCCACCGGCTTGCCTGCACCACTTCCAGCGGATACGTGGCCGCCATGAGCACCTGCGAAAGCAGATCGTCCGGATACAGCGCGATCGGAGCGACAAGTTGATCAAGTTGCTCTGCAGTAAAGGTGCCGTCTGCCGCTGCAGCGGTCTGCGCCTGGGCAAAGGGGGCTGTAATAACAACGGTGAGGAGGACAACGAGCAGTCTGAAGGCGTTCATGAAGTTTCGGTTTGGGGTATCGGTTCGGAAGGGTGAATTTAAAGGGAGCACTGGATGAGATGGAGCATTTCGCCAAGCAAATTTTTACTTGGCCTGGAGTGGACACTTTAGCGATATGGAAGCTCACACAGGCGATGTGGGAGCAGACTTGTAGGTCCGGGAGGCGGGCGGCGCGGTTTTTACATCGGCGACAGGAATGTCGCCGCTCCGGGGGGTGCTACATTAACACGGTGGAAATCTCCCGTGCGGTGGCAGGGGAGATTTGGCAATGCTGGGGGCCATGATTTCACGCTTTCTTTCTTTCCTTTCCGTTGCTGTCTGCCTTTTCGTCGATAACTCCCTGCAGGCTGCGACCAGCGGACCCGAAATCGTCCCAGGGCCCTACAAGCTGACGGCGGACTCTGAGGTGCAGGCGGGGGTGCCGAAGGGGCGGGAGGAGAAGGTGGTGCTGCCAACGAGCAAAATTTTCGCCGGCGCGGACCACGATTGCTGGGTCTATGTGCCCGCGCAATACGATCCGGCGAAACCGGCGTGTGTGATGATTTTTCAGGACGGCGGCGGTTATGTGAACAGGGAAGGCGGGTGGCGGGTGCCGGTGGTGTTTGATCATTTGATCGCGAGGGGGGAGATGCCGGTGACGGTGGGGGTGTTCATCAATCCGGGGGAGGTGAAGGCGGTGTCGGCGGAGGCGTTGCCGCGGTATAACCGGAGTTTCGAGTATGATGGGCTGGGGGATGGGTATGCGCGGTTTCTGCTGGAGGAGGTGCTGCCGGAAATTCAGAAAAAATACCCGCTGAGTCAAAATCCGGATGACCGGGCGCTGGCGGGGTCGAGCAGCGGAGCGGTGTGTGCGTTCACGGCGGCATGGGAGCGTCCGGATGCTTTCCGGAGGGTGTTCAGCACCATCGGGACTTATGTGAGTCTGCGGGGAGCCAACGCCTACCCGTCGTTGATTCGCAAGATGGCGCCGAAGCCGCTGCGCATTTATCTTCAGGACGGGATCAATGATCAGAACATTTACGGGGGCGACTGGTGGGTGGCGAATCTGGAAATGGAACGGTCCCTGACCTTCGCCGGTTATGAGGTAAATCACCTCTGGGGTGACGGGGCGCACGATGGGGGTCTGGGCGGGCAGATTTTGCCGGAGGCACTGCGGTGGCTGTGGAAGGACCATGGCAAGACGCCGGTGGCCATCCATCCGGAGCAAACCAAACAACCGGTGACGCAGTGGGCGGATCTGGCAAGTGGCTGGGAGGTGGTGGGGAGCGGCTACAAGTTTGCCGAAGGCCCGTGCGCGAACGCCAAAGGGGAGATTTTCTTCACGGATGGCGACAAGGGCATACAAAAAATTGGACTCGATGGGAAAATTTCCCTCTTTGCGAAACATGACGACGGTCCAATGGGTCTGGCGTTCGGGCCGGGGGGCACGCTTTATGCGGGAACCAAGGGGAATATTGTCAGCTTCGACGCGGAGGGGAAGGCCACCCAGGTGGCGACGGGATTTGCTCCGAACGATCTGGTGGTCACTCATTCCGGCAACCTTTACGCCACGGAATTCAAGACGGGGAAGGTGTGGCTCATCCCGGCGGGAGGCCAGCCCGTGGTGGTGGACGAGGGCATCCGGCGGCCCAATGGGGTGGTGCTCTCGCCGGATCAATCCCTGCTCTACGTGGCGGACACGGAAGGGCAGTTTGTGTGGAGTTTCCAAATTGCTGCGGAGGGAAAGCTGACGAACAAGCAGCAGTATTTCCATCTCCATTTGGCGGATAACTCGCTCTCCAATGCCGATGGCATGTGTGTGGACAAGGACGGCCGACTCTACGTGGCGACCAGCATGGGCGTGCAGATCTGCGATCAGGCAGGCCGGGTCAATGCGATCATCCCGAAGCCGGAACCGGGCTGGTTCGCCAATGTCGATTTTGGGGGCGAGAAAATGGACTACCTTTACGCCACGGCGCACGACAAGGTCTTTCGTCACAAAATGAAGGTGGTGGGATTCCGCTACGCGGACGGCCCCTTCAAGCCGGAAAAACCGCGCTTGTAGGAATCCGGGCTGGCGGAGCGGGCGTTGTCATGGCATCTGTAGACCGCGTTCGTCCTCCCCTATGTCCATTTACCTGCGGAAAATTTCCTTCTACTTTGCCTTGGCCGGCATCATCGGCCTGGTGATCGTCGTGCGTTCCCTCTCGCAGGTCGCGCCGATGCCGGCTCCCCCGATTGCCCCGGTCAAGAAACCAGCCTCTCACGCCATCGCCGCCTCTGGATTGGTCGAGGCGCAAAATGAGAATACGAAAATCGGGGTGCCCGTGCCCGGATTAGTGACGGAAGTCAGAGTCAAGGTCTGGGATCACGTCAAGGCTGGGGATGTCCTCATGCGGCTGGATGACCGCGACCTCCAGGCCCAGCTCCTTTCCCAGCAGGCCCTGGTGGATGTCGCCACCGCCGGCCTGAAACGGCTCGAGGACCAGCTGCAGCGCCTTCAAGGCGTGGGGACCGCGGGGGCAGTCACGCAGGATGACATCAGCACCCGGCAAAATGATGTGGCGGTGGCCCGCGCGCAACTCGCCAGCAGCCGCGCGGTCGTGAACCAGACCAATTTACTGCTCGAACGCCTCACCATCCGCGCGCCGATTGATGGCACCATCCTGCAGGTCAACACCCGGGTGGGTGAATATGCCGCCCTGACCGGCAAGGAGTCCCCCATGGTCATGGGTCAGATCGACCTGCTGCAAATCCGCGCCGATGTGGACGAGCAACTGGCTCCCAGGATTACCGAGGGCATGAACGCCGTGGCCTGGGTGAAGGGCGACTCCGCGCATCCGATCGATCTGGATTTCGTGCGCATCGAGCCGTTCATCGTGCCCAAGGTTTCCCTTACCGGAAGCAGCTCGGAACGCGTCGACACCCGCGTGCTCCAGGTGATCTTTACGATGAAACCCAACTCGGCCAGGAAAGTCTACGTCGGCCAGCAGGTGGACATTTACCTCACCGATCCCGCCGCCGCGCGCCCGTGAGCTTCCGTGGGGGGCGGGGGCGGTCAGCCGTATTTTGACAATTCTCAAATGAGCCCTAGTATGGCTTCCGCTCACTCACTCACCCACCCTTGCTTCATGAAATCGTCCCGATTGCTGTTCACAGCCACTCTTTCCCTTGCCTGCGCCTCGCTCACACACGGTCAGGCTCCATCGGCTCCTCGCAACAAAACCAAGCTGGAATTGAAGGGCGACGATCCAGCCGCCGATCCCAACCTGAAGCTTGATCCCTCGGCAAAATTGCCCCCGGTGGAACTCCCCGCAGAGGGTGACAGCCCTTTGGTCTCCCCCTCGGGAGGCCCCATGCTGATGCCTCCGGCGCTGCAGAAGTTGAATCAGGAGCAGCGCGACAAGTACTCCGAATTGCATGGCGAGGTCACCAACTATATGAATTCGGTGCGCCTGCAGGAATCGCTGCAAAAGCTCAACGAAATGGACGCCCTCGTCGGTGAGCCGCTCATGGAAATCGAAAATCTGCGCGGGGCAGTCTACACCAAGATGCGTGATTTTACCAAGGCTCGGGAACATTTCCAGAAGGCCCACGAACTCGACAAGGAGAGTTTCCATCCGAAGTTCAATCTCGCGGAGATGGATTTCGTGGAGAAAAAATTAGAACCGGCCATCTCTGCCTTCACCGCCCTGATCACCCAGAACGAGGCCCTCAAAAAGGCTGCGGCCGCCAAGCTCACCGAGGACGCCCGCGAGGCCCAGACCCGCCAGTTCACCTCCACCACCCACCTGATGCAGTTCAAAATCCTGATCTGCCAGGCCCAGTTGAAGAACACCACCGCGGCCGAGGAGATTCTCAACCAATACGCTCCCTACGACAACGACAGTCCGGCCTACTACTTTGCCAAAGCCGCGCTCGCCTATGCAGCTGACAAAAAGGAGGACGGTGATGAATGGGTGGCTTCCGCCAAGAGCATTTATCCCGGAAATCTGCTGGATGTCTACATGGACTCGCTGGTCGAAATGGGCTGGGTCTCCACGCTGGGGAACTAGTCACACCGCCGATTGCTTCGCGGCCTGCCATTCGGCCTCCATCTGCTCCATGGTCGCCTGCCCGAGCGGGGTTTGACGTGCCTTCAGGGCTGTTTCCATCTGATGGAATCGCGTGGTGAATTTGGTGTTGGTGCCGGAGAGTAGAACCTCCGGATCCTGACCGAGTTTGCGCGCGAGATTGACGACGCTGAAGAGGAGATCGCCGATTTCCTCCGCAATCCCGGCTTCATTTCCTGCGGTGAGTTCGGCTTCGGTTTCGGCGAGTTCCTCGCGGATTTTTTCGAGGATTCCCCCGGTGTCCGGCCAGTCGAATCCGACCTTGGCAGCCTTCTTTTGGAGTTTGGCGGCACGGGTAAGCGC
The DNA here is from genome assembly GCA_943333275.1 of Akkermansia muciniphila. Lineage (GTDB taxonomy): Bacteria > Verrucomicrobiota > Verrucomicrobiia > Verrucomicrobiales > V1-33 > JAGNEJ01. Next base: position 10,144 of record CALQSQ010000008.1, read on the forward strand.
GGGCAGGGCCTTGGAAACGCCGTCCAAAAAGGCCTCGGGGCGGTGGCCTTTTTCCGCCTTCTTGATCTCATCCCATTGTTTGAGAACCGCCGTGGTATCGCTCACGTCACTGCTGCCATAGACGTGCGGATGCCGCCTGATGAGTTTGTCGGAAATACCGTGGGCGATGGTGTCGAGATTGAATCGCTGCGTCTCCGAGGCGATCTCGCCGTGGAGAACCACCTGAAGCAGGAGATCGCCGAGTTCTTCGCGCATGTGCTCGGTGTCGTCGGACTGCAGCGCCTCCAGGGTCTCGTAGGCTTCCTCGATCAGGTTGGAGCCCAGGGAAACGTGGGTTTGCTCCTGATCCCACGGGCATCCACCCGGGCTGCGGAGGTCATGGACGATCTGTTTGAGGCGGGCCAGGCCGTCGGAGTGATGGGGGATGGGAAGCGGCATGGGAAAAGTGACTTTGGCGAAGCGTCAATGCCCCGCGCCCTGATGTTCCTGAATGTACTCCTGCTTGAGTCCGAGGGCTTCCGGAGCGTGGAGCACGAGCATTTTCATCCGGACATCGGAAGGAATGCTTGCCTTGGTGGCTTTGGAAATAACAATCATGAGAGTGATCGACAGCGGCAGACCCCAGATGGCCGGTTGTTCAGCGAGGGTGCGAAGCAACGGATGGAGTTTGTAGAACGAGGCGAGGGCATTTTGCGGCACTCCCTCGACTAGGTTCAATTGATCCGCAACCATCGTGGTCACGACAGCCGCAAGGCTGGCAAAGCCGCCGATGAGCATGCCGGTGGCCGCCCCCGCCATGGTGATCCCCCGCCACCAAGTCGCGAGAAAGAGCAGGGGAAAATAACTCGTGGCCGCAATGGCAAAAGCCCATCCGACCAGTTTGTTGATTTCAAAACCCTCGACGCAAAGACCGAGCAGGATGGCACCCGCACCGCACACGACCGCGAACACTTTGAACATTTTCATACGCTCCGCCGGCGTGCTGTTGGGTCTGAGAATGCGGCCGTAAACATCGTGCGCCAGTGCCCCGGTCATGGAAACGAGCAGACCGCTGAACGTGCTCATGAACGCCGCGAAGGCGCCTGCGCAGGTGATGCCGCTGAGCACATTGCCCCAGACTCCGCCGATGGCTTTCTGCGGCAGCCGCAAAATGGTGCCATCGGTTCCTTTGACGCCCGCCAGGCCGTTATAGAGTTCCGGCATATGATTGCGACCCAGCGCTCCCCAGAGCGGCGGAAAGAGATAAAAGACCCCGATCAGAATCATCACCCACATGGTAGTGCGCTTGGCGGCCACTCCGTCGGGATTGGTGTAGAAGCGCACCAGGATGTGCGGCAAGCCCGCGGTGCCACAAACAAGGGCCACAATGAGCGAATAGGTGTAAAGCAGGGCGTAGGGACGCTGGGCCTCGGGCGTCAGTCCGGCAGATTTGGCGGGCTTGCTGGTCATGGGCCCGAATGGGCTGGTCCAGTTTTCGTCCTTGGGAGCTTTCGCCGGGAGCGTTTTTTCGACGACGATGGGTGCCACCACTTCATGGGGCGTTTTGTTCATTTCGAGCTGCTTCCCGTAGCCGCCATACACCGCAAGAAGAACAAAGACCGGGATCGAAATGGCGAACATTTTCAACCAATACTGGCAGGCTTGAATGAGTGTGATGCCTTTCATCCCCCCGAGGGCCACATTAAGCGTGATCACCGCGCCAACCAATACTACTCCTACCCAGTAGGGCAGCCCGGGAATAATGAAAGCCAGCGCCAGCCCGGCGCCTTTCATCTGAGGCATCGTGTAAAAGAATCCGATGAAAAGAACGAAGATGACGGCGATCTTTCGAAACAGTGGTGAGTCAAACCTGCCTTCTGCAAAGTCCGGAATGGTGTAAGCCCCAAATCTCCGCAATGGCCCCGCGATAAATAAAAGCAGAAACAGATACCCACACGCATAGCAAACCGGATACCAGATGGCATCATATCCCGCACTCATGACCATGCCCGCGATCCCCATGAATGAGGCGGCGCTGAGATATTCCCCGGAAATGGCGGCGGCATTCCAGCCCACACTCACCGACCGGCCCGCGACAAAGAAATCCGAGGCGCTCTTGCTGGACTTGGCGGAGCGAAACCCCATCCAAATCGTGATCAAAACCGTGATTAACGAAAAACCAAGAATGTAGGGATCTATCCCGGTGGATGCTTCCGCGAGTAAGGTGTGTGAATGGAACATGGTGTGCAGCGGATTGGTGATTACTTCCGGGACTGGGCCTCCCGCACCTCGTCATTTTCCAGCCTCAGTGAACGCCGGATGAACTGCCAGGAAATGATCCACACAAACGGAAAGAACAGCACGCCGAGCACCAGCCAGCTCAACGGAAATCCGAACACGCGCTGCGCCATGAACGCCGGGGCGAAATAATTCATCAGGGGCACCCCCAGCAGCAGCACCGTGAACGCCGCGGCGCAGGCAATGCTCAGTTTCAACTGCCGCTTCATCAGGGAATGCAGAAAGGCTTCACTGTGGATGAAATCGTGGTGCTCGGGCGGTTGTTTCGTGGTGGGCTCGTTCATGACTGTGCTGGAAGTAGCAGACTCCCCGCCATTCTGCCAACCCTCATTTCCGCATCACCCTTAAAATGAGAACAGCCGCCTCCATTTCCGGAGGGCGGCTGCAATGCTCAGGCCGAGGAACGGACCTTAGCGTCTCTTCCGGAAAGTGACCACTCCCAAAGCCACCAATCCCACCATCAGACTGGTGCTTGGCTCCGGAACGGGTGGCGGTGGCAGGTAGGTGCCGGTGAGCAGCCCGGTCCCAAAGGTTCCTTCATCCGCACCAATGAATCCGTAAATTCTGATCTCAAACCCGGTATCCAGGAGCTCCAGACTGTTCCACGTCCAGCTCAGCACGTATCCCTTGTCATCCGTGAACTGAATGTTTCCCACGATGGCGTCCGTGAATCCATTCCGGCTCGTCGCCGCCCAAATTGTCGTCGGGCCCACTCCATAGACATCGCGGATCTCCAGCGTCGCATTTTCAAAGAGCACGGTCTCCTCCGTGTGGAGTTGGAAGCTAATGTACGAGGCAGGCACCACTGCTTCATCAATCCCACCCGGATTTTAGGTATGCACGAGGCTCCCCACAGCGTCAGGATTCAGTCCAAACCGCACCAGCCAGCCGGGCTCGGGGACATCGGGATCCTTCCGATTCCATGGGAGGTCGCTGTCGAGCAGGCCTGTCGTTCCTGGATCCAGCGCGTCGCTGTCGTAATACCTCCCGCTCATGTCCGCCGTGACGTTGCCTTCGGTGGCGACTCCTTTAAAGACGCTCGAATTGCCATCGCCGCTGATCCGGTTCCCATTTGCATCGAGTTCATTGTAAAATGGGTCCAACTGGGGCTTGGCCGTTCTTGGAAAATCGACTGAAAAAGTCGCCGCTTGAGTGAATTGACAATTCAGGAGCGCAACGCTGATGGTCAGGGCTAATTTAAATGTTTTGCTATCTGTAAATGTCATAATATGGAAAATATATAACTTATAGTTAAGCCCTGCAAATATTTTTTTAATAAAAACAATATCTAGATTATGCGCGTCTTGAGAATTGTTTTTAAGAAATCCAAATTATTTCGATTGTGTTTTAAAATTTTTCTCTTAACTTTTCGCATATCTGAATAAATTTGCACATATGAAATTCAATACCTCGAAAGACCAATTCCTCCCGTCCTCGTTTAAAATGAGCCGCCTCGTGGTGCTCCCGTCGCTTATCCTTTTTGGCGGGCTTCTGAGCTTGAGCACCGGCACTGCACGCGCCGGAGTGGCGATCTGGCAGCACCAGGTGCTCTTCAATGAATTCGAAGGGCAGGCTGGCGGATTTGAAGACGAGGGCATTGGCGTGCATGTTTACAACAAGACCGGTCCCACCGCCGGTCCGTCCACCCGAAGCTATGATTTCCTCAGCCAGCAAGGCAGCAACGCCAATGGGCGCGCCATTTACGGAGTTGGCAGAGACGGCACCACGGACCTGCAGGTGACTTCACGCGTTATTGATGGAACCAACGGCCGCTGGACGAATCTCAGTGCTGACAAGCGCGAAGACGATCTCCGCGGCAACGCCATCCTGGCCAGCGGAAAAAGCAAACCCGGCGACTATGGCGTCATCGCCTACACCTTCTCCTTTAGTGCGGACCTCGGCATCACCGCCAAGGATCTGGGCATCCGTCTCACCAACGTCAATGGCTACGGCGAGATCTACCAATGGTCGTTCGTCACGCTCGGCGATGTGGACTCCGCGCCGTTTGGCGTGGGAGATTTTGCCAATTTCAAAAATACCGACTACACGAACGTCGGGAGCGGCACCTTTTACAATGCCAATGGCACCCCCACCGGAGCACCCGGGACTGGTAAAAAACTCGCCGAGGGAAAGAGCATCAGCCAGTTTCTTGCCGGACAGGAATCCAAAACCCCCGCCGGTGGACAGGTCGCACCCGGCTGGTATGCCAACGATGATTTCCACGTCGATTTCGAGGACGGCCCGGAAGCCGCCTACACCAATCCCACCGCTGGCTTCTCCGATTCCACACGGCCGGATACCCTCACCGTCCGCGGGGTAGAGGAACTGGGCCTGGACCCTGACGCCCCCGTAACGGATTTCACGGTGTGGCTGGGATACATGGACGTTGGCTTCGACTCCAACGGAGACGGATTCAGCTCCACCGGCGCCACGCAGCGCGCCATGATCTCATTCATCAACATCGGCGCCACAGACTTCACCCCCGTCCCCGAGCCTTCCGTCACCATGCTCGGTGGCCTGCTCGGTCTCGGCCTGCTGGCCCGCCGCCGGCGTTAAGCTGGCAGGAAACGCGTGCCGGTTCCCTGGCCGTTGATCAGCTCCAGCAGTTGTTCCGGCTTGCGACCGTTGGCGATGATGGTTTCGATGCCTGCCTCCACGGCCCGCTGGACGGCGACAAGTTTGTCCGCCATGCCGCCCACGGAAAAGGCCCCCTTTTCCTTGCGGGCAAAGCCGGCGACTTCGTCCATGCTCTTCACCACCGCGACGATGCCCTCGCCCGAGGGTGGGATGAGCCCGTCGGCACTGGTTAGGAGGATAAGCAGGTCCGCTTTGGCCAGAATGGCGACCTGGGCGCTAAGCGCATCGTTGTCTCCGAAACGGATTTCCTCAATGGCGACGGAATCATTTTCGTTGAAAAATGGAATCACGGACACCGCCGCAAGCAGCTGTCGCAGGGTGTTGTCGATGTGGGAGCGGCGCTGGTCAATGGAGAAATCTTCGTGCGTCACAAGCATCTGGGCCACATGCAGGTTCCACTCGCGCAAGGCCTGCTCGTAAAAATGCATGAGCCGCGACTGGCCCACAGCGGCACAGGCCTGGAGGACAGCCAGTTCCGTGGGACGCTGGCTGAAGCCCATGACATTTAATCCAGCCGCCACGGCACCAGATGTGACGACGATCACTTCATGACCGGCGCGCTGGATTTCGGCCACGCCACGCAGCAATTTCCAAATTTGGGCTCCATCCAAGGTCGGTGAACCCTGTTCGGTCAGGATTCCGGTGCCGAATTTGAGCACGATCCGTTTCTTTCGCCTGCCGGGGGGGGGCGCGGGACTCTTGTTCTCATGGGGGATCGTGGATTTCATGGCGGACATCATGGGGAATCCCCGCCGATGCTGGCATTCCCTCGTGCTTTGCCAGTAAGGTAGCCGTTCCCTGATGTAAAGTTCGATTCTAACTCGTATGGATTTCTCATGGAGTGCCGGAGCGTTGCGGGCCTTCACGAGACATTGCCCAAAAAATTTGCTGCCTGCAGCATGCTGGGCTCCTAACAAAATCCCTGGAAATCAAGGACTCCTGACGATCAGGGCTTTATTTCTCAATTCTATCAAAAAAGGGGATTTTAGGATTGAAAAAAATGATAATTGTGGTATTTTCTATAAATATCAGTATTTTCGAACCATTCGGTGTTTCCCCGGCAAGGTGTCGGCTACATCGGTTCCTCCCACCAATATCATGCAATCGATCCCAACCACCACTCGTTCCCTCTTGAAGCGATGCCGGGCGGCGTTCACCCTGGTGGAAATGCTGCTAGTCATCGCCATCATCAGCATTCTGGCGGCCATGGTCATCAGTTCGTTTTCTGACGCCGCGCAGACCTCGCGGGAAGTGGTGACGCGGCAGCAGTTGGCGGTGTGGCAGTCCGCACTCAACAACTGGGTCAATGGCAAACTGGGCAAGGTGGACACCCGCATCGACGCCTCCGGTGCCCCGATCACCCTGGGAACCCTGCGGAATTACTACACCAACACACTGAACACCAAGACGGCCCGCTGGCTCGCGATCACTGGCATGAACCTGAACGGCACTGTCGCCGCAGAGGGATACCTTGATCCCATGACCGCCGCCCACTATCTTGAAATGGCCAGCAAGAGCGGCGTCCCCGCCAACATGGACAAGATCAAGTCGGACGCCATGATCCAGACCGGCCGTTGGCTGGAACTGCCAGACTGGGTCGAGGGTGGCACGCCAACCGTCGAACTTCACTAATCCATTTTTACCGATCCCAATCTCATGAACCATCCCTCCACCACCACCCTGCACCGCCGCACTCTTGGCTTCACGCTCGTTGAAGTGCTCGCCTCAGTAACTATCATCGGCATCCTCATCTTCCTGGCTATTCCCAGCATCACCAGTGTGAGGCGCGATGCGGAGGAAAACGTCGCCATCGCCCGCGCCGAAGCCCTGAATATTTCCATCTCCTCGTTCATCGATGCCTACGGCCTCCAGAAAGCCAACACCAGCTGGCAGGCCGCAGCCGGCACGGGAGTTCCCGCCAAGGACAACTACCGTTACGTCAATTTCCTGGCACCCTACATCAGCTATGCCCCCACGAGTCTGGCTGGATTCATTCCCGCCGGTTACTCCGTGACCCTGCCCACCGATCTTGCCAATCTGGACAAGGTCGTGCTGCGCAAGCCCCTCAAATCCGGCCAGACCGCAGGGGATCTGCTGGCCTATTAAACCTGAAGCCATCCTGATTCGTTCCTTGTCCTCAGCATGAAATTCACGACCCCGCCCTTGCGCTCCCGCGGCTTCAGCCTCGCGGAAATATTGGTGACGATTGCCGTCATTGGGATCATGGCTGGCATTTCCCTGCTCACCTTTGGCAATGTCAATGAGGGGGCCAGACTTGCCCATGCCAGAAATGTGACCTCCAAACTCAACGACGCCGTCAAAGGATTCGGCCAGAGCAATTGGGACATTCCCACCGCCAAGGATGACTCCGATACTGCGGACGAACTCAAGGTGCTCCGCTCGCTCCAATACAAGCCCGCCGCCTCTGTCGGCACCTTCAACACCGGAGCCCCTTTCTATCCGCCAAATTGGAACCCCTCCGCCTCCACCGCCTCCACCGACTTCCGCGTGCGCTGGAATGGCTACAACTTTGAACTTCTGGAAATAGGCGTCGCCGGAAAAGGCCTTAAAATCGCTTTCGACGGAACCGACATGTCCGCCACCCCCTACACCTTCCCCTCCGGCTACAAAATAGAAGGTGCCCGCTAACGTTCCTCAATTTATCATGTTCCCATCCACTGATCCTCACCCTGACCAAGCGAATTTCTGGGCCGCCCCTGAAGTTCCGCCCGCAGCCCCGAATCCCTTCGTGACGAGGGAATCTCGTTTTGCAGATCAACCCGTCTGGAATGAGCCGCCGGCGGGCATGCCCGCTCCACTACGCGCCATCCCAACGCCGCCGGCCCACGTCGCCCCACCCTTCCATACTCCCACCGCCTACGCTCCACCGGCCCAGCCCTCCCCTGCCCCCGTCTGGCAACCGCCCGCTGCCCTTCCGCCCCAGGCTCCCGCTTCAGCCGCTCCTCCCCCGTCGGCATCTAATTTCCCACCGCCCTCCACCAACGAACTGCCACCCCCGGCGCTGCCCGCCCAGCTGGCACCCGCCGGGCCCATCAGCCGCATCATGGAACCAGCGTTCTCGCCATCCTCGATGGATAATTTCAATCTCGAGCACCTCTCCCTCCGCAGTGGCGTTCCTCCGGTAAAACTCCCCCGCGGAGCCTGCTCCATTCCAGCGGAAAACCTCCTCCGCACCTTCGGCCAGCCAGCCACTTCCAAGGCCCCCTGGCTTCCACTCGGCACTCTGGGACCGCTTCTGCTCATGGGCCATTTTGATCCCGACAGCCAGGACTTCTGGGACGTCCCCTCCTACCTCATCGTCAAGGTTCTCATTCAGCCCGCCCAATACGAAACCATTTATCAGGACCTGCTCAACCGCATCTCCCACAAGCCCATCCCCATCCCCAACCCTAATTCCTCCCTCCCAGGGCCAAATCGGGATGGTGGCCTGAAAAGCACCCTCGACTGGTTCGTCGCGCATTACCCGATGGCGGACGTGGAGAGGGAAAAGCTCGTCAAACTCATCGAGGAACGTGGCAGCAAACCCTACAATGGCCTCGACGACCTCAAGTTCCTCCCCCGCCACTACGGCGTGGCCATCATGGCCTTGCAGAATCCGGAACTTCTGGTCTTCAATCCCGAGGAAGCTCCCGGCCAGACCATTTTCCCGGACGCCCTGCTGGAAAAGCACGGCGTCTACCCGCTCCATTGCAGCGACCAGCACGTCTGGCTGCTGAGTTCCGTGTCCTCCAACTATGCCTTTGAGGACGAATGGCTTTCCAGCGGCCACGATCCCATCCGCATCACCAGCATCCTCGCGGACGTCTCGGCCATCTCCGCCGCAATCGCCCGCAATCGCAGCCGCGGTTCCCGCGATTCAGGTACCGCCGTCCAGGTCGGCGAGCTGACCTATTCAGACAATTTAAATCTCGTCGAGATCGATCCCCTCGACATGGCCAAGGTCAATCCCGCCAACCCCAATACCGCCGCGGACGAACTGGTCAAATGGGTCATCTACCGCGCCCTCACCATGCGCGGGTCCGACTTGCACGTGGAGAAATTCTACAACACCGCCCGCTTCCGCGCCCGTATCGATGGCGAACTCGTCGTCATCCACTCCTGCTCCGAGGAGAGCCTCATGCGCTACATCGCCATCATCAAGAACTGGTCGAACATGGCACAGGAACGCCAGACCACGCAGGATGGCCGTTTCTCCATGGTCCTCGGCAAGAAGCGCATCGATGTCCGGGTCGCCGCCGTCCCCCACCGCAAGGAAATGCAGAAAATCATCATGCGTTTCCTCGACAAACAGGACGGCATTAAAAAGCTCAGCGAGCTCAACATGTCCACGCGCCAGAGCAGCATCATCAAGCAAGTCCTCGGGCGCGACCAGGGCCTCGCCCTCGTCACCGGCCCCACCGGTTCCGGCAAGACGACCACGCTCTACGCCTTCCTCAACGCCATCAACGAGGACAACATCAACATCCAGACCATTGAGGACCCCATCGAATACGAAATCGAAGGCATCAACCAAACCCAGACCGACACCTTCCACGGCCTCGACTTCCCCACCGGCCTGCGCTCCCTCCTGCGCGCCGACCCCGACGTCATCCTCATCGGTGAATCCCGTGATGCGGAGACCGCCAGCGCCGCCATCAACGCCGCTCTCACCGGTCACCTCGTGCTCACCACCCTCCACGCCAACGATTCCCTCCGCGCCATTTCCCGGCTCCTCTCCATGGGCATCGAGAACTACCTCCTGGCCGATGCCCTCGCCCTCAGTCAGGCCCAGCGCCTCGTCCGCCGCCTCTGCCCCTACTGCAAAGCCCCCATGCAGGTTACCCAGGAAATCCACGACTTCCTCCACCACCACGGTGCCCTCGATAGCTCGTCACTGGATCCCATCTACCAGAAGGTCGGCTGCGACGAATGCAACAACACCGGCTACAGCGGGCGAATCGCCCTCATGGAAATGTGCCTCATTACCAATGAACTCTCCGGCATGATCGCCGAAGGTGCCCCCGTCACCGCCCTGCGCAAAGTCGCCATCCAGGGCGGCTTCAAGAGCCTCTATCAGGAAGGCCTCGTCCAGGTCGTTGCCGGTCACACCACCTTCGACGAGATCAGCTGCCTCTCCTACACCGCCATGGGCTAGACCTGGCAGGCAAAAATTGCCGCCCAAAAACCACGTGCGCCCCATAGGCCTCCTGGGCCCCATCTCTTTCATCAGGCCCAAAAAGGGAAATTTTTGAAATTTACGGTTGTCAATCCACCCATGGTTCTGTTAAATGAAGCTCACCCTATGAAAAAACTCCTTCTCGTTTTCCTCACCGTCGGCGTTGCCATGAGCATGGCGGACTTCCAAGCGCCTCCTGGATCTAAATACACCCCGATGCGCAAACTCAGCCGCGCGCTGGCTAATCTGGTGTATGGAGTCAACGAACTCCCCAACCAATGGGAAAAATCCACCATCCAAGGTGGCAACAGTGAAGCCGCAAGCTGGGGCACGATCCACGCTGGAACAAAAATTGTCACACGCGTTGGTTACGGTCTGTATGAATTGATCACCTTCCCTTTCCCAACCTACAAAGGTGGCTACCGCCAGCCTTACCGCACCAAGGAGGCGATGAACCCCTTCCGTGGTTATCAGGAATTTCCACCTGAAGTCGGCTTCACCTCCGGCCTCTCCCCGACACGGGAACAGGTCGACTGAGTCAAACCAGACAATTTACCGGAAAGGAGGAGCCCAACAGCTCCTCCTTTTTCGTGCACCGATCCAAGCCTCGACGGCACCCGGACCTCAGGCTGCGATCGTCCCCAAGCTCAATTTATCCAAACACCATCGTAACCGAGTCTTTGGATCCCGGAGGGATGAACGGAAAGTAGTTAGTCATGCAGCGCAGCGGAATGCCTGGATTTCAACGCCACGACGTTCCGCCCCCACGGGGCGGGAGAACGGGAGACCCCTGTCGTCAGAACTGCTTCCCGGCCCCGGCCCAGACGCGATGGAAGCCCTCGTAAACCAGCGGTGAAATTTCGCTGGGCTTGATCTCGCTGCGACCGCCCCAGAAGACATTGGTGTAGGGAACGGGGATGCCCTCGCTCTGCAGGTGGGCATCAATGGCTGCTTTGTGTTCCAGCACGCGGGATTTCTCGGATCCATGAATGACGGCCATGATATTGACGTTGCCAAACCGCGGCCCGCCTTCGCGCCAGTAACAATGAGTGAGAATGTGGTGGCGGCCCACCTCACTGCCCGCGCGCTGCTCCATGCCTGGCGGCACAGCCCAATGGAAAAGTCCATTGAATCGCGTCACGCGCTGGCCGGTCTCAGAGGGTTTGATGTGTTCCAGGAACGTGGAGAAACGTCCAATGACCCGCTTCGCATTCAGTTCCTTCGCCACCTCCACAAAACGTTCGCGGGTGACTTCGGCCTGCTCGGCGCGTCCTGCCCAGGGATCGGCGCAAATTTCATTCGGAAGCAATTCCTCCTTCAGTGCCAGCAACACCCGCCATTCCTCCGGCGTCAACTCCACGGTCGTTGTCGTGTCCATGCGCGCGGGTTGGTCGGCGCGGTCGCCGGGCTCCATGGTCTGGCGGCGGACATGGCCGACGCCCAGTGCAAAAATTCCCTTGGCGGGCATGAGGATGTATTCGTGGGCTCCGGTGAGGCGTTTAAGGACGTCCGCATGCTCCTCCAAAGACCGACCCTGCGGGACTTTGAGCGTCGTCCAGAGTTTGTATTCCGAACCGGAAATTTCCCGGTCCGTCGAACGCGTCACCACATGTCCGCTGAAGGGGTCTTCGCGGAACATGAAATCGAAAGTGGCATCGAGTTTATCGTTGTCCACGCGCCAGGCGACGAGGGCTCCATGCGCCAGTTTCGTGGCCAGCAGCGTCTGGCGGACCCGGCGAATCACTCCCGCCTCCAGCATGGCGCGGATGCGCTCCAGCACCGTTTCCAGGGACTCTCCGCACTTCTCGGCGATCGCCTGAAACGGAAATTCCTGGAATCCACCGACCAGATCCTCCGAGACAGCAAGAATTTTGGCGTTGGTGGGATCGGTATGTTCGACGGGGATGGTGGGGGTGCTCATGCGGGGGAGTCGCATGGATTCAGGCGGGCGTCAACTGACGCGAACAATCCAGGGCCCTCGCATTGGCCTATGGAATCCGACTACGCCGGTGCTCAAGCCCCCGGATGGTGCGTGCGGCCGGGAAATGTCAGTTCGGCGATGCCGGATTTATCCAGATCCCCCAGTCCAGCCGCAACCATGCGATCGTATTGCTGCGCGGTGGTGGCGGCGAGGGGTAAATTCAGCCCATGCTGCTGTGCGAGCGTCAGAGCGATGTGGGAGTCCTTCGCGGCGTGTTCGGCGCTGAAGAAACAGGCGTGGTCGCGGTTGAGCATGTCCTCGCCATCGGTGGCCAGCACGCGGCTGTTGGCTCCGGTGACCGCAAAGACTTCCATGAGCATTTTCAAATCAAGGCCCAGAGCGGCCCCAAGACCGAGCCCTTCGGCCAGCGCCGCGGTGTTGATGTTCATGACCATGTTCACCAGCGCCTTCACTTCGGCGGCTTTTCCGGCAGGTCCGACGTAGGTGAGCACGGCGCTCATCTTTTTGAGCAGAGGCTCCATTTTTTCGAAGACCTCCCGTTTGCCACCGATCATCAATTGCAGCGTGCCTTCGCGGGCCTGGGTGATGGAACTGGCCATGCAGCCTTCGATGCTCGCAGCGCCGGCCTTTTCGCAGGCGGCCTCCAGGGCCACGTGGACGGCGGGCGAGAGCGTGGCGCAATTGATGAACGTCCTGCCGGCCGCTCCCTGCAGGAGGTTGTCGGCCTCATTAAAAAAAATCCCGTTGGTCGCGGCGTCATTGCTCACCACCGTGAAAATGACCTCGGCGGCGGCGGTCACCTCAGACAGTTTGGCGCACGCCACGGCACCTATTTCCGCGGCCAGATTCACCGCAGCAGCCGTGTTTACATCATAAACGGCAGTGACGTCATACCCGACGTCCTTGAGACGGCGGGCCATGTTGGCTCCCATGCGACCGACTCCGACAAAGGCAATTTTTTGCTTCATGGCTCGTAGTTATTTGAATTCAGGGTAAAAGGGATTGTGCGCTTTCTCAAGCGCCACCGTCGTGAGTGGGCCGTGGCCGGGACAGAGCACCGTGGCGTCCGGCAGCGTGAAAATTTGCGCACGATTCGTCGCCAGCGCGCCTTGCCAGGAAATTTTCCCGCCACCCATCGATCCGGCAAATACGGCATCGCCAACAATCGCCACCGGCTGCTCCAGACCACTGATCACATAAGTAATCCCGCCAACGGAATGCCCCGCCGTGAGCCGGCATTCCAGAGTCAGCCCGCCGAGGCTCAGCACCTGCCCCTGCTTTACCAGCCGGGCTCCGGGGATGGGTTCCAGTTCACCGATAAAAAGTTCCGCTCCGGGGTAAGCCGCCTTGATTCTGGACACATCAGCGATGTGGTCAGGATGCGTGTGGGTGAGGCACAGCGCCCGCAGCCCGCAACCAAGCTTGGCCAGCGTGTCGAGCAGCTCCGAGGCATCGTCACCCGTATCAAACGCCACCGCCGTGTTCGAAGCCGCATGGTGGGCGAGGTAGAAATTGGGCTCCATGCCAGCGGAATTGTGAAATTGCCACAACCCCGGCACGCTGATCTCCCCCGGATGCCACCCGCGTTCACCCGAGACCACCAACGCCTCCGCGTCCAATCCCAGCAGCGGGGCAATCTTCCGGGCCACTTCGGCGGAAAATTTTCCATCGCTAAATTCCCTCAGCTCTGCCGATGTCACGCCCGCCTCCCCGGCCAGGTTCTCCGGCGTCAGGCCCAGGCCGCGAATGGCCTTGTTGGTAATGTCTTGATACGAATCTTCCAATGGGATCATGCCCCCACCATCCCGGTTTCTCTCGGGAGTGTCAACCACTCTACGCAGACTCGGGAGCGATGGCCGGGCACCTCCAAGAATTTCCGGCGCGATGCCCATTTCCCGCGTATGTTTCCCACCCCACCATGATCAGTCGCGACCGCATCCGCTCCGTGCTCGAACGCATGTCCCAACTCGGCATCCGCCCGGATGACTTGGAGGAATCCTTCATTCGTGGATCCGGAGCCGGCGGGCAGAAGATCAACAAGACTTCCTCCACCGTCGTCCTGCGCCACCCCACCAGTGGGATCGAAGTCCGCTGCCAGCAGGAAAGATCGCTCACCCAGAACCGATTCCTCGCCCGCCAGGAACTGTGCGACAAACTGGAGGCCCGCCACCGCACCCAGATGCTGGCCGCCGCCGCCACCCGCGCCAAGAAACGCGCCCTCACCCGACCCCGCTCCGCCAATCAGAAGCGAAAAATCCTTGTCGAAAAACGCCGCCGGGGCGATACCAAGCGCCTCCGGGGCAAACCCAAATCCGATGAGTAAAAAATCCCCAGTTCCCCCTCTCTCTCCCGTCAAGAAACTGATCCTCCTCGGCTGGACCCTCTTTGTCGTCGTCCTCACCCTGGCCATTTTCCGCGGAGTCGATGGCAGAATCAAACTCGCCGCCCTCGTCCTCATGCCCGTCATCTTCGGCCTCCTCCTGGGCATGCGCATGCTCGACCGGTTCGATGAAATGGCCAAAAGCTTCGGCTTCAACCCCTCTCCCCCCACCCCTCCCGGACCCGGCGCCGCCAAGACCTTCGACGACTTCCTGGCCTTCCTCAAAAGCCACCAGTCCAAAGGCCAGTTCACCACCACTGAACTCCGCAAATTCTGCGAAAAACGCAACCTCCAGGAAGCCACCCTCATCGCCATCGGCCACAAAAAAGGCTGGTTCCACGAAATGGGAGGCGCCTACGTCATCTCCAGCGAAGGCGATGCCATGCTCCAAAAATTCAGCTGAGGCTTCGCGCTCAGAGGTTACAAACAGGTTTTCGGAGAACGTTTGAGCGCATGCACTCCTACCAGCGAGGGCGAGTGTTGAACGCGCGGTTTGGGTTGTAGCTACCGAAAATCATCGAAACAGGGCGGCTGGTAGGAGTTGTCATGGCGCGACTTGTTCGGCTTCTTGGGGGGCGCATCACTGCTTGGAATCTCCTAGCCTCGGCCAGTAGCTCCAGATATTCTCTGAACCTCCGACAGGCACAATGAAACCAACCAGCATGCCGCCTACTGAATTCTCATGGCCAAGAATTCCGCCCAGATTGGTAGTGTATAGCTCATAGTGGTTGTAAGAAGCGCCAACGATCGCTGCATCAAATACTCGACCGGAACCACTGACCGACTTGCGGACGATCTTGCCGTTGGTGAAGTCAAAGTGAACACCACGCTGAAGGTTGTTGGATTGGATAATTTTCCCCTGTGGATTGTAAAGCCGCAACTTCATCAGTCGCCCATCCTGACTGAACCGGACCTCCAAACGATCTCCATCATACTCTGCGTCATCATCCCGTCCATATGTGAGAAAGTAATAAAATCCCTGACCATCAGATTGGCCTTTCCGAATGCCGGTCTTGTTATCACGGCCCTTATTGTCATATACTCCTTCAAATTGACTCAAGGCGCTTGCCTTAACTGGCTTGGGCCACGATCGATGCGCAGATTGATTGATGCATCCGGGCAAACAGGCCAGCATCAAAAGCATCAGGGCCATCAATATGGGATTTGTGGTGAGCATTTCGGTTTGCGCGTTAATTTTTTCGCCGAACAGTGTTAATATGTGTCCACCCTGGACGCTGTGCCGGATTTGGGTTTGGCCGCTGAGAAACGGGGCGGGATGGGCATTTGTTCGGGCGGGTGTGGCAAACAGTGGCGCACAGTGTCCGAAATGGGGAGGCAAGTCAAAGCCAAAACCGTCCAAGCGGGCAGGCGTACAGCATCCATCGGCGTCGGGCTCATTGTGCATCGTAGATGAAGGCCGTGGTGGCCATGGCAGCGATACCGCGCTCCTTCAAAGGGCCAGGCAATTTACCCCATTCTGGTAATGAGCCTGTCAACGTCGGTGCCATTGCGTCGCAATAAGTATCCCGCCAAACCCATCCCCACGTTCCACGACTGCTTGTCGGTGCAAAACTCAACGAGTTCGTCCTCCGGCAGAAACCCGTTCCGAAAGGCCCTGCACTGCTCAACGAAATGCGGGCTCGGAGACTTCGCAATTAAGTCATCCAACTCAGTTATCTCAGCCACGCGCTCCTGTCGATGAGCACTCGGAATCAATCGAAAGTCATGTCGTGGTGACATAAGCGAGGGGGGAGCAGGCCGAACATGTTACTTAGGGGCGTGGGTGTCGTAATATCGCGGGGGAGTCGGTTCATTTGGGTGCTAATGCGACAGGGGGAGGAGGACGCGGGAGATTTGGCGCGGAATGAGTGGGGGGCGATGGGCAGTAGTATGGTCTGGTTTTCGTGAAATGCGCGGGGATTGTCATGCGGGGGCGCCTTCGTGGAGGCAGGGCGGCCACGGCATCGAAAGTGGTATCCAATTCGTCGCCATGGTGGCCACGGCGTCAAAAGCGGTATCCATTTCGTCGCCATGGTGGCCATGGCATTGAAAGTGGTATCCATTTCGTCGCCATGGTGGCCACGGCATCAAAAGCGGTATCCAATTCGTCGCCATGGTAGCCACGGCATCGAAAGTGGTATCCAATTCGACGCCGTGGTGGTCACGGCATCGAAAGCGGTATCCATTTCGACGCCGTGGTGGCCACGGCATCGATCCCGCGTTGCAGATTGAGTCCATGGTGGCCACGGCATCGATCCCGCGTTGCAGATTGGGTCCGTGGTGGCCACGGCGTTGATCCCGCGTTGCAGATTGACGCCGTGGCTTCATTTTCTCATTTACGAGAATTGCTTCGGTGGTAAATCGGGGTGCCGTGTGCAAGGCATTCCGTTTTGCGGCATCGTTCCGGCAATTTGCCAGGGCTGGAGCGGCGACATTCCTGTCGCTGTTTGAAGACTCCTGCGGAGCAGCACTTTTTTGATCTGCGCCTGCGGCGGTGGGTTACGAGGGCGACAGGAATGTCGCCCCTCCGGTGGGGGGCCGGGAAGTGGGTTCGTTTGGCTCCCTTGAAGGCTGATGGAAGCCGAACGGTCGCGGGCATGGGACCAGAAATAGTCTCGACAAAGAGCGGGGCATTTCACACAATCCGCAAATCCCCCCATCCCGGCTTCGTCCCTCCCCTTTAAATCCTCACGCTCATGCCCCCCCTCGGCCAATCTCCTCTCTGGCGCGCCTTTCTTCTGCTGGTCGTCACCATGGCTGGTGCCACGGCAGGTCCGGTCATCTCGGAATTTATGGCGGATAACAAGTCCACCTTGTCGGATGAGAATGGCGACTATTCGGACTGGGTGGAAATTTACAATCCTGATCCCGGCCTGGTGAATCTGACAGACTGGTTCCTGACCGATACCTCTGCGAACCTCACCAAATGGAAGTTTCCAGCCGTCAGTCTGGAGTCCGGGCAGTTTCTCATCGTCTTTGCCTCCGGAAAAAACCGGGCGATCCCCGGCAGCCCGTTGCACACCAATTTCACGCTGACGGCGAGCGGGGAGTATCTGGCGCTGGTGGCTCCGGATGGGGTGACGAAGGCGACGGAGTTTCCCTTTCCCTTCCCTCCCCAAAAAACGGATGTGTCCTTCGGTTATGCTTTCTCGGCGTCAAACATGGTCGCCGCCAAAGCCACGGCCCAGTACAAAATTCCGACGGACGGCTCCCTCGGTGCCGCTTGGATGGATCCTGGATTTGTCCCCACCGGCTGGAGTTCGGGGCAGACGGGCCTGGGCTATGGCATGCTGGTCTCCGGCATGGTGGTGGATGAGGTTCGCAGCGCAACCGAGCAAACAATGTCGCTCGCCGTGGCGGATGCCCTACTGCAGGGGGTGGGTGCCAGCGATACGAACTCGCAGGTCCGCGCCACCCTTAATTTCCTGGGCGATGGATCCGACGGGCATTACGGATCGAACGTTCCGTTTGCCGTCTCAGGAGATTATCATGTGCTGAAGGCCACTGGTCAGATCAACATCACCGCCGCCGGGGCTTATACTTTCGGCCTCAGTTCGGATGAAGGCGGGCGCATCCGGATTGATTTGAATCGGGATGGCGATTTCCTCGATGCGGGGGAGGAGGTCATGGTGGATGACAGGCTGCATGCCGTGCAGGATCATCTTGGGTCCGCGACATTTGCGGCGACGGGGAGTTTCCCTTTTGAGGTGGTTTATTTTGACTACATCGGTGGTGATTCGCTGGAGTTTTTCGCATCGGCGGGCACCAAAACGGCCTGGGATGCGACTTTCCGATTGGTGGGTGATACCGCCAATGGTGGTCTGGCCGTACTGGCCCTGCCGGACGGCTCTCCGCTCGGCGGCCTGGTGGGAAAAGATGTCCGCACCGCCATGCAGTCGATCAATTCCACGCTCTACGCACGCCTGCCCTTTACGTTGAATCCGGGCGTTGCCTTGGAAAATATTTCCTTGGATATGAGCTACAACGACGGGTTCATCGCCTACCTCAACGGCACGGAGGTCGCCCGTCGCAACGCCCCGGTCACCCCCGCATGGAATTCCACGGCCACCGCCGCGCGCACCAATGCGGCCTCGATCATTCCGGAATCCATCAACCTAAGTACCTTCCGCAGCCTGTTCGTAACCGGGTCAAACGTCCTGGCCATTCAGGGATTAAATACCACTGCTGCGGACGGCACGTTTCTCCTGCTGCCCGAACTGACCGGCAGCGCGCTGCTGAATACCACGCAGCCGTATTTCTTCAAACGGCCCACCCCGCGCACCGCGAACTCCACGCCGACCACTCTGGGGTTCCTCGCGGACACAACTTTCAGCGTGAAGCGCGGCATTTACTCCACGGCGTTCACGCTCAACATCGGTTGCGCGACACCCGGCTCCTCCATTGTTTACACCACAGATGGCAGCATGCCCACGGAGACCAATGGAACCGTCGTTCCCCCCGCCACGCCGACCTCTCCCGGCCTCGCCTCCATCCTCATCAACAAGACCACCCCCGTGCGCGCTTTCGCCAAGCAGCTCGGCTACACCTCCACGAATGTGGACACGAGCACCTACATTTTTCTCTCCTCCGTGCTCGCACAGCCCATCAATCCCCCCGGGTGGCCCGTAGCGGGAAATACCATCAACTCGCAGATTCTCGACTACGAGATGGATCCCGAAATCGTGAACAGCGCCAACACTGCCATCGGCGGCAATACCGCCGTGCGCAACTCACTCATGTCCCTCCCGAGCGTCTGCCTGACTCTGCCCGTCTCCGCACTGACGGATGCCACCACGGGTATCTATGTCAACGCCCGCCAGGATGGATTCGAATGGGAGCGGGAGGGATCCATCGAAATGCTTAATGACCCTAACACCGTCGACAACGGGTTCCATTCCCATTGTGGCATCCGCATCCGGGGCGGCTATTCCCGCGACGCCTCCAATCCCAAGCATGGCTGGCGCATTTTCTTCCGCAGCGAATATGGCGATGGAAAATTGAAATACCCCATTTTCTTTGGCGATGACACTGCGGAGGATACCTTTGATAAATTCGACCTCAACTGTTCCCAGAACTACTCGTGGTCGTTCGGAGGCGATGCGCAAAATGTCTTCATTCGCGACCAACTCTGCAATGACATGCAGCTGGGCATGGGGTCCCTCTCGCAGCACAACCGCTACATCCATCTCTACATCAACGGTCTCTACTGGGGTGTCTACGGCATCCAGGAACGTCCGGAAGCCGCCTTTGCCTCGAGCTACCTTGGCGGCACCTCCTCGGATTACGATGTCGTCAAACAGGACGTGAACGGCTACGTGACCATTGCCACGGACGGCGATCTCAACGCCTGGCAGGAACTCTGGACCAAATCCCGCGCTTGTTATTTCATCAACAAGGACCAGAACCCCAACGGCACCCCGCACGCCTACACCCAGACGGAGAAAAATGCCGCGTACTTCAATATGATGGGTCTGGCCGCCGACGGGGTCACCAAGACATCGGACCCGGTGCTTCTGGATGTGGATGAGCTGATCAATTACATGATGATCATCTTCCACAGCGGAAACAACGACGCCCCGCTCTCCAACTTCCTCGGCAACAACAACCCCAACAACTACTACGGCCTGCGCGACCGCCGCGGCGGCCATGGCTTCTTCTTCGTGGCCCATGACAGCGAGCACACCTTCGAAGCCGGCTCGGCGGGCGTTGACCGCACCGGACCCTGGAACAATCCCCTGACCGGATCCTGGACAAACTTTCTTTATTCCAATCCGCAGTTCACCCATCAGGATGTGCGGGTGAACAAGGAGTATCAAATGCGCTGGGCGGACATGGTTTACAAGCGCCTGATTGACCCGCGCGGAGCCCTCTCTGTGGCCGCCAACCAAGCCCGGGTGACCAAGCGGGCGACGGAGCTGGAGCCCGCCATGATTGCGGAATCAGCCCGCTGGGGGGATTCCAAAGTCGCCTCCCCCCTAACCATCGTCAATTGGCGCAATGCCAAAAACGGACTCTTCAATTTCCTCCCCGCCCGCAATGCCGTCCTCATCGCCCAGCTCCAGCAGGACAAGGACCCCGAGCGCACGGACCGCCTCTACCCCCTGATCAATCCGCCCACGCTCACCCCGCTCGGTGGCACGTTTGCCGGCCCTCTGAATGTGGACATCTCCAGCGACCCGTTTGTCGCCTCCTACTTCACCGTGGACGGGCCGGACCCGCGCCGCATTGGTGGTGCCGTGGATCCAGCGGCACAGGTTTCCGCGTTCACCGTGGAGAACGTGCCCTCGGGTGCCGTGTGGAAATTCCTCGATGACGGATCCAACCAGGGCACCGCATGGAAGGAACCCAATTTCTACGAAATCGCCTGGATGCAGCTCGTCGATGGAGTGCTGCAAATCAAGAGCGGCCCCAGCCGTCTGGGCTACGGGGAGATCGGGCCGGTGAGCACCGCCTCCACCGTGGGCTATGTGGACACGGATCCGGTGACTCCGGGCGTGCAGAGAAACATCACCACCTATTTCAGACACAGTTTCAACATCCCGGATCCTTCGATCCTGCGTTCCGTGACTCTTGAATTCTCGCGCGATGACGGCTGCGTGGTTTATCTCAACGGCAAGGAGATGGGACGCAGCAACCTTCCCGCCGCGCCTGCGGTCATTTCCTACAACACTCCCGCTCTCACGAATGTCGGATCCGCAGACTCCTCCGCCTGGCGGAGCCTGCCCATCCAGTTGAGCGACCTGCACGCCGGCACCAATGTCTTCGCGGCCGAGGTGCATCAGAGCAGCCCGTCCTCCGGCGACATGGGTTTCAACCTCCGCCTGCGCACCCTCCAAAACTCCACCTCCGCACCCAAAAATTTGGGCTCCGGACTCCACATCGTCCGCACCCGCACGCGCGATGCCGACGGCAACTGGTCAGCGCTGAATGAACAAGCCTATCTCGTGGATGGCGAGGCCGTCTCCTCCACAAACCTCATCGTCCAGGAGTTGATGTACAATCCGCAGAACCCCACCAATCAGGAAATAGCCGCGGGATTTGGCTCCGACAACGCCTTCCAGTGGATGGAAATCCGCAACGTGGGCCCCAAGATCATTGATCTGCGCGGCGCTTATTTCAACACGGGCATCACCTTTACCTTCCCATTCGATGGACCGGTGAAAACGCTGCCCCCAGGAGGCAGGGCTCTCCTCGTCGGCAATCTGGCCGGCTATCAGACGCGCTACGGTCACAGCCAGGACGCCAACATCGCCGGGGTCTTTGACGGCAACCTCGATCATGGTGGCGAACAGCTGGTGCTGAAATCCGTCAATGGCGTCGTGCTGCTGGATTTCACCTACGGCGACTCCGCTCCGTGGCCAACCGCCGCAGATGGCGACAGCTATTCCCTGGTATTCTCAGGGACGAACATGGGACCACCCGGTGCCGCCTCCCCCGGCAGCCTCGCAAAAAACTGGCACTCCAGCGCCACCCCCGGCGGCACGCCGGGCATCGATGAGGTGCCCTCGAATTACGCCGCCTGGAAAGCGCTCCATAACATTACCGATGGCAATGCCGACCAGGATGGAGACGGCATCATCAATTTCATGGAATACTCTGCGGGCACCGATCCGAACGTCGCCAACGAGGTTCCCATCATCGTTCCGAGTTTTGCCAATTACACCCTGCCGGCGGGCGAGGTTTCCGGAAATTATTTCACCATCACCCACCTCCGCAATCTCGCCGCTGATGACATTGTTTGGACCATGGAAATCTCCCCCTCCATGAACGGTGTCTGGCAAACCACGACCGCCGTTCTTGTGGGCGAAACCAACAACCGCGACGGCACCGCCACCATGACCTACCGCCTTCCCAATGTCTTTCCGAGTTCCGGCACCCGCTATTTCGCCCGGGCCCGTTCCGTGTTGAAATAAACAGGCGGACCTTCCCAGGTCTGGATGGAAGTATACTTCAAATCGTTTACCGGGGGAAGGCGAACGTGGGCTTGGTCATGGTTGATGCATAGAAAACATTTCCCCTGGGATCCCAGGCAAAATTAGGCCCAACGCGTTTGGTCGTAAATTCGGCGGGCAATGGCGCTGCGAGCATCCAGGTCCTGCCGCCATCTTTGGTCTCGGTGAACCCACTTTTGCCAATCACCACAAAATGCGCTGCATCGTCGCCAAAAATTGGCCCATGCGTGGCCTCCACCGGCACGGAGGCATTCCAACTCGCTCCCTTGTCCTTCGATATGAGGAGGCCTTTGGCGTTGGGCCAGTAGATGACGTTCTTAAAGACTACCGGAACTCCCGCAGTTGGGGTCTCCTCTGAAACCTTCGCCCACGTGGCCCCCGCGTCCGTGCTGCGGAAAATGCCCGGCGTATTTTCCTTGCTGGCCACGAACGTGGTGTGATCCACCACCCCGCACGTGCTCCATCCCTTTTGCAAATCCTTCCACATGGCCCCCCCGTCCTCACTTGTGGTCAGCAAGCCACCGCTCTCATGACGCAGCGCCAGCATGCGCCTGCCACTGTCTGCCCAGTCCACGGCCCCAAAATCCAAATGCGTGGTTGTAAATTTCGTCCACGTCGTTCCGCCATCGGTGGTCATGGCACTGCTGCCGTAAATCATGAAACTAGCGATGCGTTTGCCGGCGGGGTCAGCCTGCAGGGCCCAGCCCGTTTCACAGCGTCCGCCGATGGCCTCGCCATCACAACGTGAAAAGGATTTCCCCTGATCGCTGCTGCGCCACAGTCCGAGATCATTCACCACCATGAAGACGTCGCTGCTTGCCGGATCCACCACCACTCCGGCTGTGGGACCGGCGTAACCGGGCTTGAGCTTGGAGGTGGTGGAGTCGGAAATATTCACCCATTCCCCTGCGAGAGTCGTTGAAGTGAGCGCGGTGAGGGTCAGTAGAAATTTCATTTTTTGCCAATGCAGTAGAGGGTTTTGTCGCCGCGAATAAAGATTCTGCCGTTGCTGACGGCGGCGCTGGAACGGTTGTCCTCACCCAGATCATTTACCGCCAGCTTCTCAAGCGTTTCCCCAACCTCGAGCACATAACTTTTTCCAGCACTTGCGAAATAGATCCGCCCATTCGCCGAAACAATGGGGCTGGCATAGGTGGACATACCCTCGAGCCTCTCTGACAGGACGCGCGCCCCATCACTCACACGGAATGTCTTCAGAATCTCCGGCGAATGCGTTCGCCAAACGAAGCCGCCCGCAATGATCGGTGAGGAAAGGCCTTCGGAAATTTGCGGCACCGTCCAGCGTGGTTCCAGGTCCGCCGACCCGGTGATCTCCACACAGACACCCTGACCGCCACGTCCGCTGTCGGAATAAACCACCTTCCCGTCAAAGGCTGGCGAGGCCGCATCACCGGGCGTTGGGCATTTCCATAAAATGCGGCCATTGGTGGGATCAATCCCCTGCAAGGCTCCGCTGGCGGGGATGATCATCTGCGGTTTGCCTGCAACGGTCACGACGACGGGCGTGCAGTGCGTAAACCCTGTGTCAGGCCGTTTGGCTTCCCAACTGATCTTTCCGGAGGTCGCTTCAAAGGCGATGAGGCTGGAAGTGCCGCCCGTTTGATCGCAGTCAAGTATCACCGTTTTGCCGAAAACAATCGGACTGGCACCCAGCGCGACATCAAAGGCATATTTTTCCAGATCATGCCGCCAGGAAACTTTCCCCTCAAGATCCAAAGCCGCGACCACGGCCGACCCGAAGACTACAAAAACGTGCCGCCCATCGCTGCACGGGGTCGGAGCTCCGTATCCACCACGCAGGTCCGTGAGTTTCCACGGTCCGGGCTGGATCTCCGTGGTCCACAAGGGGTGGCCATCTCTGGCGTCGAAACACAGCACCTGGTGCCGCAGGGGTTCATTCTGCGCACACGTAACCAGCACGAGGCTGCCCACCACAATCGGCGAGGACCAGGCATTGTCCGACTTCGGCAAACTTGCCTTCCAGGCGATTCCTTCGCCCGTCGATCCGTTCCACGTCAGTGGCAGATCCTTTTCCTCACTGTAACCCAATCCGGTAGGCCCACGGAACGCTGGCCAGTCGGTGGCGTGCGCGACGATTTGCAAGGCAAAGACTGCCACCGCCATGATGTGCAAAAAATGTCCGGGAATTCCCATGCCCGCCAGCCTAGGGAGGGCCGCGCGGAGTGTCAATGAAATGCCGCTGATCGCCTTGCCTTGCGTCCGCACGCATTTAAACGATGACTACTACCCACCTTGAATCGCTCCGCCCTCATCTCCGCCCTCCTCACGCACCTGCGCTCCGAGCTGGCCGCCTCCCTGCAGGCCGCCCGCGCCACTGCGGCAGCAGCGACGGATGCCGACAGCAAGGCGGAGAACAAATATGACACGCGCAATCTGGAGGCTTCATATCTGGCTAGGGGTCAGGCGTTTCGCGTGGCGGAATTACAGGAGGCAGTGAGCGCCTTCGAGGACCTGGAGGTGCATCCGCCAGCGGTTGGAAAAACCGTGCGGCTTGGATCCGTGGTAAAATTACAGACGCCCACCGAAGTGCTTTTCTACCTCATTGGCCCGGCTGCCGGCGGCACGGAAATCATGCATGAGGGCCAGGAAATTTTGGTCACCACTCCCGCCTCACCGCTGGGTCAGAAGCTCATGGGCTGCAAGGCCGGGGATCCGTTTGAGCTGCGCCCGGGCTGGCGCGCCAAAGTCCTAGAGATCAGCTGAAGGAAGCTCAATCACTGGCCGGCAGAAGGCCCCGGAGCACCCTGGCCAATTGAGCGGCAATGCCCAAAATTTCACGGGCAGCGAAAGTGCGAACGCCTCCGGCGGAAAATGCAGTTCCTCCAGAATCCACAGTCCGGCTCCCAGCAGAATGCGATGTGTCTCCGCGTTCTCCTCCCCCATGCCACCAATGGAATAATGATCGATGCCAATGCCACGGATTTTCTGCTCCACCAGCCATTGCGCCCCTTCTGGATTCACCCACGGCGATAGATACAACCACTCCTCGCTCTTGGCCCTGCGATCGCCCCAGCCCGTCGCCAGCAGAATGATTTTCCCGGCAAGCGAGCCATAGAGTTTCCCCGCAAGGATTTCAGACGTGATCGCAGCGCCGGGTGCCATGCCGCGCAGATCCGCTATCAACGCGGGTCCGGCAAATCCCTCCAGTGGCAACTGGTCTATGCTGGCACCGCCCGCGATCCGATGCAGCGGGGCATCGAGATGACTGCCCGTGTGCGTGGCCATCGCAATTTCCTCCATCCTCCAGCCATCGGTGGGATGATCAAGCGTTCGCTTCATCACCACGGGAGGATGCACCGGGCAGTTGGGGGCATCGTGGAATAGTGGTTGGGAAAGGTCGAGGAGGCGCATGGAAATTAGCCGGAGACGAGGATCATGTTGGCATACTGAGTGGTATCCCCTGTGCGGATCAACCCCGCGGCACCGGGCACCCGCTTTTTGATGGCGTCATGGGGTTCAAACGAAACCGGTGCTCCGCCGAGCGCCTGTTCGACCGCGCTGCGACACGCAGGAGGGTTCGCGGAAAGAAACTCCTCGGCCATGAAGGCGCGGGCGATCACGAAATTTGGCTGCAACGCCCTGAGCACCTGCAGCACCGTGGGCACATCGTCCACAAGGGACAGGTCGATGATTTCCATCCCCGGCCACGAGGGAAATCCGCGATCCGCGATCACCAGCGTATTGGTGTGACGCACGCGCGCCAGGAGTGAGAGCAGATGGGGATTGAGGATGCCGGATTTGAGCATGGAGTCGGAGGTTAGGAAACTGTGCAGGCGCGATCAAGGTGCGTGTAGCCGCCGTCAACGTAAAGGATCTGCCCCGTGGTGTGCGACGAACGCGGCGAGGCCACGAACACGACCGTGTCGGCGATTTCCTGCGGCGTGGTCATACGCCTTTCAAAGGGAATGGTCGCGGAGATTTTTTCCAGGGCGGCACCGGGGTCGGGTAGCTGGCTGATCCATCGCTCATATTGAGGAGTCATGACCTCCGCAGGGATGACGGCATTCACCCGAATGCCATGCTGCGCCAAATCCAACGCCCATTCGCGAGTGAGGGCATTCATCGCGCCTTTCGCCGCAGAATAACCGCTGGTGCCACCCTGACCGGTAGTCGCACACTTGGTGCCGATATTGATGATCGATCCCTTTGAAGCGATCAGCGCGCCGAGACACGCCTGCACCAGCACAAAACAATAGACGATATTGCGTTCCAGAGACTGGCGGAAATCTGCCACGGGGGACCTGAGCCCCACGCCATCGTTCACTCCGGCATTATTCACCACGACATCAATGCGACCATACTTTGCCAGAGCCTGCCCCACCGCCGCGCGCACCGCCGCCTCATCCGTCAATTCACACACAAAACTCTCCGCCTTCTGCCCCCAGGCCGCCAGATCACTCACCAATTTCTCCGCCTCCTCCACACTGCGGCCCAAAATACAGACATTCGCTCCTTCGCCAGCAAAGCTCCGCGTGATCGCCTCGCCGATCCCCTTGGCTCCGCCCGTCACGATCACCACCTTGTCTTTCAGTTCAAAATTCATACAGCCTACATTCAAGAGCACCCCCGTGGAATCAGACACTCCGCATTTAGGGAGTCTCTCCGCCCTCCAACATTAACGCGCAGTTCAAACGCGGGGAAAATTTGCCGTGCATTGGCTGGCCGAAACCGCTATTTCTGGCGCACCATGAAATTTCCTTCCTACACCCACTCGTTGATCCTCCTGCTTGGCCTCTGCACTCCTCTCCATGCCGATGTGGGCGTGGGGGTGAAGGCTCCGGCCGGGGCGGAAATGCTGCTCGATGGCACGCGTGAAATGCTCGATGCCCAATGGATTTATTGGGAGGGCCCGGGCTTCAAATCGGCCATGCCCATCAAATGGAAAGTAGTGCCGGACCCCGTGGACAAGGGAACCTCCATCATGACCGACGACCGCGTGGCCGATGGCGGGATCTATGGTTCGGCGGACATCGTGACCAAGAAAGAATACCGCGATTTCCGGCTGCACATTGAATTCCTGGTCATGAAACCAGGCGGCAACAGCGGTGTCTATCTCCAGAATCGCTACGAAATCCAAGTCCTCGACGGCGATAAAACCCCGCACGGCATGGGTGCCGTCATCAACCAAACTGAATCCCCCTACGATGCCTACGCCGGCACCGGAAAATGGAACAGCTACGACATCACCTTCCGCGCCGCACGGTTCAAGGATGGGAAATTGTCCGAAAAGGCGATGGTCTCAATGTTCTTCAACGGCAAAAAAGTCCACACCAACATCATCATCGCCCAAGTCTGGGGCGGCGCCAACTCCGGCCTGGATGGAGGAAACGACGACGGCAAGGGAATCACCGACAAACCCGGCGGTCTCAAACTCCAATGCGAAGGCCACGATGTGCGCTACCGCAACACCTGGATCAAGGAACTCGACCTGCGCGTGGCGAACACGGATTTCACGGAAAAGGATTGATAACAGGAGCGCAACAATGGCCGGCCTCACGCAGCTTTGCTCAGTCAAGCTTTCCGACACGGCGGCTTGCAAAAGAGCGTGAGTTGTGAAACATATATAACGCAATCATCCCTCAGCTTATGAATCCCATCTCCGTCTCCCCTGATGAAGGCAAGCAGGTAAACATTCTTGGAATCCCGATGCTCATTCGCATCCACGGTCGCGATACCGGCGGCACGCTCAGCGTGGTCGAATCGCACGACCTGCCTGGTGGCGGTCCTCCCCCGCACATCCATCATCGCGAGGACGAGACCTTCCAAATCCTCGAAGGCGAATACGAGTTTCACGTGGCTGGAAAAACCATTGTTGCCCAGCCCGGCACCACGGTTTTTGCGCCGCGCGGGATCCCGCATACCTACCGCTATCTCGGCCAGACGCCGGGCCGCCTCATGTGCACCATCACGCCGTCGGGCTTCGAGGGATTCTTCGAGGAAATCGGCGCCCTGAGCCCGCAGCAACAGCAGGACATCCCACGGGTGATGGAGATCGCAGAAAAGTTTGGCATGGAAATCCTGCCGCCGCCCGCTCCTTGAAACAGATTGCGAGTGCCTTCTTGTGCCACCGCCACTTGCATAACGCAGGGAGGTCCACGGCGAAAGGATCGTCGGACAGGAGGACGTAGTGGGCCATGCGTGCGCAGTTCGTTCCTCAATGAAAGGAAAAACTCCGCCATCGCGGGATTGCCCTAAGGTTGGTTCCTCCGCATACCACTGAGGCATGTCACCCATCCTCCGCGCTTTCTATTCACTGGTCTCACTTGTCGGCCTTACCATTCACTCCGTCAGCGCCGCCGACACTCCCGTTGAGATGACGGGCTCGGAAGGCGATGGCGAAATCACCGTCGGTCCCGAATACAAAACCGACAAAGACCTCACCGACCTCGGCGCACCGAAGGGGAAAGCGTTCGAATTCACGATGAAGCTCGCCGACAGCAAAATCTTTCGCGGGGACGACAAGACCCTTGAGCCAGAAAAAAAGGCGGTGCGCACTGAACGCAAAATTTCCGTCTACATCCCCGCCGCCTACAAGGACGGCACGCCGGCTCCCTTGCTCATCATTCACGACGGCCCCGGTCCGCTGAATCTCGTGCGCAATGCGCTCGACAACCTGACCATTTCCAAGGAGGCAAATCGCAAGCTGCCCGCCTTCATCGCCATCGCCGTGGAAAACGGTGGCAACGATGGCAAAAACAGCCAGCGCGGACTCGAATACGACACCATGTCCGACCGCCTCGCCCGCTTCATCGCCGAGGAAGTGCTCCCCGCCGTCCTTGCCAACCCAGACATCAAAGCCGCCTATCCCAAACTCGCCTTTACGAAAAATCCCTGGGGCCACGCGGTCATGGGGTGCAGCTCCGGCGGTGCCGCCGCGCTGAGCATGGCCTGGTTCCGTCCCGATCTCTTCCGCCGCGTCATCGCCTACTCCGGCACCTTCGTGGACCAGCAGGATGACGATGCCCCCGAGGAGGCGCAATTCCCACTTGGAGCCTGGGAATACCATTCCAGCATGAAGCTCATTGAAAAAGCGGAACCCAAACCCCTCCGCATCTTCACCCATGTTTCCGAAAACGACAACCGCGCCAGCGACCCCGAAAGCACCTACCACAACTGGGTCATGGCCGGCCAGCGCACCTCCGCCGCCTTAACCGCCAAAGGCTACCACCACCGCTACGTCTTCAGCAAAGCCACCAACCACTGCGACGGCAACGTCTTCAACCACACCCTGGCCGACACCCTCGTCTGGCTCTGGCGCGGCTACCGTGGGGAGTGAGGGCCTTGGCAATGCAATGGACCTGGATTACTTCGTTACCGAGGATCCGTGATCATTTTCGAACCATTCTTTAGCGGGTAGAGGCGGTAGGAGGCCATCAACGCCAAGCTGAGGGGAAGTAAGCCTATGAACCATCGGGCACCGCTATAAAGAATGACTTCCTTCAGCGGAAACGGGGCGCTGGTTTTCATCCAGACATTGATGAAGCAGCCATAAACGGTAGCGAGGACGAGGATGATCAAAGAGGTGAAGAGCAGAATGGCCGGGGAAGACAACTGGCAGCGGCGGCGGAGGTAGTCGGCAAGGGCATTGCAGGGGAGGCTGAAGCAAAGGATGAAGCTGCCAAAACTGGTGAGGACTTTGAGGGGTGCGGTTACGAGTGGGACGTAAAAGAGGTAATAGATGGAGGCACCGTCGGCGGAATTTCTACCCAGCAACATTTGGCCGAAAATTTCAATGAGACCGAGGGGGAGCCAGACCGCGCCGCTGAAAAGAACGCACAGAAAGTAAAGCCTGATGGAATGCCACGGGCGTGGCGGCGTGGCCTGATCATGCCTCGGTGTATTTTCCGGTTCGGGCAGAGGGCGCAAGCGGTAAACAGCCATTAGGATAAAACTGAGGGGAAGCGTAGCGGCCCATATCATGCCGGTGGAGGGCGCAACTGGCTGCGGGGGGCCATGTTCGCCGAACGCTGGGTTGGGTAGCCTTTTGAGGCTGTCACTCATGGAACCAATCCAGCCAACTATGAGGGCAAAGAGGAGGACTATGCAGAGGATGGTCCAGACATGCCAGTTGAGGCGGCGGCGGATGAAATCGGCGAAGGCGTTGCAGGGAAGGCTGAGGCAGAGGGTGGCGATGGCCCAGATGGTAACTAGACCAAGGCGCGGGACGGTAAATGCACGGTAGAAAGCGCAGATGCCCATGGGAGCCAGAAAGAGAAAGCTTATGAAGATGGCAGTCAGGTAACGTTTCATCGGATGCGCCAGGCGGGGTGCGGGAACGATCAGGGCACCAACAAGGAGGAGGTGGCCAGCACAATCTGCCAGCCAGCTTGTTCTGCATAGTAGATTCGTTAGGGTTTTGCTGTTGGCGGTTGTTTCTAACTGGATTGAGGATTGAGGAAAGATGCGCGGCGGGAGAGAGCGGCAACCCTCATTTCCCACCCTCCATCTCCGCCCGAACAATATCGGCGAGCTGTTTGGCGGTGGGCAGTTTTCCTTTCAGTTCACCGGGCAATTTCGACTGCAAGGCGTAGGCGGCGACGCCGATGGGGTTGGCTTTGGTGCGGAGGGCATACTCGACTTCCACGTCGTCCTTTTCCGCGCAGAGGATGATGCCGATGGAGGGCTGGTCGCCGGGGCCGCGCTCCTTGTCGTTGAGCAGGTTCAGGTAGAAATCCATCTTCCCCGTGAACTCCGGCTCGAAGGGGCCGACTTTGAGGTCGAAGGCGACGAGGGCCTTGAGGAAGCGGTGGTAGAAGAGGAGATCGATGAAATACTCCTTTTTCCCGAGGGCGATCCGGTGCTGGCGACCGACGAAGCAGAAGCCGTAGCCGAGTTCGAGCAGGAAGGATTGCAGGCGCGTGATGAGGCGGTCTTCGAGTTCACGTTCGCGCACGGCGCGGCGCAGACCGAGGAATTCCAGATTGTAGGAACTCTTGAGCATCTCGTCGGCCTGCTCGGCGAAGTGCTCGGGCAGGGCGAGGTCGAAGTTGTGCGTCTTTTTTTCCGTAACAGCGCGTTCGTAGGCCCCGGCCTTGATCTGATTGAGCAGGACATTGCGGGACCAGCCGAAGCGGGCGGTGGCGCGGAGATACCAGAGGCGCGCGGCGGGGGCGGCGACGCGGAGGAGTGCGTTCGCGTGATGGCCCCACGGCACGGTGGAAACCATTTCTCTCACAACCTGTGAGAGATCCTCGCCAGTGGGAGCCTTTTTGCCTCCCTTTTCCATTTCTCTCACGACCTGTGCGAGAAATTCCGGCTGATTGTGAAGGAGATAGAGCTGCTGCATCCGCCAAATATTTTGCGGTGAGAAGCCTTTCGCCTCAGGGAATGCCCGCTGCAAATCTCTGGCAACCATCTCAACCACGGAATCGCCCCATCCGTGCGACTGCTGCTTTTCCACGATGCCGTGGCCGATGTCCCAGTAGAGCAGGATCGCCTCATGGGTAATGGCCCGGGCGGCTGAAATGCGGGCGGAGAGCACCCGAGTCTTCAGCTCCTCGATGAACTGCCGGTAGTCGGCGCTGACGCCCAGAGTGGTATCGGTGGGCTTTTTCATTGAGCGAATCTCTCAGATCCGCCGATGCATTGGTTAGCGGGTGAGTCTTTGGAAGGAGCCGGTTTGGCTTTGGCGACGCGGGACATTTGGGAGAATTCTTTCGTGGGGAATGGGTGAAAGGCAAGGGATTAGGGTTGGGGGGGATTTGGCGGGGGGAGGAAGGGGCGTTGGGGGTCAGAGCCGAGACTTCCCGGTTCAGAATGCCGATTTACGCTGCGGGAGAGGACATTTCTCACGGCGGAGTGGGCATTTCGCCGTGGGGAATGGGTTATTGAGTGCGGAGGATTCGTCTTGCTCTCGTTCGTCTGTGGCTACGTTCCTTTTGTCCCTGGGTCTCGTCCACGCGGATGCCGCCGCTCCTTGCTGCCTCTAACCGACGAAATTTCCGGTCTTGCACGCCGCGGGATCCTCAGCACTAGTCTCCGCCTCACTTTCTCACTCCCCCACTCACCCATTTTCCAACTACCATGTCCAAACAATATCAAATAGCCGTTCTCGCCGGTGACGGCATTGGCCCCGAAGTCATGACCGCAGCCATCCAAGTGCTGGATGCGGCCTGCAGCCAGCATGGGATCACTTTAAATTACGACCATCAACTCGTCGGCGGAGCGGCGATCGATGCCCTGGGCAAGGCCCTGCCCCCGACGACCATCGCCGCCTGTGAGAAGGCTGGAGCCATCCTTTTCGGATCGGTCGGTGGTCCCAAATGGGAGAAGCTGCCCCCCAACGAACAGCCCGAACGCGGTGCGCTTCTTCCCCTGCGCAAACATTTCGGCCTCTTCGCCAATCTGCGTCCATCCATCTGCTATTCCTCGCTCACCCATGCCTCTCCGATCAAGGAATCCATCATCAGCGGCGGGTTTAACGTCCTCTGCGTACGCGAGCTGACCGGCGGCATTTATTTCGGCCAGCCCAAGGGGCGCAGCGAGGTGAATGGCGAACAGGTGGCCGTGGATACCATGGTTTACAAACAGAGCGAGATCGAACGCATCGCCCACGTGGCGTTCAAGGCGGCGATGGGCCGCAGCAAACACGTCACGAGCATCGACAAGGCCAATGTCCTGGAAAATGGCCTGCTCTGGCGGTCGACGGTGGAAACCGTGGCGAAAAATTATCCGGAAGTGAAACTCGACCACCTCTACGTGGACAACGCCGCAATGCAGCTCATCAAGCAGCCGAAAAGTTTCGACGTCGTTCTGGCGGAAAATCTCTTCGGGGACATTCTCAGCGACGAAATGGCGATGATCGCCGGCAGCCTCGGCATGCTCGCCAGCGCCAGCCTCGGAGCGGTTCGCGGGGATGGACTCTATTTCGGATTGTTTGAGCCCAGCGGCGGCAGCGCCCCGGACATTGCTGGCAAGGGCATCGCCAATCCCATCGCCCAGATTCTCTCCGCCGCGCTGATGCTGCGGTTCAGTTTCGGTGAGGAAAAGGCCGCCCAGGCCATCGAACTCGCCGTCCATCATGCCATCGAGGACGGCCTGCGCACGCGCGACATCATGACGGATGCCCCCGGCCTGCGCCTGCTGACCACCGCTGAAATGGGAGCTGAGATCACTCAACGTCTGTAGCAGTTCTCAGTTGCAAATCCCCCCGCCTGTGACTTTTTGCCCCATCGCCATGAAACCCCTCGCCGCCCTCCTCACCCTCGTCATCGCCACCGCCCTTTTCCCAGCTTGTGAAAAGCAGGACTACAAGGAAACGAAGATGTTTCACGATGTGCCCAAACGCGCGGGCGATAAGGCGGCAGAACCCGCCGAGACGCCGAAGACCGAGGAGGCCAAACCGGCCCCGGCGGAAGGCGCGAAAAAGGAGTAGTCGCTCTGAGCAGATTGGATTGGGCCTAATCCTTGACGCTGAAATGATGTTTCAGCCGATCCTTCAATTCCTGCCGCGCCCTGAAAATCAGTCTCTTCACGGCGCTAAGGCTCATTTGCAGAACCTCGGCAATTTCCTCATAGGCCATGCCCTCCTGATGCCGCAATGACAGGGCCAGGCGCTGATTTTCCGGCAGGGCGGCAATCGCCTCCTCCACCAGGCCTTCCAGTTCCTGATGCTCCACTGCGGCATCCGGTGAGACCGTGGCATGGTCGGTCAACTGGTGTCCAAATTCCTCCTCATCGGCGTCCAGACTCTGCAATGGATGGCGGCCCCTACGGCGGTATTCGTTGAAGGCCAGATTGCGCAGGATCGTAAACATCCAGGTGGTAAATTTCGCCGTTGGTTCATAGCGGACGGCGCTTTTCCAGATCCGGACGAACACCTGCTGCGCCACATCGTGCGCGTCCTCGATATTGCCCAGCAGCCGCATGGCTGTGCCCACCACCGACTGCTGGTGCATTTGCACCAGTTCGGTGAACGCCCCATGATTCCCCAGCTTCACCGCCGCCATCAATGCCACGCTGCGTTCATTGAGGCGCTCGGAGTGCTCGGTGGGATCGGGGGTTTCCAAAGCTTCAGGCGGCATATCAGCAGAGGTTGAAACCGGAAGAATGTGGAAAAGTTTCTGAAATTTCCGCGGCGTTAATAGAGGGTGGTCAGAATTTTCAGCCAGCCCTGGCTCTGCCCGTAACGCACGCCCTCAAGCAGCAGCGGCAGCAGGCCCAGTGCCCAGATGAACCACACCACACTGCCGAGGTGTTTGCGGAATGTCCGGGGGTTCATTTCATATTTTTCCGGCTCCTGCAGCAGGCTCCAGCGCGGCCAAAATCGCGGCACCTCGCGGGTGTATTTTGCAAACGGCTCCCCGTGGCGCTTGGCCAGATACTCTTCCTCACCGCGGATCGTCCCGGGGTATTTCAAAGCGAACCCCAGCGCGATCAATGCCGGGATGGTAAATGTTGCCGTGGCAAACCCCAGGCCCACCGCTCCGAGAAGGCTGAAGAAATACAACGGATTGCGGCACACGGAATACGGACCCACCGTCACCAATTCGGCATTTTTACGGCCGGCAATGTAGGATGAGCACCACATGCGCCCCAGTGCCCCCACCCCCACGAGCAGCACCGCCACGAGGAACAACCCCCGGCGCATCCAGGCACAATCGTTCCAGTGGCTCGTCGTCACTAGGAGGAGAGCCCCGATGGCGAGGGCGAAAATTCGGGAAACTAAGATTCTCATGCGGGGAAATACGGTAATCTAAACCATGGGCATCGTTCCCCCCGCAACGTATTTGTCCAACCCTTTTGCAGACGGGCCTCCGGCAAGAAACTTGCTTGCTGGAGGGGAAATCTGTCCTAAGGAAAATGCATCCATCATGTCGCTCCGGCCCCTCCACTCGAACCGCCCCGGCGCACCCCTACCCCTTTCCATCCCCATCCCTCCATGACCACCCCCCAAACCTTCACCACCGGCTCCGGAACCACTGGAACATTTTACTCCCTGCCAGCCCTTGAAAAAGCCGGCATTGGTAAAGTTTCGCGTCTGCCCATTTCCATCCGCATCGTGCTGGAATCGCTGGTGCGGAATTGCGATGGCAAGAAGGTCACGGAACAGGACGTGAAGAACCTCGCAAATTGGAACGCCAAGGCTCCGGGAGAGTATGAAATTCCGTTTGTCGTCGCGCGGATCGTTTTGCAGGACTTCACGGGCGTGCCGCTTTTGGTGGATTTGGCGGCCATGCGCTCGGCGGTGGATCGTCTTGGCAAGAACGCGAAAATGATCGAGCCGCTGGTTCCGGTGGACCTAGTGGTCGATCACAGTGTGCAGGTGGATTTCGCTGGCACGGGCGATTCGCTGGCGCGGAATCTGGACCTGGAATTCCATCGGAATCGCGAGCGTTATGAATTTCTGAAATGGGGCGAACAAGCGTTCGATACCTTCAAAGTTGTACCCCCGGGCATCGGCATCGTGCACCAAGTGAACTTGGAATATCTGGCCAAGGGCGTGTTGGAGAAAGATGGCGTTTACTATCCCGACACGTTAGTGGGAACGGACAGCCACACCACCATGATCAACGGCCTGGGCGTCGTGGGGTGGGGCGTGGGCGGCATCGAGGCGGAAGCGGGCATGTTAGGTCAGCCCGTGACTTTCCTCGTTCCTGAGGTCGTCGGCGTTTATCTCAGTGGTGATCTGAAGCCCGGCGTTACTGCCACGGACATGGTGCTGCTGGTCACGGAGATTTTGCGCAAGACCAAGGTGGTCGGTAAATTTGTCGAATTCTTCGGCCCGGGTGCTCGCGCCCTCAGCGTCCCCGATCGCGCGACGATTGCAAACATGGCTCCTGAATATGGCGCCACGATGGGCTTCTTCGGGATTGATGAAAACACCATTGCTTACCTGCGCGGCACGGGTCGTTCCGAAGCCCTCTGCGGCACGGTGGAAAATTACTACAAAGCCCAGGGACTGTGGGGCATTCCGGTGGAAAAAAATGCCATCGACTTCACGCAAATCGTCGAACTCGATCTGGCCACTGTGAAACCCAGTGTGGCTGGGCCCAAGCGGCCGCAGGATCGTATTGATGTCGATGCACTCAAGACCAAGTGGAACGAAATTTTAACTAAAGCCGCTCCGGATGGCTATGGCAAAAAGCCGCTCGCAGGCGCGGGTGCCTTTGATGGCATTGTTGAAACAACCGGCATCGAATCCCTCGCAGGCGTGGATGCCGAAGTGGCCGATGCCCCGAACGTAGGCGGCTACCCAGCCTGGGACGTGAAGGTGGACAGCAAAGGCGGCATTGCCGATACGATCACGCACGGCAGCGTCCTGATTGCGGCCATCACCAGTTGCACGAACACCTCCAACCCCAGCGTCATGCTGGCCGCTGGATTGTTGGCGCAAAAGGCGAACGCCAAGGGCCTGAAAGTGAACCCATCCATCAAAACCAGCCTCGGGCCAGGGTCCCGCGTGGTGACGGATTATTTAACCAAAACGGAACTGCAAAAGGAACTGGATAAACTCGGCTTCCAGACCGTCGGCTACGGATGCACCACGTGCATCGGCAACAGCGGACCGCTGGATCCCGGTATCGAAGACGTGGTCAAGGCCGAGGACATCGTGGCGGCTAGTGTGCTGTCAGGAAATCGGAATTTCGAAGCGCGCGTGCACCAAAGCATCAAGGCGAATTTCCTCATGTCCCCACCGCTCGTCGTGGCTTACGCCCTGGCTGGCACGGTAGATATCGACCTCACCACCGAACCTCTCGGCACCAGCGCGGACGGCCACCCCGTCATGCTAGCCGACATCTGGCCGACCTTGAAGGAAGTGCAGGATGCCATGGCCAGTGCCCTGTCCCCAGCGGTCTTCCAGAAGCTCTACACCGGCTTTGCCGAACAGAATCCCAAGTGGAACGAAATCCCCGCCAGCGTGGGCCACGTTTACAACTGGAACAAAGATTCCACTTACATCCAAGAGCCGCCGTTCTTCGATAAATTCAGCATGACCCCGGGCGATATCGTGGAAATCAAGGGTGCACGACCGTTAGGCATCTTTGGCGACAGTGTCACCACCGACCACATTTCCCCCGCCGGTAACATCAAGAAAGATGGCCCCGCCGGAAAATATCTGGGCGAAAACGGCGTGCCCGTGGCCGACTACAACAGCTTCGGCAGCCGTCGGGGTAACGACCGCGTCATGACCCGCGGGACCTTCGCCAACGTCCGCATCAAAAACCTGATGCTCGGCGGCAAAGAAGGCGGCAACACGCTCTACAATGGCGAAGAAATGTCCATTTACGATGCCGCACGGAAATACGCCGCCACCGGCACTCCGCTCATCTGCATTGGCGCGGAAGACTACGGGATGGGCAGCAGTCGCGACTGGGCCGCTAAAGGAACCAACCTCCTGGGCGTCAAAGCCGTCATCACCAAGAGCTTCGAGCGCATCCACCGCAGCAACCTCGTCGGCATGGGCGTCCTGCCCTGCAACTTCAAGAACAAGGAAGACTACGAAAAAGTCAAAGGCCTAACCGACGCCACCTTCGACCTCCTGGGCATCAGCAACGACATGAAACCCATGTCCGAAGCCACCCTCCGAGTCCACACCGCCGGAACCACCCTCGACATCCCCGTCATCGTTCGCATCGACACCCCCATCGAAATCGACTACTACCGCGCCGGCGGCATCCTGCCGTATGTGCTAGCGCAGATCCTGCGGGAGCAGGGGTAGGGCGGCTTGCATTCCGCACAGCCCTCTGTGCGGCTTGTGGAGACCCAATGGCTTTGCATATGAACCGCACAGAGGACTGTGCGGACCACATTGCTTCTCCATCTCTGACACCCACCTCCCCCATTCTATATTTTTCAGGAGGGTGACGAACGGGGGTTGGCCAAGCCAAAACGGGCGGCTTCTGGTGAAGCCGCCCGTTGGCGTTGATGGATCTGGCTGACGGGCTGGGAGCCCGGGCCACGTTAGGCGTTTTCGAGGAGGACGTCGTCGGCTTCGTCGTCCACTTCTCCGAGGCCGTCTCTGCTGATGGCTTCGAAGGATTCCTTCACGCGGATGTCCTTGTGAGTTTGGAAGCCGGTGCCGGCGGGGATGAGGTGACCCATGATGACGTTTTCCTTGAAGCCACGCAGGTTGTCGATTTTGCCGAGGGTGGCGGCATCGGTGAGCACGCGGGTGGTGTCCTGGAACGAGGCGGCGGAAATGAAGCTTTCCGTTTCGAGGGAGGCTTTGGTGATGCCGAGGAGGACGGGCTCGCCTTCGGCGGGTTTGCCGCCCTGCTCTGCGATGTGCTTGTTGGCTTCCTCGAAGGCGAGGCGTTCGACCTGATCGCCCCAGAGGAAATCAGTATCCCCGGGATCGCTGATCTTCACCTTGCGGAGCATCTGACGGATGATGATCTCAATGTGCTTGTCATTGATTTCGACGCCCTGCAGACGGTAAACTTCCTGCACTTCGTTGACGAGGTGTTCCTGGAGCTGGTGTGGCCCGAGGATTTCGAGAATTTCATGCGGCACGACCGGGCCTTCGGTGAGCTGGTCACCTTTCTTCACGAGGTCGCCCTCAAACATGATGATGTGCTTGCTGCGTGGTACCAAGTGTTCCTCTTCCTCTCCGGAATCCGGATCGGTGACGACCACCTTGCGTTTGCCGCGGACGAGGCCGCCGAGGGAAACAATACCGTCGATCTTGGCGATCTCGGCGTGATCCTTTGGCTTCCGGGCTTCGAAGAGTTCGGCAACCCGGGGCAGACCACCGGTGATATCCTTGGCCTTGGAGGCTTTGCGCGGCGTCTTGGCCAGAATCGTTCCGGCGGCCACATCGTCGCCTTTTTTGACGATGAGGTTGGCACCGGCAGGAATGGTATAGCTGGCGAGGACTTCCTTGGTCTTCTTGTCGATAATGACGATCTGCGGGTGCAGGTCTTCCTTATGCTCGAGGACGACAAAGGTGTCGGATCCCTTCTCACCGCTCTTGCTGAGGGTGATGCCGGCGATCATGTCACGGAAGTCCACACGGCCTTCGCGCTCCGTGATAACGGGCACGGCGTGCTGTTCCCAGGTGACGAGAGTTTCGCCCTTCTTGATCTTGGCACCGTCGGCGATGTAAATGATCGAACCGATGACGAGCTTGTGGTTTTCGACTTCGCGGCCGTCGTCGTCGTGGATGGAGAGGGATCCGTTCTTGGTCAGAACAACCCAGTTTCCATCGATGCCCTTGACGGTGCGGAGGTCGTTGTAACGGACGATTCCGCCGTTCTTGACCTTGACGATTGGCTGCTTGAAAGCGCCACTGGCCGCACCACCGGTGTGGAACGTCCGCATGGTGAGCTGGGTGCCGGGCTCCCCGATCGACTGGGCGGCAATAATGCCGACGGCTTCGCCGACATTGACTCGATAGCCAGTAGCCAGATTCAAGCCGTAGCAGGTGGCGCAGCAGCCACGCTTGCTTTCGCAGGTGAGGACCGAGCGGATTTTCATCTGCTCGACGCCGATGGTCATAAGACGCAGCGCCTGGGTTTCGGTGACGACTTCGCCGGCCTTGACGATGGATTCCTTTGTGATCGGGTCCTTGATGGCCACACACGATGCGCGACCGTAGATCCGCGTCTTGAGGTCCACGATTTCCTCGTCCCCTTCGTAAATGGAGCCGACGGTGATGCCGTTGCTGGTTCCGCAATCCTGTTCGTAAACGATGACGTCCTGGGCGACATCGACGAGTTTCCGCGTCATGTATCCGGAGTCGGCGGTCTTGAGCGCAGTATCGGAGAGACCCTTGCGGGCGCCGTGGGTGGAGATGAAGTATTCGAGCACCGTCAGACCTTCGCGGAAATTGGAGGTGATCGGACGTTCGATAATTTCACCGGAGGGCTTGGCCATAAGGCCGCGCATCCCGCCAAGCTGCTTGATCTGCTGCTTGTTGCCGCGGGCACCGGAAGTGACCATCATGTAGAGCGGATTGGCGTTCTTCTTGCCGTCGTTGAACTCGAGCGTGCGGAAGAGATTAGCGGTAATGTGTTCGGAGGCGTGGGTCCACAAGTCGATGACCATGTTGTGGCGTTCGCGATCCGTGATGACGCCGCGCTTGAACTGTTTCTCGATTTCATCCAGACGGATGTAGGATTTGTCGAGTTCAGCCTGCTTCTCAACCGGGATGACCATGTCGGTAATCCCGATGGAAATACCGGACTGCATGGCTGCGGTGAAGCCGAGGGTCTTCATGCGGTCGAGGGCCAGCACGGTCTGCTCACTGCCGGCGACCTGCCAGCAACGCCAGATGATGTCGGAGAGTTCTTTCTTACTGCACGTTTTATTAATGAATCCCAAGCCATCAGGCCAGATTTCATTGAAACGAACCCGGCCTGGCGTGGTTTCGATGCAGCCTTTTTCCTTGTCTCCAAAGAGCGTGTCCCGGCCTTTGTCGGGATTCTTGAACAAGATGGCTTGGTGGATGTCCACGCCGCCTTCGGCGAGCGCAAATTCCACTTCGCTGATGTCTGCGAAGAGGGGTTTGCGGCTTTCGTCCTTCTTTTGTCCTTCCTTCGAGGGAAACGTGCGGACCTGAGTCAGGAAGTACATGCCGAGGGTAATGTCCTGCGACGGGGTATTGACGGGCTTGCCGCTGGAGGGCGAGAAGATGTTATTGGTCGCCAGCATCAGCAGGCGGGCTTCCATCTGCGCTTCCACGGAAAGCGGAACGTGTACGGCCATTTGGTCACCATCGAAGTCGGCGTTGTAAGCCGTACAAACGAGGGGGTGAACACGGATGGCATCACCTTCGATGAGCACGGGTTCGAATGCCTGGATCGACAAACGGTGCAGGGTTGGTGCACGATTGAGGAGGATCGGGTGGCCTTTGGTCACTTCTTCCAGGATGTCCCAAACTTCCGGCGTGCGGCGTTCGATCATTTTCTTGGCAGAGCGGACGGTGTGGACGTGGCCGAGTTCCTTCAAGCGACGGATGATGAAGGGTTCGAACAACACGAGCGCCATTTTCTTGGGCAGACCGCACTGGCTGAGTTTCAATTCAGGCCCGATCACGATCACGGAACGTCCGGAGTAATCGACGCGCTTGCCGAGCAAGTTCTGACGGAAACGTCCGCCTTTGCCCTTGAGCATGTCGGAGAGAGATTTGAGCGGACGATTGCCGGCACCCGTGACAGCGCGGCCATGGCGGCCGTTGTCGAAGAGGGCATCGACAGCTTCCTGGAGCATGCGCTTCTCATTGCGGATGATGACGTCAGGCGTCTTCAGTTGCAGGAGGTTCTTCAGCCGGTTGTTCCGGTT
Source organism: Akkermansia muciniphila (assembly GCA_943333275.1). Taxonomy (GTDB): domain Bacteria; phylum Verrucomicrobiota; class Verrucomicrobiia; order Verrucomicrobiales; family V1-33; genus JAGNEJ01. The sequence continues at coordinate 51,774 of CALQSQ010000008.1, forward strand.
GATGACGCGGCGGTAGAGATCGTTCAAATCGGAAGTCGCGAAACGGCCACCTTCCAGAGGCACGAGCGGACGGAGATCCGGAGGAATGACCGGGAGCACTTCCATGACCATCCATTCAGGACGGCTCTTGGAACTGTGGAAACCCTGGGCGAGCTTGAGGCGTTTGGCCAGCTTCTTGCGCACCTGCTTGGAACGGGTGCGGGTCATGGCTTCCTGCAGTTCGGCGACGAGTTCGGGCAGATTGATGCTGGCCAGCAGCTTTTGCACGGCCTCGGCACCCATGCCATAGACGAATCCGTCCTCGCCATACTGCTCTTCGGCTTCGCGAAATTCGACTTCGGTCAACAACTGCCCTTTGACGAGCGGCGTTTTCTTGGGGTCGATGACCAGATAATCTTCATAGTAAATGACGCGCTCCAACTGGCGGGCGGTCATGTCGAGGGCCAGGCCAAGTCGGCTGGGCATGCATTTGTAGAACCAAATGTGGGTCACAGGCACGGCCAATTCGATGTGGCCCATGCGCTCGCGGCGGACACGGCTGAGCGTGACTTCCACGCCGCAACGGTCACAGACGACGCCCTTGTGCTTGATGCGCTTGTATTTTCCGCAGGAACATTCCCAGTCCCGTGTGGGGCCGAAAATGCGCTCGCAGAACAAACCGCCTTTTTCGGGTTTGAACGTGCGGTAGTTGATCGTCTCGGGATTTTTCACCTCGCCTTTGGACCAGGATCGGATGATCTCGGGATTGGCGACCGTGATGGCGACGTGGTCAAAGCCCTGTGGTCGGGCATCGCCACCGAAGAGTTCGCGCAGATGGGTTTCAGTGCTCATGGGTTGGAGAGTGGGGTAGTATTTTTGAAAGAGGTATGGTGGGGATCATGGGCCCCATACGCCGCATAGGGCATATGGGGCCTATTTAAATGGTCATGCTAGGCACCGAGCGCCTGGATGATGGCCGCATCCTGGTCTGCATGCTTGGAGCCGACTTTGACGTCGAGGCCGAGCGATTGCATTTCCTTGATGAGCACGTTGAAGGACTCGGGGGTGCCAGCTTCCAGGTTGTTGTCGCCTTTGACGATGGATTCGTAAATGCGCGTTCTTCCTTGGACGTCGTCGGATTTGACGGTGAGCAACTCCTGGAGCGTGTAAGCCGCTCCGTAAGCTTCGAGCGCCCACACTTCCATTTCGCCGAAACGCTGGCCACCATACTGGGCCTTGCCACCGAGCGGCTGCTGGGTAACGAGGCTGTAGGGACCGACGGCGCGGGCGTGAATCTTATCGGCAACCAAGTGGCCGAGTTTCAGCATGTAAATGTAGCCGACCACGACTTCCTGGTGGAAGGACTCGCCGGTGCGGCCATCGAACAACTTCGATTTGCCATTGAGGCCGATCCAGGTCCACGGCGTGGTGGTCTTGGCTTCCTTGAGGTATTCCATGATGCGGGATTCCGGGATACCATCGAAGACAGGCGTGGCGACCTTGAAGCCGAGTGCCTTGGCGGCGACGCCAAGGTGCGTTTCCAACACCTGACCAACGTTCATCCGCGACGGCACGCCGAGCGGGTTGAGCACGATGTCGACCGGAGTTCCGTCATCTAGGAACGGCATGTCCTCTTCAGGGACGATCTTGGCGACCACCCCTTTGTTTCCGTGACGACCGGCCATCTTATCCCCGACGGAAAGTTTCCGTTTGGAAGCGATGAAGACCTTCACTTGCTTGATGATGCCGGATTCCACTTCGTCGCCGGATTCCACTTTATCGAGGTTCATTTCCCGCTCGTCATCGAGTTCGGCAAATTTCGTTTCAAAGGCACCGGTGATGTCGAAAATCTTGTTCCGCACCGGGCTCGGATCGATCTCAATGTGATCGTGTTCCTGCGCCATTTTGTTGAGGAGCGTCTTGGTGATTTTCTTATTGGCTGGGACGATGATTTCGCCCGTCTGGGCGTTGACCACGTCGAGCGGGATTTTCTCGTTGAGCAGGTGTTCGCTGAGTTTTTCGGTCAAGGCATCGACGAGTTCGTCGCGCTTGGTTTTGTATTCCTCTTCGATCTGCTTGAGTTGCTTGCGCTGTTCGGCTTGGGAGACTCGTTCTTTGTTGGCATCCTTGCGGCTGGCCACGCGGACATCCATGACGATGCCCATGCAGCCGGAAGGAACGCGCAGGGAGGTGTCCTTCACGTCGGCGGCCTTTTCACCGAAGATGGCGCGGAGAAGGCGTTCCTCGGGAGCGAGTTCGGTTTCGGATTTCGGAGTGATTTTACCGACGAGGATGTCGCCGGGTTTCACTTCGGCACCGATGCGCACGACGCCATCCACGCCCAGATTCTTGAGCGCTTCTTCGCCGACGTTGGGAATATCCCGGGTGATTTCTTCCGGCCCGAGTTTGGTATCGCGGGCGCCAACTTCGAATTCCTCAATGTGAATGGAGGTGTAAATATCCTCCTTCACAACCTTCGCGGAAATGGCGATGGCATCTTCGAAGTTGTATCCGTTCCAGGGCATGAACGCCACGAGCACATTGCGGCCGAGGGCGAGTTCGCCCTTGTCGGTGCAGGGACCGTCTGCGAGGACCTGGCCTTCCTTCACCTTGTCGCCACGGCGGACGATCGGGCGCTGGTTGATGCAGGTTCCGGCGTTGCTGCGCATGAATTTGCGGAGCGGGTAGACGTAGATTTCCTTGGAGGGCTGATGTTTGACGATCGTCGGGTTGCCGAGGAACTCGCCGTCAGTGCAGGGGAGTTTCCCGTCCTTGGTGACGATGATCACCTCTGCAGTGGCCGCGGCCACGATGCCCTTGGCCTCGCAGATGGCGACAGCCTTGGAATCGCGCGCAGCCTTGGCTTCGATGCCGGTGCCGACGAGCGGCGCTTCAGCGATGAGCAGAGGCACGCCCTGGCGTTGCATGTTCGAACCCATGAGCGCACGGTTGGCGTCATCGTGTTCGAGAAATGGAATCATCGAGGCGGCCACGGACACCAGCTGCTTGGGTGAGACGTCCATGTAGGCGACCAACGCAGGCTCCAAATCGAGAAAATCACTGCGATAACGCACGGTGATTTTCTTGTTTTTGAAATTACCTTTTTCATCGGTCACATTGTTCGCCTGGGCGATGTAGTGATTCTCTTCCTGGTCAGCGGTGAGATAGTCAATTTTCTTGGTGACCACACCATCGATGATCTTGCGGTAGGGCGTTTCGATAAACCCGAACTCGTTGATGCGAGCGAAGGAGGACATCGAGTTAATCAAACCGATGTTGGGACCTTCGGGAGTTTCAATCGGGCAGATGCGGCCGTAGTGCGAGGGATGCACGTCGCGAACTTCGAAGCCGGCGCGATCACGATTCAGACCGCCTGGCCCGAGGGCGGAGAGACGGCGTTTGTGCGTCAGTTCAGCCAGCGGATTGATTTGATCCATGAACTGGGAGAGCTGGCTGCGGCCGAAGAAATCACGCACCACGGCACTGAGGGCCTTGGGGTTGATCAGCTTCTGCGGCGTCATGCCTTCCATGTTCACATCAAACAAGGTCATGCGCTCCTTGACGAGACGTTCCGTCCGGCTGAGACCGACGCGGCACTGGTTGGCGAGCAGTTCACCCACAGCCCGCACTCGGCGGCTGCCGAGGTGGTCAATGTCGTCGAGAACGCCCTCGCCTTTGCGCAGGCGGAGGAGGTATTTCAGCGAAGCGAGGAAATCCTCCGGAATGAGGATTCGCATGTCGGAGTCGATCTTCAGGCCGAGCTTTTGGTTCAGCTTGTAACGGCCCACGCGGGTGAGATCGTATTTCTTGGGATCGAAAAAGAGGCGCTTCAACAGGGCCTTGGCGTTCGGAATGGTTGGCGGATCTCCAGGGCGCAGGCGCTTGTAGATGTCCTTGAGTGCTTCCTCCTCGTCCTTGGCCGGATCCTTTTTCAGGCTCTTGATGAGCACGTCGTCCGGCGGAACTTCGATGATGGAAATGGTCTTGTAGCCAAGATCGAGGAGCTGGCGGATGATCGCGGGAGTGATAGGCTCGTAGGCCTTGGCGACCACATTTTCGCCATCGACGATGTCCTCAAAGATCATCTTGGAGGCGAGGGCTTCCTCATCCACGCTCGTCTTGAGCTTGAGAACTTCGATGTCGTAGAATTGCTTGATGATGTCGGCATCCGTTGGGAAACCGATGCAGCGCAGGAACGTGGTCACGAGGAATTTCCGACGGCGGCGGCGGCGATCCAGGTAAACGTAGAGCAAGTCGTTGGTGTCGAACTGCACTTCCAACCATGATCCACGGTCGGGAATGATGCGGAAACCATGGAGCATCTTGCCGTTCAAGTGCTGGTTTTCCTCAAAGGCGATACCGGGCGAACGGTGCAACTGGGAAACGACGACCCGCTCGGCTCCGTTGATGGCGAAAGTGCCGCGTTCGGTCATGAGGGGCAGTTCGCCCATGTAAACGCGCTCCTCCTTGGTGCCGGCTTCATCGCGGAGCGTGAAGGTGACATACAGGGGTGCAGAGAAAGTCTCTCCTTCGCGCTGGGCCTCGTAAGAGGAGAGCTTGGGCTCGCCGACTTCATAGTGGCTGAAATTGAGGACCGTTTTCTGATCGTAGCTGTCGATGGGGAAGACTTCCTTGAACACAGCCTGCAGGCCTGCCATGATCCGTTTGGACGGGGGGACATCCGTTTGGAGGAACTCTTTGTAAGAGTTGATTTGAACCTCGATGAGGTTCGGTGGTTCGATGACTTCCGTCAGTTTACCAAAGTTGATGCGCTCGGACATGGGCAGATGATGGGTTGGTGGTGGTGGAAAGAATGGGTGGGTGGGAAAAGGAGACTGCGGAGGCGCAGACTAGGGAAGGGAGCAACTCAGGGGCTGAGGAACATTTTCCTTATAAAAACAAAACGTCCCAGACGGAGCATGGGAGCTTCGTTGGGCGGCAGAGACGGGCGGATGAGTGGAGGGATTTTGTGGCATTCTGACAGAGCTTCGTCCACTTCCCCCAATGGATGACCAGCTAGGGCTGGTCATCCAAGATGGGGAGTCGGGGGACGAACCCGACGCGGAGTGCGAACTCGGAGTTACTTGATTTCGCAGGTGGCACCGGCAGCTTCGATCTTCTTCTTGATCTCTTCTGCCTCGGCCTTGGAAACGCCGGTCTTAAGGGCCTTGGGGGCGCTTTCGACGAGGGCTTTGGCTTCCGCCAATCCGAGGCCGGCAACGGCACCACGGACTTCCTTAATGACCGCAATCTTGTTGCCGCCGGCGGCGGTCAGGATCACGTCAAATTCGGTCTTTTCTTCAGCCGGAGCAGCAGCGGCGGCTCCACCACCACCGCCTGGAGCGGCAACAGCAGCGGCGCTTACGCCCCATTTTTCTTCCAGCGCCTTCACGAGTTCGGAGGCTTGGAGGATGGTGAGTGCGCTCAGGTCTTCTACGATTTTGTTAATGTCAGCCATGTTATTGGGTCAGTGTCACCGCCATCCGGAGCCCCGGAATATTTTGAAGTCAGCAGCCGCTGTCTCGGTAAGGAACTGGGTTTGTTGTTTTAGTTTCGGGTGTTTGTTTTTGGGTTTGCCGCCGGAGGGCGGAAAGGATTATTCAGCGGCGGGAGCGGGGGCTTCAGCGGCGGGGGCTTCGACAACCGGAGCGGGAGCGGCGGTTTCAGCAGCGGCAGCCGGGGCTTCAGCGGCAGGAACCGCAACAGCGACGGGAGCGCCAGATTTTTCAACGTGGGCCGCGATAACGCGGGCCAGGGCGCCAGCCGGGGCATTAAGGACGCCAAGGAGTTTGGAGAGCAGGTTGTCCTTGCTGCCGACTTCGGCGAGTTCGTTGACGGCGGCCGCGTTCAGGAATGTTCCATCCAGCACACCACTTTTGACGGTGCCTTTTTGGATTTCGGCTCCGTAGGTTTTCATCACCTTGGCGGCGGCACAGACGTCCTGCGGGCCGAAGACAATGGCGGTTTGGCCCTTGAGGTCGGCTTCAATTTCCTTCGGGTAGCCCCTGGCTTCGCCGACGGCCTTGATGTAGCTGTTCTTGCTGACGTGGAACTGCGCGCCGGAGGCCTTGAGGCGTTTGCGCACTTCGTTGAACTGCGGGACGGTCATGCCGGTGTAGTCCACCACGAGCATGAAAGGACTGGTGTTGATGCGCTCCAGCAGTTGGTTGCTGATGATTTTTTTATCGGGATTCATTTGGGAAGTAAGTCGTTAAAATGGGTAAAAACCGGGGGCTTAGTTCCGGGCGTATTTGGAGGCATCGATGATCAGGCCGGGGCTCATGGTGGCGGCGGTGGTGATGCTGGTGATGTATTTGCCCTTAGCGGTCGCGGGCTTGGCGCGGTAGATGGCTTCGATGAGCGCCTCGGCGTTTTCCTTCAACTGTTCGGGAGTGAAGGAAAGTTTGCCAACGGAGCTGGAAATGTTGCCATTGCGGTCGAGCTTGAAGTCCACCCGTCCGGCCTTGACGGCCTTGACGGCGTCTGCGGTGGCGTCGGTGACGGTGCCGGTCTTGGGATTGGGCATCAAGCCGCGAGGCCCGAGTTGGCGACCCAGTTTCCGAACTTCGGCCATGGCATCGGGAGTAGCGATGGCGACATCAAATTCCATCCAGCCTTCCTGGATTTTCTTGATCAGGTCCTCGTAGCCCACGAACTCGGCACCGGCTTCCTTGGCGGCCTTTGCGGCATCGCCCTGGGCGAAAACGAGCACGGTGACTTTTTTGCCGGAGCCGTGTGGCAGCGGACAGGTGGCGCGGATCATTTGATCGCCCTTCTTCGGATCCACGCCCATGCGGCAGGAGACGGTGACGGTCTGGTCAAATTTCGGGGCGGGGAGTTTTTTCAGCGTGGCCATGGCCTCGTCGAAGGAATAGACTTTTCCTGCGGGGGCGAGTTTGGCGGCTGCGGTGTAACGTTTGCTTCTTTTGGTTTGGGCCATGTGGGTTTTTGCAGTGCGAACGAGTTTTTGGCTCTCCTGCGGTTGGGTGTTTAGTGGGTGAGAGTGTCTGAAAGTAGGAAAAGTATGGGAGCCTTCAGATCCTAGGCTTCGACTTCCACGCCCATTTGGCGGGCGGTGCCGGCCATGATGCGCATGGCGGCTTCTTCGCTGTTGGCGTTGAGGTCGGGCATTTTTTGCTTGGTGACTTCGGCGAGTTGTTTTTTGGTCAGCTTGCCGACCTTTTCCTTATGGGGAACCTTGCTGCCGCTGGCGAGTCCGAGGGCCTTCTTGATGAGGGCGCTGGCGGGTGGCTGCTTGGTGATGAAGGTGAAGGACTTGTCCTTGTAAACAGTGATGACCACGGGGAGGACATCGCCGGCGGACTTCTGGGTCGCGGCGTTGAATTCCTTACAGAAGGACATGATGTTCACGCCAGCCTGACCGAGGGCGGGACCTACGGGCGGGGCTGGATTGGCTTGACCTGCAGGGATCTGCAGCTTGATGGTCTTGATGATTTCTTTGGCCATGGATGGGGATTGTTCGGATTAGGAGGTTATAAAATGAGGTGGAGGAGGGCAGTGCGTAAAATGGGGTGGGGCGAAGTTTACTCCGTGGATTTTTCCACCTGGTAGAATTCGAGATCAACGGGGGTATTGCGGCCGAAAATGCTGACGGAGACCCGGAGTTTGCCTTTTTCGTGGTCGATTTCCTCCACGATGCCGATCTGGCCATCGAAGGGACCATCGTTGACCTTGACGGCATCGCCGGGTTCGAAGGCGACCTTGGGCTTCACGTTGTCCTCGCGCTCCCGGATCTGCATGAGCATCGTTTCCACTTCCTTGGGGCGCATCGGGGTGGGCTTGTGCTTGGTGCCGGCGAAATTGATGATGCCCGGGGTGTCCTTGATGAAATACCAGGCCTTGTCCACGAGGTTGCCCTCGGGGGTGAGGAGGTTCATGTTCACCAGGAGGTAGCCTGGGAAGAACTTGCGCTTGCTCTCGGCCTTCTTGCCGTTGCGGAATTCCGAGACCCGCTCCTGGGGCATCAGAATCTCAAAGACGACGTCGGCCATTTCCTCGGTCTTCAGACGGCGGGTAAGGTTCTCCTTAACCTTGTTCTCCTGGCCGGATAGAACATGGATGACATACCATTGATCGCGCTCTCCTGGAATAGCTCCCATGATGTTTAGGTGTGAGATGAAAGGGGTTGAATAAAAGGGTGTGAAAAGGGGGGAATGGCGGGGCGGGGCAACCGCATCTCCACTGCCATGCAGCGGAGCGAAAATAACTTAAAAACAATCGAACTTAGTGACAGACTCGGGGTGGTTGATAAAGTGCGGGAACATCGGGCCATTCCATTCGTTCCGCCCTTTCAAAGCACCGCCGGAAGCGGGAAAGGGGAATTAATACGTGCCTGTCAGGAAACGCATCACCCCCACCATCACCAGGTCCCAGAAGTTGACAAATGCCCCCAGCAGCAACATGGCGACAAACACAACAATGGTGGAATCCGTAAGCTCCCGGAATTTTTTAAAACCGGATTCTTTGGGATCCCAGGGCCAAGTTGTTTTGTGCAACTCGATGTTTACCTCGGAGAAAAATTTGCGTAATCTAGATAGCATGGCGTGGACGCGCAATCAAACGTAGCCACCCCCAATGTCAAGGGGGGAATCCGGGAAATTTTTGAAATTTTCGCTTATTTTTCCGCCCTGTTTGCAAATCCGTGGGGCGGTGGTTTCCGAGATAGCTCTTTTGCGAGGAGGTGCCACACTTGAGGTATGAGCAATTGGGTGATCGTCGAGGTGGTGGTTCTCTGGGTGTTGACCTGGGGCCTGATCCCGTTTGTGCTCGCACAGCGGACCAAGACGCCGGTGGCGATGCTGGCGTGGATGTGGGCCATTCTGCTGCTGCCGGTGGTGGGGGCGGTGGCGTTTCTGCTTTTTGGCACGGAGCGGGTGCAGCGGAAGCGGCTGAAACTGGTGGAGGCGTTCCGGCATTCGGTGGATCAGTCCCACGGCGCGCTCACGGAGGAGGAGCTGCGGTCGGACCTCGGACAGGAATGGCCGGAGCTTTACCGCATCAACCACACGCATGCTACCCAGGGCAACCATGTCCAGTTGCTGCCGGATGGCGTGGCGTTTTTTCCCCGCCTGCTGGAATTGATCGAAACCGCCGAGAGCCACGTCTGTCTGCAATTTTACATTTGGGAGACGGATGAAACTGGCTGTCGTCTGCGGGATGCGCTGGTGGCTGCAGCGCGGAGGGGGGTGGCGGTCCGGGTCCTGCTGGATGAGGTGGGGAGTGTGTGGCTGAGGCGCTCGTTTTTCGCGGATCTGGTCGCAGCCGGGGGGAAATTTTCCTGGTTCGGGACATTTGCACCGTTGCGGGGATCGTTGCATCTGAATCTGCGGCATCACGGCAAGTTGGTGGTGGTGGACAGCTCCATAGCCCTCACCGGTGGCATGAATGTGGGGGACGAATATTGGAAAGGATCGGGTCGCGAGCTGCCGTATCGGGATCTCCAAGTCGCGGTGCAAGGTCCGGCGGTGTTGCAACTGATGCAGCAGTTCGCCCAGGATTGGTATTTCGCGACGCGGGAGGCCCTGACGCAGGAGTGCTTCTATCCCCCAGCACCCCACCCTGGGCAGGCCTCGGTTCAACTGGTGGCCGGAGGACCGGACAATGATCTTAATGAGGTACAGTTGTCGGTGCTCTCGCTGCTGCATCGCGCGCGGGAGCGGATCTGGATCATTACGCCGTATTTCGTGCCGGAACCGCCGTTGATGGCAGCTCTGCAGTTGGCGGCCATGCGGGGGGTGGACGTGCGGATCATCGTTCCGGGCAAGGGAAATTATTTCTATCTAACCGCGGTCACGCGGAGTTACTACGAGGAGTTACTGCCGCACGGGGTCCACATTTACGAGTATCAGCCGAGGATGCTGCATGCCAAGGTCGTCACCATTGATGGACGTTATGCGATGACTGGCAGTGCCAACATGGACATCCGGTCGTTGCGGATCAATTTCGAGCTGAATTTGTTGATCGCGGGCGACGGAATCGTCCCGCAATTTGAAAGGATGATGGAGCAGGATTTCAAGCACTCCGAACGTGTGGACTGGGGTAAATTCAGGCACCGCCCGCTGCGTCAGAAAGTCGCCGAAGCCATTTGTCGACCCCTGGCTCCCCTCCTGTAGGCAAATGAGCCGGAAATTTTCCTTGCCCCCACCTTTCAAGTCACTCATGCATATTCCGGTAGCAAGGAAGGCACTCCGCTCCCCCCGCTCCCTTCGCCAGTCATCATGCCAGCTTTAAAAGAGTATACCTGTCCGAACTGTCGTCGGCTGACGATCCTCGATTCCACCCGCCCGCTGGAGGATCAGAAGTGCCATCTATGCACCGAGGCTCTTTTGGTCAATAAGGGGGTGGTGCGTTGGAGAAGCGGTGCCACCATCACGCCTGACGCCGAAGCTTGGCTGGCGGCCTCCAATTCCGAATCCGTGGCTCGCAGCCACGAAAAATGGCTCCTCCGGGTGACGATACTGATCGGCGTAATTGTGCTACTGGTCTTCGGTTGGATGGGGATTCGACTTATCGCGAAGGATGACATCACCACACCCAGCCGGCCGGCCTTCGTTCCGCTGCCAGCCCCTCCCTATTACGACCCCAAGTCTCTGGCGAATGAAGTGCTGACCGCGAATTCTGCCGATGAACTGCTGCCGTTGATGCGGCAGGGACCCGGAGTGAGGGAAATGATGGCCACGTGGCGGTTTCCCCTGGGAGGCAGGGTGCAGACGGTTTCCCCTGTGCAGGTCTTCGAAGGTCACTCCCTGCAGCGAGTGAATTTAACCTTGGAATCGGGCCGCCATCTGCGGCTCTTTGTGGATAACAGCAATGGAAAATATCTCGCCGACTGGCCATCCTTCGTGGGGGCCAGCGATTTGACCATGGCTCAGTTGCTGCAACAGCGTCCCACCTCGCCTGTGCTGATGCGCGTTCTGGTGGCCGCCACCGACCATGCGGTGGCACCCTTTGAGAATGCACGGAAATGGTTCTGCATCCGGATATTTGCCCCTGGGCAGGAAGAATCCTGCTATGGCTACCTCGCACTGGACAACCCCGTTCTTGCCAGCCTGACCAAACGCATCCCCCTCCATTCCGAGAGGGCTACCCCTGAAGACCGCGCTGAGAACGAGGGCGTCGCCCTCCCGCTTGCCTTGCGCGTGGCGTTTCCAAAGAATGGAACATCCGCCGATCAGGTGGAAGTCCTGGAGGTGCTGGGTCACGGGTGGTTTATTCCTTGAGTCGGCGGACCACGTGGGTTATCGGGAAACTTTGAAATTCCTCCCATGACCTATTCCGAACTCCACCGCATCTACCACCAGCCCTTCTTTGAACTCCTCAAACAGGGGCGTCAGGTGCATGAGGAAAACTGGCCGGCGCAGGAAGTGCAACTTTGCACCCTGCTGAGTATCAAAACTGGTGGGTGCAGCGAGGATTGTTCCTACTGCGCCCAGAGTGCGCGCTATGATTCCGGGGTGAAGGCGGAAAAACTCATGGCCAAATGCGACATCCTCGAGCGTGCCGAGGCCGCCCGGGCCAATGGTTCCACCCGCTTCTGCATGGGCGCCGCCTGGCGGGGGGTTCGGGCCGGAACGGATCGATTTAATCAGGTGCTCGATATCGTCCGGGACGTTTCCAAGCTGGGCATGGAAGTCTGCGTGACCCTTGGCGAACTCGGTGCCACCGAGGCCGCGCAACTCAAGGAGGCGGGTGTCACCGCCTACAATCACAATCTGGATACCTCCCCGGAACACTACCCCAATATCGTCACCAGCCACACGTTTCAGGACCGCCTGCGCACCATCCGTCATGCCCAGGATGCGGGCATGAGTGTTTGCAGCGGTGGCATTCTGGGACTTGGTGAAACGATCGCAGATCGCCTGCGCATGCTGGAAATCCTCAGCGAATTCAATCCACAACCGGAAAGCGTGCCCATCAACAGCCTCATGCCCATGCCCGGCACTCCCCTGGCTGAACAGGCACAGGTGCAGGTGTTCGACTTGGTGCGCATGATCGCCACCACCCGCATTGCCATCCCGCGCGCCAAGGTGCGACTCTCGGCGGGACGCACCCTGCTATCGCGTGAAGCACAGGCGCTGTGTTTCTTTGCCGGTGCCAATTCCATTTTCTACGGGGATAAATTGCTCACCGCCGCAAATCCCGCGGTGCAGGAAGACCAGGCGCTGCTCCGGGAGCTGGGCCTGACCACTCAGGAACCCAATCCCGCCATGTCGGCCCCCTCCGCCAATACTGAACGCCCTCTCGAACCCGCCCTCACTCATTAATACCATGAAGACCCTCCTCCTCGCCGCTCTCTGTGCCCTGCTTCCGTTGAGCCTGCAAGCCCAGGAAACCAAACCCGAGGCTCCCGCCGCCGCCCCGGCACTCGCCGTGGTTGATCCAGCGAACGTCGATGACCTGCGCGCCCACGAAGGCCAGGATGTGATCGTCCGCGGCAAGGTGCAGAAGACCAAGGACTACGATGGCAAGGGCGTGCCTGGGAAAGGGATCAACTTCATCAACCTGGAAGGAGGCCATTTCACCATGGTCGTCTTCGAAAGCGACTACGCCAAATTTACCACCGGCAAACCCGCCAGCATCTACAAGGGCAAGACCATCGAGATCACCGGCACGCTCGAAACCCGCAATGGCCAGTGGCAGATCAAAGTCAACAAGCCGGAGATGGTCAAAGTCATCGAAGGCAAAGGCAAGGACGACGACAAAAAGAAGACCGACAAGGACAAGTCTGATCCGAAGGATTGACGTGCGTGTCATTTCCGCGTGAAATGACAGGATGAAGTCACTCTCCCGCGCCATCCTTTTCCTGCTGGGTTCCACCTCCTGCCTGTGGTCGGCAGAATCGGACATTGTGATCTACGGCGGCACGGCTTCCGCGGTGATCGCAGCCGTGCAGGCCAAACGCATGGGGAAATCCGTGGTCGTTGTTTCCCCGGATCAACATCTGGGCGGGCTTTCCAGCGGGGGCCTGGGATTTACGGACACCGGAGACAAGTCGGTCATCGGTGGACTGGCGCGGGAATTTTACCATCGCGTCTGGCTCCATTACGACAAACCGGAGGCCTGGAAACAACAGACCAAGGCGCAATACGGCAACAAAGGTCAGGGCACTCCGGCCATCGATGGCGAGCAGCGGACAATGTGGATTTTTGAACCGCATGTGGCCGAGCAGATCTGTGAGGATTTCCTCAGGGAAAATGACATTCCCATCGAACGCGATGCCTGGCTGGACCGCACCCACGGCGTGAAGAAGGACGGCGCGCGCATCGTTTCCATCACCACTCTCGGCGGCAAGACTTTCGCCGGGAAAATGTTCATCGATGCCACCTACGAGGGCGATCTCATGGCCGCCGCCAAGGTGGACTACCACGTGGGCCGCGAGGCGACCAGCGTCTATGGCGAGAAATGGAATGGCGTGCAGGTCGGTGTGCTCCATCACACGCACCACTTCGGTGCTGTGAAGGAGAAAATCAGCCCCTACGTCATTCCCGGCGATCCCGGCTCCGGCCTGCTCCCGCACATCAGCGCCGACCCACCCGGCGAATACGGCGCGGGCGACCACCGCGTCCAGGCCTACTGCTTCCGCATGTGCCTCACCGACCAGGAGAACAACAAAGTCCCCTTTCCCAAACCCGACGGCTACGATGCCAGCCAATACGAACTCTTCCTCCGCGTCCTTCAGACCGGCTGGCGCGAGGCCTTCGGCAAATTTGATCCCATCCCCAATCATAAGACCGATACCAACAACCACGGCCCCTTCAGCACCGACAACATCGGCTTCAACTACCGCTACCCCGACGGCACCTACGAGGATCGCCGCGCCATCCTCCGCGAACACCACACCTACCAGCAGGGCTGGCTCTGGTTCCTGGCCAACGATCCCCGCGTCCCTGCCGAAGTGCAGCAGGAAATGCGGCGCTGGGGGCTGGCCAAAGATGAATTTACCGACAACGGAAATTGGTCCCGCCAACTCTACATCCGCGAAGCCCGGCGCATGATCGGCACCTACGTCATGACCGAGAACAACCTCCTCCGGAAACGCCCCACCCCGGACTCCATCGGCATGGGCTCCTACGGCATCGACTCCCACAACGTCCAGCGCTACGTCACCCCGGAAGGCCTCGTCCAGAACGAAGGCGACATCGGCGTCCCCACCGCCGGACCCTATGGCATCGCCTACGGATCCCTCGTCCCCAAACGCGACCAATGCGAGAATCTGCTCGTCCCCGTCTGCCTCTCCAGCTCCCACATCGCCTTCGGCTCCATCCGCATGGAACCCGTCTTCATGATCCTCGGCCAAACCGCCGCCACCGCCGCCGCCCTCGCCCTGGACGCCCACCAACCCGTCCAGGACCTCCCCTACGAGAAATTACGCCCCCGACTGCTCAATGACGGGCAGATTCTTGAAATACCGTGATCGCAGCCCTCTTGGATAAAATCGTCCTGATCACATCAACCGACAAGCCCCATGCCCAAGGATACTCTATTACGAATCAAGGTAATGTTCGCAGCTTGGGGCGGGGCCATGATTGGAATGTTAATCTGGCCGAAACTCGCCTCTTTGATGCTCATGGCATTGGGCTCATCCTATCGTGGCTTTCCTTCGATTCTGGGAAATTTTCTTACCATTGTTGGGGGCGCTCTTTTGGGCGCGACAGGCTTCGCGTTCACCATGTCGCGAGGCAGATTTCGCCAGGATGCTGGTTGGATACTCTCTTTTGTCTCCCTTGCTGCTCTGCTTTGGAGCGCGAAACCCGCGTTGGATTTCATGCGGGTTGAAGGTCGGCGGGTTGCGCTTGTTGTTTACGGCGTTCCGCTGGCGTGGAGTTGCATGCTCGGATTATGGGGCTGCAGAATGTTGAAGACGGTCCATCAGGAAGGTAGCAATCCATGCCCTAAATGAGCCACCAAATACCAGAACAGTTGAAAATGGGCTTTGGGATTTGCGGTGGTTCCCTCATCGGATCGTTGTTCTGGCCGAGAGTCGCCGCCTTTATTTTTGAAGCATTGGACACAACCCACCGTGGTTTTCCTTTCAACCTGAATGACTTTAGTTTGCTTAACGAGATCGGCTCTATTTTGGGTGCCGGGACTGGCCTCGCGTTCACCATGGCGCGAGGAAGATTCCGGCAAGAAACCGGCTGGCTTCTCGGCTTTGTCTTAATTACTCTCCTCTTTTGGAACGTGCAGACCGCGTATAATTTTTGGCGGATCGAAGGTGCACGGCTTGCGCTTGTTGTTTACGGCATGCCCATGCTTTTGGCGTGTTTGCTCATCATGAAAAGCTGCAAGATGCAGAAGGCACCTGTTCAAAACGACAAATCTCCAGCCTAGCGTTTACCGCCTCGGCGGAGCGCCAAACCTACGGGCAGGATGCCCGGGCCACGGTTAGCGGGAGTAGAGTTCGACGATCAACTGCTCGTTGACGAGCGGGTTGATTTCCTCGCGGGAAGGAATGCGGACGATGGTTCCGGCGAGTTTGTCGCGGTCCACGCTGACCCACTCAGGAGTGGGGACGGCTTGGGTGAGATCGACAGCGCGCTGGCCGAGTTGCTGGCTGCGGGCGGTTTCTTTCAAAGTGATGATGTCGCCGGCTTTGCACTGGTAGCTGGGGATGTTGACCTTGTTGCCATTCACGCGGACGTGGCCGTGGCCGACGTATTGCCGGGAGGCGTTGCGGCTGTTGGCGAATCCGAGGCGGTAAACGACATTGTCGAGACGGAGTTCCAGCATTTGGAGGAGGATTTCCCCGGTCACGCCCTTGCGGCGCTGGGCTTCGGCGAAGAAGCGGCGGAAGGGTTTTTCCAGCATGCCGTATTGGTAACGGAGCTTTTGCTTTTCACCGAGGGCGATGGAGTAATCGCTGGATTTCTTACGGCCACTGCGGGCTCCGTGCTGGCCGGGGCCGAAGGCGCGGCGTTCGATGGCTTTGGTGGGGCCGTAGATGGCGACTCCGAAGCGGCGGCTGATTTTGTCTTTGGGCCCAGTGTAACGTGCCATATTTTAAGAGAGTGAGGGAGTGGGAAAAGGTGGGAGAGTGGGGACTAGACGCGGCGGGCTTTGGGGGGGCGGCAGCCGTTGTGGGGGATCGGGGTGATGTCACGGATCAAGGTGACATCAATGCCGATGGCCTGGACGGCGCGGACAGCGGATTCGCGGCCTGAACCGGGGCCCTTGACGCGGACTTCGGCTTCACGCATGCCGTGGCCCATGGCCTGACGGCAGGCGTCCTGGCTGACGAGCTGGGCGGCGTAGGCAGTGCTTTTGCGGCTGCCCTTGAAGCCCATTTTACCGGCGCTGCTCCATCCGATGACGTTGCCACGGATGTCAGTCACGGAGACGATGGTGTTGTTGAAAGAGGCGAGGACGTTGACCACACCGACGGTGATGTTCTTGCTGCCCTTGAGCTTGACGATTTTGACCTTTTCCTCGTCGGGATTGAGCAGCTGGGCTGCATCCTTGGGAGTTTCATAAACCGGGGGAGCAGCGGCGGCGGCCACAGCGGCGGCGGCTTTTTCCTTTTTATTCTGCTTTGGTGCTTTGGCGGGGGCGGCTTCAGCAGCTGGAGCGGCGGCAGGTGCCGCTGGGGCTTCAGCGGCGGCTACTGGAGCTGGGGCCGGAGTTTCGGCTGGTGCAGCGTCAGTGAGGGGAAGTTCAGGAGTTTCGTCGGCCATGAGATGGGATCAGTAGAAAGAAATGGGGTCAGTGGAGATTATTTTCCTTTGGCGCGTTGGACGCCGACGGTCTTGCGTTTGCCCTTGCGGGTGCGGGCATTGGTGTGGGTGCGCTGTCCACGGACCGGGAGGCTCTTGCGGTGACGCAGGCCGCGGTAGCAGTTGATCTGCTGGAGGCGCTTCAGATTGATCTGGATATCCCGGCGCAGGTCGCCTTCGACGACGTAATTGTTGGCCTGGATGTTGGAGACGATGGCGCCGAGCTGCTCGTTGGTGAGTTCGCCGGTGCGGGTGTCAGGATTGATGCCGAGTTGGCCGAGGATCTTTTTGGCGAGGCTGGGGCCGATGCCGTAGATGTAGGGGAGAGAAGCTTCGATGCGCTTTTCGTTCGGGATATCAATACCAAGAAGACGGGCCATATTCGGAGATGAGAAGGGTGAGGGAGAAAAAATTAACCTTGGCGCTGTTTGTGGCGGGGGTTTTTGCAAATAATGCGCACGACACCTTCCCGGCGGATAATCCGGCAGGAATCACAGAGTTTTTTAACAGAGGGTCTGACTTTCATGACAAAATGGGAAGGTGGGAAAATGGCCTGGAGGGCTGGTGGAACAGGGGTTGAGCGGGTTACGGGCGGACGGAAATTTGACGATCCACAGCCTGCAAAACACACGGCCTCCGCACGATGCTGACGGGCGGGGGGCGGGATTCTTAACACACCCGCTCCGTCGCGCAAGGGGAAATTGGCAATTCCATTTTAGAATTTTGGGCAGGGACGGGAATATTTTTGCTAGAGCTCCTGCCATGACGCCAAAAGATTGTAGAAATCCGCCTCCGGTATGGCTTTTTCTTGGAATGTAGGACGGTGGCCGAGGGCGAATTTGGTTTCAGAGTTATCGGACCTTTGCGAAGCATGATTCAGAAGGCACCCGCCTTACCATATCCCGCATTACTCCGTCGACCCATCCACCCATACCAAAGTCCCAGCTCGGCCTGGAACACCCGGGAAATAGACCTCGGAGATGGCAGCGCCCTCATTCTGGAATCTGCCTGACCGAGAGCAAGTGACCGAAGGAAAACGCAAAAATCCGCGGCCAAGAAAAATCTTGGCAACGCGGACAGGCAAAGCTACGCTCATCCCGATCAGAAGTCCGCCATGAACCGCCCTGCAGACCCATCCAAAAGCAGAATTCACCCCTTCAGAGAGGGGCCTCCAATCTGATCCCTCCTTTTCCTTCATCATTCAACCTTCCTGTCCCCCTCGCTCTCCGATTCGAATCCCCTGTCCAACGCCCTCCCAAAAAAGCAAATTCCTATCAGACAGACGTGAAGGAACCTGCTCCAGCAGCCAAAGGCAAAACGGTGGTTGTTCCTAAGCCATCAACTCCCGCATGAAACACCACCTCATCCTCACGCTGATCCTCGCAACCGCATCGTCACTCGTTGCGCAGTCGCCAATGGTGAAGCAGCTCACCGACCAGCTCGCGCAGCAAGGCAGCCGTCTCGCGGAGATGGAGACGTTGCGCATGACGTATGACAACCCGCAGCAACACCCGGCGAGCGCGCATGAGCTTCGCGTGCGGCTCGATGGAGGCATCCAGGTTGTCACCGAATGCCACACGGAGAATGATGTATACACGCAGAAGGATTACTTTCTTAACGAGAGCAAGGTGTACGCGCTGCGCGTCTCGCAGCAGGTTCCTTGCCTCGATGGGAAAACGAAGCGCGTCGCGGAGAGCCTGATCCTCTTTGACAAGGGCACGCCCCTCCTCCGCACCACGCGCAGCGCGCGCGTGCCCGTGGCTGATACAAACCCGAAGCTCTCGAAGGTTTCCGAGCACGAGATGCCGCTGCCAGCTGGACTCGACGGCTGGGGCGACAAGCTCACCGCGCTCGCCTTTGACATCGCACGCAGATTCCGGACCGGAGTGGGAAAGCATGTCTTTGGAAATTGGGACGAATGGCTGCTGAAGGATGCGCCACCCGCCGGCTCAAGTGAAAAACCGCTGCGAAATGCCGACTGGCTGCCGCCGCCCGACGTGCTCGCGTTACCTATTCCGCTGAGTGAAAGCCCCGATGGACTTTTTGCCATCGGCTGGGGTTACGCCGAGGGGCCGGTCGACTGGCCGAAGCTCGCCACCGACGGCGCGCATCCCGACTTTGGCGAAATCTACTTCACCACCAAGCTCGTGGAAGGCGGTTTGAATCCGCCGTTGAGCGATGACAGCAACTTTCTCCTCAACGCGCAAAACGGGAAGCAGCTTGGCAATCTGGGCGCGTATCATCCAGGCGAGCGCCAGCGCTTCAATCACGATGAGCTGCTCGTAACTTGGTCGCCCTCGTCCACCTGCTTCATTGTGCGTGAAACCGCAAAATGGGAAACCGCAGCAGCCGGCATTGGCTGGATCAAAGACGGCAGGTGTGATGGAACCTTTGGGATTCTCGCGCCACTCGAAGCAGCAGCGATCGCCGCCGTGCTGAAATCCAAAGACCCCGCCGCGAAACGTTTGCGCAGCAAGGACGAGGGCGAAGGATTTGCGTTCTCGGTTTACAATCTGCTTCTCGAAGACGATGGCCGCATCGAGGCTCGAGTCGTCGGCCAGATTCCCAAGGACGACAGGCCAGGCGGAATCTATGAGGCCATCGTCGAAGGTGTTCTTACTCCCGGCACTGGCGAATCGGATGCCGTGCTCAAGACGAGCAAGGTCAAAGTCATTCCGCAGAAACCGCAGGAATAGATAGCGGCGAAAACTCACTCTCACTTCGATTTTACCGACATGAATTCACTATTTATCATCCCCTTCGTTCTCGCGCTGGCCATCGTGCGCCCGGCATCAGCCGCGGACGCAACCACGTTCATCGAGCTGCCCTATCGCTACGTGATCGGAGGTCACGCTGATGGCAAGTGGCTGACGAGTGAGCAGGCGGGCAAGGCCCTCAAGCCCGGCACTGCTTTGCGCCTCTTCGATCTGAAAGGTGAGGTCGGGAAATTGAAAGCCGGCAAAGCCGCGCCCGATGAGGATTTGTGCCCCGATGTTTGGCTCGCGAAGACGGATCGTGAGCTGGATATTCATGCCATCGCGATCGCAGCCTCATGGAATCCGATGCCGCGTCCCGTGAAGTCAGCGGACACCAAACAGGAAGTGTATTTGAAGGTGGTCAGCGACATTCTCGTCGCCAAAGGCATCAAGAAACCAATCGTAAAAATCACGCAGCACATCCGCGCCGATCTTGATGGTGATGGCGAAGAGGAAGTGATCATCGCCGCCACACGCTACTCCCGAAACGATGAGGGAATGGGCGCTCCGATGAGCGCGTCTTCGGGGAATTACTCATTCGTCGTCCTGCGTCGCGTCATCAGCGGAAAAGTAGTCACGCAAATCTTGGATGGCGAGTTTTACTCCAAATCCACCGAGTCCAACGCTCCGAACATCCATGACATCGGAGGTATCCTTGATCTCGATAGCGATGGCAAGATGGAAATCATCCTCCACTCACAGTACTATGAAGGCGGAGGCTCCACTGTGTGGCAGCTTGGCACGAAGAAGGCGGTGAAAGTGCTCGAGATCGCGTGCGGCGCGTGAGTTGCACTACGATCCGCTCACCGCATACGCCGCATACCGCTCGGGCGCGTTCAGCCGATTGAGGCATTGTGGCGATTCCAGATCGAGCCTGTCGCCGCACCGGATGCCATGCAGGCGTTTCCGTAAAAAACTTGGGATGGGGTTGAAGGCCAGGAAAATCGCGCGCACAAGCCAAACAACGGTGCCCTCGACAACAGACACGACGCGATCTCCAGGAGCTTCAGCCTATTCGGTGTGTGGATGCTCCGTGGGTTGCGGCGCCGTGGGTGGGACGGAGGCGGAATGAATCATGGCAGCAGACAGACCCAGTCTGGTCCGAAGCAGGTCATCGACGAGCACGGCATGGTTGTTCGGAACGATGCCGGAGCCAAATTTCCGGGCATAGACCTTGGTCATCTCAGCACCAAAAAAGAGAATGCAGGCCGAGTAATAGATCCAGACGAGAACAATCACCACGGAACCTGCGGCGCCAAAGGAGGAGGCGATGCCACTGGCCGCAAGATAGTAGCCGATGACAAACTTCCCCACCGTAAAAAGGAAGGCCGTCGCGACTGAGCCCAGCCACACGTCACGCCAGCGGATGCGGACATTGGGCAGCAGTTTGAAGATCATGGCGAAGAGGCAGCTGACCACGATGAATGAAATGAAGATATCCCAGGCCTGCCACACTGCGGAAGGAAGCTGGAGGCGGCCGCTCAAATACATGCCCAGGGCGGCGAGCAGGGTGCTGATGACCAGCGAGATAAGCAGCAGAAAGCCGACCGCCAGTACGATCCAGAACGAGAAGAAGCGGTCCCGCACAAGGGTGAGAAAGGGCCGACCCGGCCTGACGATGACGCCCCAGATGATATTGAGCCCGTTCTTCAGTTCGGCAAACACCGTGGAGGCTCCAAAGAGCAGCACGGCCGAGCCAATGACCGTGGCGAGCGCGCCGGTCGTTTGATGCGAAGCACTCGACTGCACGGCCGCCTGAATCGCATTGCCAGCACCTGCACCCGCCAAAGTGGCGATCTGCTGGGCCAGTTGTCCCCTGGCAGCCTCCTCACCGAAGACCATCCCTGCGATGGAGGCCAGGATCACCAGCAGGGGTGCCAGCGAGAATACCGCATAATAAGCAAGAGATGAACTGAGCCGCATCGCGCCATCATCAATCCAATCAGAAGCGGCTTCCTTTAACAGAGGGAACAGGTGACGCGGATGCATGGGCTTTGACTTGGGTTTTGACAATTTTCCCGAAGCAATGCGTGAAATGATCCACACACCGGGATCCGGTGGACCATCACCCCTCTACTTTCTTCTTCTTTTTGCCCTTTGCTTCTTCGTCATCTTTCTTGTCCTTGCCCTTGTCGCCCGTGGAGGGTTGTCCGGGTTCCGGTTGGGGCCTGCTTTTCGGTGCCTGCGGCTCATTGGCCTTCCTGTCCCTGCCTTTGTCGTTCGTGGAGGGGCGTTCGCGTTCCGGTTGGGGTTTGGCTTTCGGTGCTTGGGGCTCGTCGGCCTTCTTGTCTCTGCCTTTGTCGTTCATGGGGGGGCGTTCGCGTTCCGGTTGGGGCTTGGCTTTCGGTGCCTGCGGCTGATCGGCCTTCTTGTCCCTGCCTTTGTCGCTTGTGGAGGGTCGTCCCGGTTCCTGTTGGGGCCTGGCTTTCGGTGTCTGCGGCTCGTCGGCCTTCTTGTCTCTGCCTTTGTCGTTCGTGGAGGGCCGTTCGCGTTCCGGTTGGGGCCTGGCTTTCGGTGTCTGCGGCTCGTCGGCCTTCTTGTCTCTGCCTTTGTCGTTCATGGAGGGTCGTTCGCGTTCCGGTTGAGGCTTGGCTTTCGGTGCTTGGGGCTCATCGGACTTGTTGTCTCTGCCTTTGTCGCCGGTGGATGGTCGTTCGCGTTCGTTTTCCTGTTGGGGCTTGCCTTTCGGGTTTGTTTTGGATGTACTCTTCTGTTCTGGCTTCGGCGCGCGCTGGGGTTCGGGAGGCGATCCCGCTCCCTTTTTGTCGTTGCCGGGCTTGGTTGCGATCGGTGACCTGGAAGAGGGGACTTTGTTGGCCTTGATTTTCCCACCTTCGCGCAGGCCATCAGCATCTTTGGTTTCGAGGTCACGGCGTTGCTCGCGGGACTTTTGGACTTCCTGCCCTCGCCGTGCCAGTTGTTTACGGTCGTCCGAATCCACGGACTGGTAGCGGATGGAAGAGTCTTTACGCTTGGACATTTGGTCAAACGAGGTGGCCAGCATGGATCGGTTCCGACGACCATCGCCCTTGCCGCCGTCCATCAATCTCTGGGCCGCCCAAGTGCGCGGCGGTCTGGCGCTTTCGTCATCACGCCGATGCTGGTAGTCGCGCTCGATCCCGCGTTCCCAATCCCGGTCATCCCGGTGCTCCCAACGCCGGTGAGCATAAATGGGATCGTAGCCGCGGCGGCTGGATTGGTAAGAGTGGCATGAATAATAGCCACTCTCACGGTACCTCGGCTCATAGTAGTCTCCGAAATAGTAGTGATCGTAACGGGGACGCAGGAAAAGATGCGCGGCGAACAGGCCCAGATCGATCGCGATATTGGGCGAGTAGGAGTAGCCCGGACGATCATAAACTCCGCGGTCGAAATACACCGGCGCAAAGAGCACACCCCGGCGCTCCACCGAGTGATCCCAATAGCCATTCACAAAAACATATCCACGGCGCGTCCAGACATAGTGTGCCGGGATCCAATCCCAATCAGCGCGCCCCTCCGCCCAGTAACCCGGGCTCCAGGCATAGCGGTCCGCACTCCACATCCAGGACCCCGGCGTCCAGCTATGGTTTCTTGAAGGAGCGTCGATGTTCGGTCCTTCCTCCACGCTTTTGGGAGGTGCAGGCAGGTAGGTGGTTTCCGTCGTCGTCACATCCGCCCAATAGCCGGAAGTCCACTGATAGCCCGCCGTGGTCTCCGCCCAATAGCCGGTGATCCACTCCCTGCCCGGTGGCATTGCGCGCCAAATGCCGCTGATCCAAAGAAAATCGTTCCGCTCATCGTCCCATGCCCAGTAACCGGGAATCCACGTTACGTCGTCGCCCTCCGGCCGCTCGCCGGGGGGAATTTCTTCGATCAACGCGGGCGGCTTTGCGGTCACCACGACACCCGGAACGGAATCATAGCTGATCACCTCCGCGAAGGCCTCATGCACGGGCCCCCGGGTCAGCACCTGCGCGCCCGGCTCGTCGGCACGGCTCTCCTGAGCCGGACAGCTTGTCACGGGATGGCCCGCCACGGTGAGCAACACCGCCGCAAACCATCCTGCGGTGGAGTGACGGAATCGGAAACGCTTGGTTTTATTTTTGAGGGGATTTAAAGAGGTCATAATGGATCAGTTGGTTTTGACACCCCTACGGCGGTGAACCTCCTCTCCGCTATGGGGCCTTACCCTACTACGGCTCTCCTCTGGCAGAAATCCGCCAACCCTCAGAACGGGGAGTGGCCACTGCGCCACTCCCCGCGTCCCATGGGCTCTAGCCGTGCACGCTTACCTCATGCACATCACTCCATGCGCCTACTTGCCC
Source organism: Akkermansia muciniphila (assembly GCA_943333275.1). GTDB lineage: Bacteria > Verrucomicrobiota > Verrucomicrobiia > Verrucomicrobiales > V1-33 > JAGNEJ01. The sequence goes on from CALQSQ010000008.1 coordinate 75,546, forward strand.
GCCATTCACGCGGTAGATGCCCTTATATTTCCAAACGGCTGCCACCCCGGCGGCGGGCAGCGCCTGCATATCCGTATAATCCGGCACATCATCGATATCCAGCAGATGGAAACCGGAGGCATCCCCACGGTCCACCCATATTTCCAAACGTGCGCCCGGCTTACGTTTCCATTCAATGACCGGATGTCCGGCGCTATAGCTATGTTCCAGGTTTGGCTTCCAAGTGCTCGCATCCGCCGCAGGTTGGGCCGCACCCTCCAGATGCAAATCCGCCCGCACCGCAGGCGTCGCATTCGGCTGGCTGCGCAGGCGCGTCACAAATTTGGAAACCCAACTGATCGCATTGCCAGAGACGAGCGTGGGGTAGGCAGGCCAGGACAGAGTGAGCGGAAACGCCTGGTTCACCGGCGCATTGGGATCCACAGGGCCGCGCAGGAACCAACGCCAGAACGCATTCACATCCTTGGTGCGCTGCTGGATCTGCTCCACCGTGCTCCGCATGCCCGACAGCATGTTGTTAATGTTCGTCAGCGTCGTCAGGTCAGCCGCAGGAATATTCAGCGAGGCCGCCAGAATCGCCGCTGGCGAGAGCGGCGCACCCACCAGCTTAGTGTATAAATTCGCGACATAATTGGTAAACAGCCCCTCTTCCGTGGGCACAGGATCAGCATGAATCATATTATTTTGGATTTATTTTGGCTTGCGCATAACCAGTAAGAAATACCCCTCATTGAGTGGTATTTCTTCCACGATGCGCGTGTATTCCGCCAAAATGCGCACGCTCTGTCGAGGTAAAAAAACGATCTTCCCCAGAATTATTTGGAGCTCCCCCACTGCATGGGGAAGCTCCCCCGGAGTCTGGGGAGGATTTTAGCAACCTTGGGGAAGCATCCCCAGACTTTGGAGAGGATTCTCTGAACCTTGGGCCACCCCCTCCTGACCCACGCCATCTTCCCCAGGTTATGGGGAGGCACCCCCAAACCTTGGCAAATCCTCCCCAGACTCCGGGGAATCCCCCCCACGTGCACGAGGAACTCCCCCAAAGTCTGTGAAAGTCCCGCCCTGCCTTCCCCCAGCCCCCCCAAGTTCTGAGGAGCCTCAGACAACTTCTGTGGAACCCTCCAACAAACTCTGCGGAGGATCCGCTTACCCCCCTCCCAACCCCACGTTCAAAAACTGCAAGGATTCATGCGCTTAGCGCAGAACCCCCATAATTCTGTTGCCGATCATGCCCAGTCCATTTAAATCTCTCCCCAATGACACCACAATTTTCGTCGCGTCCGAGAAAAACCGAGACTTCTGCTGCCAATCAACTAATTGGCCTGAAAAATAACTATGCCGAAAACACTTGAAGCACTTTCGCTCTTCTCTGGGGCGGGAGGAATGGACATCGGGATTAAAAATGCCGGGTTCCATGTGAAAGCGTGTGTTGAACTAGATCGATTCGCTTGCGAAACCTTACGCTGGAACAATGAAACAAAGCACAAGTCCTCAACGGTAATCGAAGGGGATATCAGGCAAATCGACCCAGAGACGCTTGCGAGTAATCTAGAGATCAAGAAAGGTGGTTTATCTTTGCTTTTCGGAGGGCCTCCGTGCCAGTCTTTTTCGCTGGCGGGAAAACAACTTGGGCTCTCCGATGCCAGAGGACCCTTGCTTTTCGAGATAATTCGATTTGCGCGGTATTTCGAACCAACCGTCATCTTACTAGAGCAAGTCAAAGGCCTGCTCTCTGCGAAAGATGAATCGGGGAAGAGGGGTGGGGTCTTTGAAAGCTTTCTTCATCAACTTGAAGCTGCTGGTTACATCCCAAAGTGGAGAGTGATACTCGCTGCTGATTTCGGCATTCCTCAGCTTAGAGAAAGGCTCTTTGTTGTAGCCACACGCAACCACAACGGTTTTTTGTTTCCTGAACGGACACACGCCCCCCTTGAAGAGTGTAACGGGCTTTTCTCTTCTCATCCCTACACCTCAGTAGGTGAGGCAATCAAAGGACTGGGTAAGCCGGACAAGAAAACCAAGGGCCAGACACATTACAGCCGAGCGGACAGCCATGTGGATGTTACACCAGAGCGAGACAGGGAGCGCATATCTCAAGTTCCAGAAGGTTCTTACTTGGCCGGACAAACGCATCTTGGGGAAGAACTGCGCGGAGGGCTTACCAAAAAGGACACCACAAAATATCTCAGAATGCATCGGCGCAGACCTGCAAATACCTTGCGTTGTGGGGAGATTTTCTATCATCCGACGGATGATCGCTACCTGACCCCACGAGAGTACATGCGGATTCACGGGTATCCTGATGACTATGAGTTGAAGGGCCCAATTCGCTCACGCACTGGCACGGTAAAAAATCTTGATCAACACAGACAAGTCGCTAATTCGGTCCCTCCACCTCTCGCCGAAGTTCTAGCGAAAACAATTAAAGCATATTTGAATGAGTAAGATTTTTGAACTGTTTGGATACCCGCTTGAAACATGGAATGCGGAAGCAAAGGCCAATTGTGCAAAGGCAAGATGCCCCTTCATGGATAGTGACTGCGATGGGGGCGGGAACCGCTACCTCTCAGGGATCGACCTTGATACTCGGAAGGATTTACGAAAATATTTCCCGGGTAAGAAACTGGTTCAGGCTGGAGTGTGCTCCTTGAGGCCCAAACCGGGAGAACAGCCTTGGATTGTGTGTCCACGCCGGTTGCTTACTCTTCGAGACGGCAAACCGCCGTACCAAGCTACAACAGTTGCCAAATTAGTGGAAACGTCCGGACTTCAAAAGAATTCTGTTTTCCGTGCGTGGTCTGAGGTGAAGATGAAGGTAGCCACGGAAAACGAGGAGGAGGAAGCCAAGTCATTCGACTATACATTCGATTATGTCTTGGCGGGATTTGCCAAGAAGCCACTGTCTGAAGTCGCTGCACTCATTGGAAAGCCGATTGGAAAAACACAGAAAATTGCCGAAATCAACGGATACACATTGGCACAGAGGGACGGCGTCATGTGGGTCGAAGATTTCCCTTCCGATCCAATAACCATAGTCGAGATCATGACTTCAAGCACTTCAGGAGGTGACAAGAAGAAACGCACGCAGATCGCCATGGCTTTTGAGGATGCAGTAAAAAATGGACAGGCCCACAACGGTCCTGGAATAAATTACAGGCAGGTCTGGGCGCGGATGGTGAGCCAACTAATCGTGAAGTCCCAGGTCGGGATTGCGTGGAACGGCAAAACAATCTGGCTGCTGCAAGATGTGCTAGCCAACTATATTTCTCAGAGCACAGCCTTGAATCTTGAAAAGTATCTTAGTTCACATCCGAATGAGGTGAATATTTTAGCCTTTGGTTACGGGGACAAGGCTGACTCGAAAAACCATCAGGATCAAATTATTGAATTAACTGATTCGAAATTTTATTCCGGCCCAATTTCATCGACCAAATCTAATGGTGTTGGATTTATCGACATCGTTAAGATCGGAGCGCCGCCCCCCAAGGCTAGGCTGTGGAGGTCATTGTTCTTGAAGAGGCCTTCCGCTGTCCTCAAAACATAGAGTAATTTGCCCGTCCCTTAGAATGTCCCCTTCAACCGGGGAACTATTTTCTCAGCGCCCCGCCCTTGCTCAATGCTCGAGGAGGTAGGCCAGGAGGTGGTAGAAATCGGCCTCGGGGATGGATTCGCCGAAGACGGCGGGCATGAGGCTGAGGTGGGTTTCGGAGTTGTCGGAGATTTGGGATTTCTCGACGGAGTGTTCCTGACCGGCGGCGTCGGCGAAGACGAGGGTGGCGCCTTCCTCGCGGCGCTGGAGGCCGGCGATGACGGTGGCGTCTTTCATTTTGACGATGTGGAGGTGGAAGACGGGATCGACGGCGCGGTTGGGGTCGAGGATGTCTTCGACGAGGCGTTCGGCTCCGCGGTTCCTGGCTCCGTCGAGCTGGGGGCCG
>CALQSQ010000009.1 GCA_943333275.1 Akkermansia muciniphila
CGCCTCTCGCCTCTCGCCTCTCGCCTCTCGCCTCTCGCCTCTCGCCTCTCGCAGCTCCTGCAACCGCCTGGGCAACCGCTTCCGGATGCGTCTAGCATAGTCAGAGGCGGCACGTTTCGAAGAAAGGCTGGTCATGGCTGGCGGAACGCATCCCCCGCCCCGGGTGCCCGGCAAGAAATATTTTTTGCGCCGGTCCCCTTCCGAAAACGAAATCTGGCGACAACCGCGCAAATATGCTTCACCATCCGCCATGCCCACGCTCAACTGGATCGGCAAGGACGCCGTCATCAATCACGATCTGGCTGTTAAGGTTCACCCTTCCATGAGGTCAAGGATCATTTCCATGGGGTCATGGAACGCATTCCTGCCCCCCCATCCGGCGCTTCCTCTTCCGTGTCCGACGCTTCCTCTTGGGGCCTTTTCCTGGTTCACCACCCTGAAATAACGCGAAAAACCGCGACCACCTCAAAATTAAAACCGCGACCACCCTGGGAAGGTGGAAATGTAATGAGTTTCTCGAAGGCACTTCCTTTTTGTCGGCACCACTCCCACCGGTCAGGGTATTCTTTTCCAGACTCAAGTGGTCACGGTTTTCTTTCCCGCGCAATCCTCTAAGAATCAACCTAACTCGCACTGCCCTATGCCTGGTCGGGATATTTAAAGTTTTTGCAACAGAAGCCTGCGCTAGCTGACCCAAGCGTCAGTTTGCGTTCCTGACTCCACGGTTTTCTCTGGGGTGAAGACGATTTCCCAGGTGGCTCCGTCACCCGCCAAGGGTCCAGCCATGCAACCAAAATCAATTCGGAAGGTATTGGGGCGGAGGCGTCGGACTTCCAGGCAGAAGCCAGAGTCTTCGTTGGTGATGAATAATTCAGCCAGAGTCGCACCCGCATCCAGTTCTTGATTCACCAAGCTGCAGGCGGTAATTCCAAAGGGGCCTTCCATACTCGTCAGACTCCAGCGCAGAAACGCCAGCAGGCGGACATCCCCCAGCCGACGGCGGGCATTGGCAATGCTGGGATTCATGACGGGGATTCAGTGGGCCTCTTGGGGCGCTTGGCTTTGGGGGCGGGGGTGGAGGAAAGGGGCGGTGAGGTTTTCATATTGGTTATTTTCTGTTTGCCCGTTTCCGACGAGCCTTCTGCTCACGTTCCCGAGCCCGTATCTTGGCACTCCATATCCGCAGTAAGATTCCCGCCGCTACTGCGCCAAGAATCAGGATCCAGAAGGAAGGAGATAAACTGAGGAGGCTCTTTGTGACCACCTCGAAAGCACCGGAAACCGTCGGTGGATTGGCGGTGAGGAGATTCATTTAGGGAATGGGTGTTTTGGGGCGCTTGGCTTTGAGGGCGGGGTGGGTGCCTTTAGGGCTTCTTCTTGGAAACAAGCCCAAACTTCCCGAGTAGCCAAGATAGGAGTGCTTCCTGATCGTCAATGGTTGCACGACGCACTTGGGCGAGCAGATGAATGCGGTCGGGCTTTGGCAGCGCAGCGTTTTGCAGTCCTTCATTACAGTTTGTGCAGACGGCGCGGAGGTTTTGGGGCGTATCGTCTCCACCCTTGGATTTGTCTTTAATGTGCCCCATCGTAAGCCGAACCGAACGCGCCGATCCCAGCGGATCGGGTTCACCCGCGGCTACGCCGCACATCTGGCAGGTATATCCATTCCGCTCCAGCACCCACTCTTGTATTAACTCAGACATGCTTACCTTGAAGCCAGTTAAGAACCGCTTTCTGATCCTGCCTGGATGCTTTGCGAATCATGGTGAGTAACTGGATCAAATTTGTTGGTGGCTGGTAACGAAGGGAGGTAAGACCGCTAGAACAACAACGACAGATGGTGTGTAAGTTGCCTGGTAACTTTTCGCCTCCATAAAACGGAGGGATTACAAATCGAAGTCTGGCGGATCGTGCCTGAAGTGGTGCCCCGCACATCTTGCAGAGCCAATTGTCGCGCTGGTGCACACCGAGGCGCATGGCACGTGGAATTATTGAGATAGGCCGGACGACGAAATTCATACCGATGTGTCAAAAGAGCACAATGTGCCAAACAAGCACACAGCAGCAAGTGGTTTCTGGTATCGCGGAAGGATGGCAGAATCCCAGAAGAAAACATTGAGAGTCAGAAAAAACGTGGTCGGTGATCGTGTGCGGCAGGCCCGAAACACAATCGTGCCACCGATTACCCAGGACCAACTCGCGGGCAGGCTAGCGGCCATCAAAGTAACAATTGACCGTCCGGGCATCGCAAAACTGGAGAATGGCACGCGCAGGGTCTTCGATTTCGAAGTCCTCGCTCTGGCACAGGCTTTAAGGGTGGACCTCCGTTGGCTGCTCGGAGTGCCAAACATAGCACCGCACGGACGCCGAACCGCCTCTGCCTCGTGATGCCTCTTTCGTTTGATACAGCCGCCTACCTGCGGACAGCAACAGGACGAGCGAAATCAGATGTCGCGAACAAACTGGTCAGCATGCTTCTTCATCATCTAAGCAAAGAGGTTTCAACTTTGTTCGGCGAAAGTATCACAGATACATCTTACAGGTCGTCAGTTGCCACGCATTTTGGAAATCTGTGTGCTTACTGCAGTCATTCGTTGGATTTTGATCGGGTAGCTGTGGAGCATCTCGATGGCATGAATCGATTCCGATTGGGGTTGCACGTGCCAGGCAATGTCGTGGTGGCGTGCAAGAAATGTAATGGCGAGAAACGTCGTGACGATCAGCAGCCCACCCTAGTGCTCGCTAATACCGGCTGGGAATCCTTTCTTTCCCACGATTCATCGAGATGTGGTTCGGGTTGCAAAACCTGCGCATACTGGATGGGCGTCTGGCCAGATATTGACCAGCGCCGGAGGGCGCTTCAAAGTGCGTTAACCAAACTTAAAGGATTCCGAGAAGGCTACCACGTAGCCATCAATTGGATGGAGCAGCACAGGCAAAGCTTAAGTAGATCCGTGGAACAGCTATACCGTGACGGGCAAAGTTTCGCAGTGATGGAGATTGGGAAAATCGTGCGAGAGGTAATCAAGCCTCAAGAAGCAAATCCTGCTGGCGGAAGCTTAGAATGTCCTGTTGCGTGACATTCCCCAGCAAGACACGGTCTCCATTGATTTCCCGGAGTCTAAAGCGGATGTCTTCCTCGCCTTTTTGAGGCTTGCTGTATTTTACAAGGTCGTTCAATTGCATGGCGCGAGAATAGTTTTAGGAAGGCCAGATGTCCACTGTAAAGTCCGCTGCTCGGCACCTCCGTGAAGATGACGGTGCCCGCCAGCGAAACCCTCGACTTCGGCGTGGACCTCGGCTCGCTCGTCTCCCTCGACTACGCCGAACGCCGTCCCTTCAAGTTCGATGGAAAAATCGGGACGGTAAAAGTCGAGTTGAAATAAGGCAAAGGTTGTGTCAAACAGCGCATCGTTTCGAAACCAAACCCACTAACAAGAACCCACCTTTCCATGAAAAAATACCTCGCTGAATTCTTTGGCACCTTCTGGCTCACCTTTGGCGGCTGCGGCAGCGCGGTGCTGGCGGCGAAATTCCTTGCGACGGAGGGGACCACGCCTCTGAACCTGGGGATAGGACTGGTGGGGGTCTCGCTGGCTTTCGGTCTTACGGTGCTGACGATGGCGTTTGCCATTGGCCACATTTCCGGCTGTCACCTGAATCCTGCGGTCTCCGTGGGGCTTTTCGTGGGGGGGCGTTTCAAAGGGGCGGACCTGCCCGGCTACATCCTCTCCCAAGTCGTGGGGGGCATCGCGGGAGCGGGGGTGCTCTATGTCATCGCGAGCGGCAAGGCGGGATTCTCGCTGGCGGATGGATTTGCATCGAACGGGTATGGGGAACACTCGCCGGGGGGGTATTCGCTGGTGGCGGCCTTGGTGGCTGAGGTGGTGCTGACCTTTTTCTTCCTGCTGATTATTCTCGGTTCCACGGATCAGCGCGCCCCCAAGGGTCTGGCACCCATCGCCATCGGGCTTGGGTTGACGCTGATCCACTTGATTGGCATCCCGGTGACGAACCTTTCGGTGAATCCCGCCCGCAGCACGGGTCCGGCGCTGTTTGTGGGCGGTTGGGCCTTGCAGCAACTGTGGCTCTTCTGGCTTGCCCCCATCGTTGGAGCCGCGCTGGCGGGCATCGTCTATCCGCTGATGGCGGGTAAACCGGATCAGGCGGATTGATCCGGCCTACCGGTTCAAAAACCTGCCGACGCGGCATCCGTGCCGAAAAATCAGGCATCCATGGATCGCTCCGGAGCGATTTGTTTGCTCGACTGTAGCGCAAAACGTCTGCATAGATTCTGGACCAAACCCCTAATTTTCTGAACATTTCCATAAAACACCCCACTCCGCCCGCCATGAATAAAACACCCCGCCCTCGTTATCGTCCGCTCGCAATGTTGCTCGTCCTCGGCCTCGCCAGTTGCTCGCAGTATTCAACCGTCAAGCGGATGCGCCCAAAATATCAACCGGTGACTCCGGTAGGTGCGGTTATTGCCAAAGCCTTTGCCCACGAGCAAAAGGCTCCCATGGCGGCCATGGGCGGGTATTTGGAGGCGATCAAAACGGCCTCGCTGGAACTCCGCAAGAATCCCGCCGATGCGCACGCCAGGAGTGACTACAATTTCGCAGTCAGTCGCCTCATTGGAACTATCAGCGATGCTAAATTGGATCCCTGGACGCAACCGCTCCGAGTGCCTGCCCCTGGTGGAGGGGAATATGTGCTGACCCACACGCTGGACCCCCGCCCGCAGCGCAATCCAGCCATTTATGATTTTACTCCCGCAGACGAGTTCGACATCAGCGGCAAGTATGTGGGAGAGCGGAAGATCAAAACAGGGCTGGGAGCACCGCTGGTGGCGATCGGCCGCAACCAAGTTGAAAATGCGAAGGAAAACTTCGCCATGCAGCGGACGTATTACGGAGTTACCGCCATAGCCCGGTTTGATGGTGCCAACCGGTGCGTGATCTCCTTTGAAGACCCGCTTTCCACAGAGTCAGTTAAGCTGGATGGCAAGAGCTACCCGCTGGCAGCCGACTTCACCGTTCCCCTGGCGGTAATGCTGGCGCAGCAAAACCCCAAGAAATTGGAACTTTCGCGGCTGCTGAACCCTCAGAAATATGCCGAGACCGCGAAGATCGCCCGCCTCCAGCCTTACGATCCCAGCAAACAGGTCGTGCTCTGTGTGCACGGTCTGATGGATTCCCCCGCCACCTGGACTCCACTCATTAACACGCTCCGCTCTGACCCCGATATCAGAAAGCGCTACCAGTTTTGGTTTTATAGCTACCCCAGTGGTTACCCTTACCAACACTCTGCCGCCATCCTGCGCCAGCAGTTGGATGCCATCGAGAAACGTTTCCCCCTGCAGAAGAAAATGGTCATCATTGGACACAGCATGGGCGGGATGATTAGCCGACTGATGGTCACGGATACCGGGGATAAAGTGTGGAAGAATTTCTTTGATAAACCACCTGCGGCCATGGGTTTTTCGCCTGAGTCGAAAAAGCTGGTGACTGACGCTTTGATTTTTGAGCATCGGAAAGAAATCAGCCGGGCCATTTTCATGGCCGCACCGCATCGTGGAGCCGATATGGCTTCCGGTTGGCTGGGCAGGCTCGGGACCAAGTTGGTGAAAAGTCCTTTCACCCTGTTGAAGGCCGGGACCGAAGTCATCGGTTCCATCAATCCTCTCGGTGCTAAAACCGTCAACAAGATGCCGAATAGCGTGGATACCCTTTCTCCGAACAATCGGTTCGTGAAAATCATCAACACGATTCCAATCAACAAGGACATTCCCTACCACTCCGTCATTGGCGACCGTGGCAAGGGTGGAAACAAGGATCACACCAAGCCCATGAGCAGTGATGGCTTTGTGCCTTACTGGAGCAGTCATATGGATGGCGCCAAGAGCGAACTCATCGTCCCCTCCGGCCACAGTGCTCATCAAAACCCCGAGGCCATCAAAGAAGTGCGCCGGATTCTCCTGCTCCCGTAAGGCAGGCCCCCGGAAATAATCGCTCGCCACTTCCGAGACTGTGCGTGTGATGGGAAGAACGCGAATCACACGACGATGGCGAGGCGAGTGCTTGCGGTTGATATTGGTTTGAGTAACCTGCCCATTCCTGCGAGCCATGCCCACCCACCACCACCTGGACGTTTCCACCCACGGGAAAGGCACCTACGAGATTACCGGGGAAATTCAGACCATCATTACGAAATCCGGGTTTTCCGAGGGGTTGGTGAATATTTTCGTGCAGCACACAAGTTGCAGCCTGTGCCTCATGGAAAATGCCGACCCCTCGGCGCGGCAGGATCTGCATGCTTATTTTGACCGCCTGGTCCCGGAAAATGAGCGCTATTTTGTCCATACCGCAGAGGGGCCGGACGATATGCCCAGCCACATCCGGGCCGTTTTGACGCGGTCCTCAGAGACGATTCCTGTGGCGAATGGCCGGCTGCTCCTCGGCACGTGGCAGGGGGTGTTTCTTTTTGAGCATCGGCGGGCACCCCATGACAGAAGGGTGGTCATCACCTTGCTGGGGACGTGAGCAAATGATCACGGGTAGGTAAGGAATTTCCCTAATGTTTACGTGTTTACAGCGTTTCAGGGATGTGTCATACTGGGAACGGTTAAATCCCTCTATTCGACTCATCTCTCCCCAGAATTCCGCATCCCACCTCCCATGAATCTCACCTCATTCACCCGCTGGTTCTCAGCCATGGCTCTCGGTCTGCCTGCCATGATCCTGGCGCAGGAAACCCCTCCGTCGCAAAAAATTGACGCGTTCATCGAGTCTGCCCTCAAGCAGCACAACGTTGCCCCCAATCCTCCCACGAACGACGAGACATTCTGTCGCCGGATTTACCTGGATGTCACCGGCCGTATCCCGACCAAGGACGAGCTTTCCACATTTCTGACCGATTCCGATGCTGGGAAACGTTCCAAGCTAATCGACAAACTCCTCAATTCCGAAGGCTTCAACAGCCACACCTACAACTGGTGGGCCGATGTCCTCCGGATCCAGACCGCCGGGATGAATGGCAATGGTGCCGAGGCCGGCATGGCCTACGCAGCCTGGGTCAAGAAAGCCATCGCTTCGAACATGCCCTACGATCAGTTCGTCCGCGAACTGGTCACCGCCAAGGGCTACGTCTGGGACAACGGAGCCGTCGGCTACTACATTAGAGATGCTGGCATGCCTCTGGACAACATGTCCAACACCGCTCAGGTCTTCCTCGGAACCCGTGTGGTTTGTGCTCAGTGCCACAACCATCCGTTCGATCACTGGAAACAGTCCGATTATTACGAAATGGCTGCTTTCACCTACGGAGTGGACACCGAAATGAGCCCCTATGCGATCAATCCCGCCTTGGAAACGGTGCTCATGTCGAATGAAAAGAAAGCCAAAAAAGGCCGCAAAGCTCCCGATGTCCGCGCCCTCGAAGGCATGATCAAGGACATCCTGACCCCCCTCTCCTACGGCGTTTCCGAAACCAAGCGGGTTTTAAAGCTTCCAGCCGATTACAAATACGACGATGCCAAGCCAGATTCCGAGATCACCAAGGCGAAGGCCCTCTTCGCCATTGATCGCGTAGACAAAGACGGTGCCCCTGTCAAGGTCGACGGAGATATGCGCAACCACCTGGCTGATTGGCTGTGCAACAAGCAAAATCCCCGTTTCACCACCGTGATCGTGAACCGCATCTGGAAGCGGGCCATGGGGATCGGGTTGATCGAGCCAGTGGATGATTTCAAGGACGACACCCTCGCATCCAACCAACCCCTGATGAAATACCTTCAGGAAACCTTGGTGCGCGACAAATACGACATGAAGAAACTCATGAAGTATATTTACAACACCCGCACCTACCAACGTCAGTCCACTCCCGGGGATGTTTCTCTCGAGTCAGCCTATTATTTCCCCGGTCCCCTCCTCCGCCGGATGACTGCGGAGCAAATCTGGGATTCCATCGTCACCCTCATGATCCCAAATCCCGATGGCCGTAAAAAGACCGAGGGATTCCAAGCCCGACTCGACAAAATGAAAGAGGCTGCTGAGGAACTCAAGGCCCGCTATGTCGACACCAAGCGTCAGGGAGCCGAAGACCTCGTCGCCCTCGCCAAAGCCATGCAGGGAGTCGGCAAGATCAACGAAACCAAGATCGCCGAATTGCGCGCCAAAATTACCAAAGCCCGCGAGGACAAGGACGAAAAGACCGCCCGTGAACTTCAGGCCGAAGTCCAAAAGCTGACGCTCGAACAGGAAACCGCTGTCTACAAAGCCCAGGCTGAGAAGGAAAAGGAAATCGACGCCAAGCGGAAGAGCACTCCTTTTGCCAACAAGCCCCTCGCCATGGATTCCGACGCCAAAAAGGGCACCATGAAAGATGGCAAGATGATGCAAACCTCCGATGCCCCGGTCAGTGCCGCTGAATACGTGGGCTTCGACGAGAAATACTTCCGTGCCTCCGAACTCCCCAGCCCAGCCCCTGCCGGACACTTCCTTCGTGAGTTCGGTCAGTCCGAGCGTCTGGTGATCGAAAATTCCTGGATTGACGCTTCCGTCATTCAGGCCCTGGCCCTCATGAATGGGGAGATCTTCGAGGAACTCACCGGTGCCAAGAGCCAGCTCACCAAGGGCGTGGAATTCGCCCTCACCCCGACGGAAAAAGCCACCAAACTCTGGCTCACCGTGTTGGGCCGCAATCCCACGGACAAGGAGAAACAATTGGTAACCGAAGCAACCGCCGGCAAGGGCAAGGATTCCTGGAAGGACCTCTTCTGGGCTCTGCTCAACGGCCGCGAATTCATTTTTATTCAATAACCACCAGACACCCCACCCCACAATTCACCGCCCCCAAAGGCCAAGGCTCACAATCAAACAACACAAAACTATGGACTCCATTCTAAATTCTGACGATCTGACGCGCCGCCGCTTTATGAACTACACCAGCAAGGCGCTGCTTGGTGTAACTGTTCTCCCTGGCATTTCCCTCTCCGCATTCGGAGCGGATGTGAAAAAAGGACAGTCCAAAGTCATTTCTGCCCCCACCGCCGCCCCTGGCAAAAAACCCACGGCCCGGAACATCATTTATCTCTACATGTCCGGCGGGATGACCCACCTCGACACGTTCGATCCCAAGCCCGGCACCGACGAAGCCGGTGGCGTCAAGGCCATCCCCACTGCGGTGGACGGCACCATGGTCACGGAAAACTTCCCGCTCCTCGCCAAGGAATGGAACAAGGTCTGTGCCATCAATGGTCTCACCACCACGCAGGGTGCGCATGAACAGGGCAACTACTTCATGCACTCCAGCTACACGATGCGCGGAACCATCACCCACCCTGGTCTGGGTGCCTGGATGCAACGCCTCGAAGGCAAAACCAACCGCACCCTGCCAGGCAGCGTGCTCGTCGGTGGCGGCGCGGTCGGCGGTGGCGCCGGATTCATGGAATCCAAATATGCCCCGCTCCACATCGGCAGCCCCACGGAAGGCGTCAAGAACAGCCGTGCCATGGTTGGCACGTCCCAGTTTGATGATCGTCTCATGCTGGCCAAGAAATTCGACGAAGCCTTCCACGGTCGTTACGACAACAAGAAGGTCCGCGCCTACAAGGACATGTACGATGACGCCGTGCGACTCATGCGCTCCGAAGACCTCAAGGCCTTTGACCTCGGTCAGGAAGACCCCAAGGTGCGCGCCGAATACGGCGAAAATGGTTTCGGCCAGGGTTGTTTGCTTGCCCGCCGCCTCATCGAAAACGACGTCCGCCACGTGGAAGTCACGCTCGGTGGCTGGGACACCCACACCAACAACTTCACAGCCGTCGCCAACATGGCCAAGAATCTGGACCAAGCCCTCTCCACTCTGCTCCGCGACCTTGAGCGCCGCGGGATGATCGAAGAGACGCTGGTGGTTCTGACCACGGAATTCGGCCGCACGCCGCAGATCAACGACAACGACGGACGGGACCACTTCCCCAAGGCGTTCTCCGGCCTCATCTGCGGCGGCAGTGTCAAACCCGGCCACTACGGCAAGACCAACGAGCAGGGAACGGAAGTTGTTGAAGGAAAACTCGGCGTGCCCGACTTCAACGCCACCATCGCCTACGGTCTGGGTCTGCCCCTGGACGAAATCATCTACAGCCCCAGCAAGCGTCCGTTTCAAGTCGCCGATAAGGGCAAGCCAGCCACGGAAGTCTTCGCGTAAGACTGCCTGCGGCCCATCCGCTTCACGAAGCCAGCCCTCGCTTGGGGGCTGGCTTCGGTGTTTTCCGGGCCGGAACATTTCCCGCAAGATTTGTGCTTCCGGCAGCGATCTCGGTTGTCAAAGCGCGATTTCATTTCGATATGTCAGCCATGACGATTCCCAATGTTCTCGCCGAGCGCTACGCCACCATTTCCACTACCGATATCTGGTCCCCGGAAGGAAAGATCCGCCTGGAACGGGAGTTTTGGATCGCGGTCATGAAAGGTCAGCGGGCCCTGGGTTTGGATATTCCAGCCGCAGCCATCGCCGATTACGAGAGAGTGGTGTCCAATGTTCGCCTGGAGGCGATCGCCGCACGCGAGAGGGTGACGCGGCATGATGTGAAGGCACGGATCGATGAATTTTGCGAACTCGCCGGCCATGAACATGTCCACAAGGGCATGACCAGCCGGGATCTGACGGAAAATGTGGAGCAACTGCAAATCTTCCGTTCCCTCCAGGCCATCCGCTTCAAGGCCGTGGCGGTGCTGGCGGCGCTGACGCGGAGAGCCGAGGAATCGGCAGCCTTGATTTTAACTGCACGGACCCACAACGTGGCTGCTCAGACCACCACGGTGGGAAAACGCTGGGCGATGTTTGCCGAGGAATTAATGGGGTCGCTCGCTTCTTTGGAGCATGTCCTCAAGCATTATCCGGTGCGGGGGCTCAAGGGCGCCACTGGGACACAGCTGGATCAAATTAACCTGTTTGGTGGAGACATCGAGAAAGTGGCGAAACTGGAGCTGCAGGTGGCTGACCACCTTGGCTTGCCGGAAGCCTTCGTCGCCGTGGGTCAGGTCTACCCGAGGAGTTTGGATTTTCGAGTGGTAAGTGTGCTCGCGGACGTGGCAAGCGGTCCGTCCAGTTTCGCCAAAACATTGCGACTCATGGCAGGGCAGGAACTGGCAAGCGAGGGGTTCGCTCCTGGACAGACGGGTTCCAGTGCGATGCCCCACAAAATGAACAGTCGCTCCTGTGAACGCATCAATGGACTTCATGCCATTCTCAAAGGTCACGTGACGATGGCTTTGGCTCTGGCGGGGGATCAGTGGAACGAGGGCGATGTCTCGTGTTCGGTGGTGCGGCGGGTGGTCATGCCGGATGCTTTCTTCGCGCTTGATGGTCTTCTTGAAACGACTCTCGTGGTGCTTCAACAAATGGAAGTCTACCCTGCGGTGGTTCGCCGTGAGGTGGAGCGCTATCTGCCATTCCTTCTCACAACGACGTTCCTGATGGAAGCGGTCAGGAACGGCGTGGGCCGGGAAACCGCCCACGAGTTGATCAAGGAGCACGCCGTTGCCGCAGCCCGGGGTTTGCGGGACGGTTCCCTGACGGAAAATGATTTGTTGAAGCGACTTGTGGCGACTCCGGAGCTGAAGCTCACCTCCGAACGAGCCGCTGATTTGCTCCAAATGGGCGCGGAAAAAACCGGGGCGGCCATTTCACAAGTCAGGGAAATCACCCATCGGGCACAGGTCTGGTTCTCCCTGGAGCCCCACGCCGAGGCCTACCGACCCGGGGAAATTCTCTAGGACTCGGCTACAACCACTGCGGAGAAGCTGGTCAGACTTGAGATCTCCGCACAAAAAAGACCACGCCGATTGCTCGGCGTGGTCAGTTTAAGATTCATGGAGCAGGACGAGTCCCGCACCTGATTAGAAGTTCATGCGGATACCGGCGCGAACGATGGTGTAATCGTCGTCTTGGTCAGCCCATGTGTAACGAGCATCGGCAAAGATGCCGAAGCAATTGGCGAGACGGATGTCGATACCACCACCAGCGTGGAGGGTGCCGTAGGTTTCACCATCAGTGTGGACACCGCCGCCAAGGAGAGCGTAAGGGGCGATGCAGGCGCTGAGGATTGGGGCGCGGAGCACGAGGCTGCCGTTGATGGTGTGCACTGTGCTGTCGGTGAAGGCCCAGGTTGCGTCGACTTCCACACCGACGTTGCGGGTGAAGAAGTAGTCAACAGCGATACCAGCGCCCATGGCGTCATCGATGGTGTCGGAACCAAGAAGAGCGGCAGCATAGAGGCTGAACTGACCACCGGGCTCGAAGCAGTTGCAGCTAGGAGGCGGGGGGGGGACTGGACCTTTGCTCATGGGAGCTTTGTCCATTGAGGGACCAGCGAAGCTGATTCCGGCGAAGGCGATAGAGGCGAGGATTGTTGTAGTGGTGTTTTTCATAAGTTAGAAATAAGAGAGATTGACGATAAACGAATTTGGAAGGAGTTCAAGAAGAAATGATGATTATTTACAGATATTTCATAATTAACCGTAATTTGCCTGAATTTAAGGATCCGCCGGTGTTTACTGGAAATCAATCGCCCTAGCGGAACGCAGGAGGTAAAACGAAGGTAATCGGCTGAAAATCAATGATTTATGTCGCAGGTCAGCCGCAATTTAAAGGACGACAAACCAACGAGCGGCGAAGGATGGAAAATTCGAACAAAACACCCCAATCGTTGGATTTTTTCGAATTCAGGAGCGGCTACGAAGGGAAGGCATGAAAATTTGCAATTCGCTCACTTGCAACCAAAGAGCGAAGCCAACCACAACAATGGCGCCAACGATGGCGGCACCCATGAAAATTTTTCCTGCTTTGTCATTCGAACCAAGCGAGAGCACGGCTAGACTGGCCAGGGCACCCTGGGCGTAGAAGATCCATGCATTTTGCTGTCGGATGGAATTGAGCTTTTGCGCTGCCACGGCGTGGTCGAGATCAACAGTCCGCTGGCGGTTGCGAAACGAGTCGGCGGGCCAGACCAGCAAGGCCGAAGCCGCGAGCAGCAGGAGGCTGAAGATCATGGCCTTGCGTTCCTTGAGGATGAACATCGCAACGAGGAGGCAGAGCGTCCCAATCAGAGTCCCCCAGATCAGGCCCCATTCGAGGATTTTGCCAAGAATTTTGGGCTCGGTGAGGAAATGCTGGAGGTCTTTAAGCATCAGGGGAGGCTCAGAAAAGTTCGGCCTGACCCGGCGAGTCGGGGCGTTCCGCGGGCGGCACGGCACCCACCTTGGTGTAGGCGGCGGGCATGGCCACCCGGCCCCGGGAGGTTCGTTTCAGAAATCCCTGCATCACCAGGTATGGCTCGTGAACTTCCTCAATGGTGGTGGCATCCTCGGAAACGGCGATGGCGATGGTGTTCAAGCCCACCGGGCCGCCTTGAAAACGGAAAATCAGCGCTTCCAAGATTCGTTTGTCCATGTCGTCAAGGCCGTCCTGATCAATGTCGATCATCGTAAGGGCTGCGTGAGCCACGGGTTTGGTGATTTCGTTATTGGCCCGGATTTGGGCGAAATCCCGCACGTGGGCCAGCAGTTTGTTGGCGACCCGGGGTGTGCCGCGGGAACGGGTGGCGATCTCCATGGCCCCGCCACGATCAATGGCGATATCAAGCAGACCAGCGGAGCGTTCGATGATGGCGCAGAGGTCCTCGGGGTCGTAATAGTTCAACCGGCAGGTGATGCCCATCCGTGTCCGCATCGGAGCCGTGAGCAGCCCCGCCCGCGTCGTTGCCCCGACGAGCGTGAAACGGTTCAAAGTCAGGGGAATGCTGCGTGAATTCGGGCCGGAATCAATCATGACGTCCACCCTGAAATCTTCCATCGCGGGGTAAAGGTATTCCTCGATCTTCGGATGCATGCGGTGAATTTCATCAATAAAGAGCACGTCCCCATGCTGCAGGTTGGTGAGAACCCCGGTGAGGTCTCCGGGCCGCTCGATTTGCGGTCCGCTCAGGCAGTGGATTTGCGAGCCGATCGTGGCGACGATGATGTGGGCGAGGCTGGTTTTCCCCAAGCCCGGGGGACCGCTGAGCAGGACATGGTCCAGGACGTCACCGCGCTGCCTGGCGGCCTCAACGCGCATGGTCAGTAGTTCCACCACGCGTTGCTGGCCCCTGAATTCACTGAAAACAGGAGGCCGGAGCGAGACATCAAACGCGGTCGGGGGCGCCTCCACGGCATCGTGGTAAAAGTTTTTCTGAATGGAAACGTCGCTCATACACTCACAGGTGTCCGGCCCGGATGTGGAAATGAGTCGCATGCGGGGAGGCTTGACAAGTGAAATCCTCCCAGCTGGGAGATTCTCGATATTCAGGAGGAAATCTCATTTTTCGGGGTCCCCAGTCATCTTTAAGCTGGACTTGCGCGGGAATTTCAATAAGATGGTGGGGAAACGAAGATAAATTTTTCAACTCACCCCCGCCAACCACACCCCTACAAGTGATGATCACACGCTCCTTTTTCAAAGCATCCGCAGTTCTCACTGCCGCTGCTTTCATGTCGATGGCTTCTGCCGCCAAGCCGACTCTCCAGCAGGTTACCGAGGAAACTGAGGCCGCAGTCGGCAAGGCCCCGGACAAGGCTGCCGAGATCGTCGCGGAAAAAGTGACTGCCACTCCCGAATACGCCTGCCCCATCATCAAGGCCGCCGTCAAAGGTGGCAATCTCGCCAAGGAAATCCAGCCTGATCTGGTGGCCGCAGCCCTCGAGGCCGCCCCTGATCAAGCTCCGGAAATCAAAGCCTGCCTCCCCAACCTCCTCGAAGGTGCCGCTGGCAAAGGTGGTTCCGCAGGCAAAGAGGGTGCAACCGGCAAGGACAAGGTCGCTGGCAAGGACGGAGTCTCCAAGGGCCCGGCCACTGAAGCACCTGCTGAGGAAGAAGGCCCGGACACCGGCCTTCCCGGTGGTGTCTATGATTCCTTTTACGGCGTGATCGGCGTCTACCTGACCATCCCGGCCAGCGCGCCCGTCATCGGTGAACCACAGGAGGAAGAGAATCCACCTCGCGAGGAGCCCAAGAAAAAGAAGCCCAAAAAGCCCCGGACCTCCAATCCAGGCACCTTCAGCCAGCCGACTACCTAAACTGGATTTTGTAGCGTCATTTTTGATGACCCCGGCGGAAGCATCCGCCGGGGTCGTTTTTTTGATCAGCGGAGGGCTTGGGGTAAGGAATTTGCTTAGCTGGGAATTATCAGCTGAGGAACTCGGCATTGAACCATTGAACGACTGGCGACTTGGTGGAATGTGCCGTCGATGGAGGAATTGGCCCACGGCGAAAAGAAGGCTGGCTAGGACATGACGGATTTGATACAATCCCGGCGAATACGATAACCGCTGATTCCCGCAGCGTCACGTCCATCACCCCCCCTCCATCCGAAAATGACCACCGGCCATTCCGTGCCCGATCAGATTTCGGAGACTCCCCTCTCACCAAATTCCAAATGTTCATTCCAAACGTGTCCTTGCATTGTGCCCTCAAACTGAGTCTTCCACTTTCCCTGGCCTTCCTGATTCAGGCCGGAGCCGCGCCGGTGGTGAGCGAAATCATGTTCCACTCCACGGAAATACCGGAAAACTACGGTCAGGAGTGGCTGGAACTCCACAACCCTGACCCTGACCCGGTGGACATTTCAGGATGGCGATTCACCAAGGGAGTCGATTTCACGATCCCGCCGTCCACGACACTTGCGCCGGGCGGTTACCTTGTGATCGCCGCAAATGTTGCTGTGTTCCAGGCAACTCACCCTGGCTTCACCGGGCAGGTGGTTGGAGGCTGGGTTGGGACACTCAGCAATGGCAGCGAGCATTTGAAATTCGTGGATCTTACAGGTGCGGTGGTGGACGAGGTCCATTTCTCGAATGAGGGGGAATGGGCATTGCGCGGCCGCGGACCACTTGTGCTGTCCCACCGCGGATGGGAATGGTTCAGCGACGCCGATGGGCTGGGCAGGACACTGGAGTTGCGCAATCCCCTGCTGTCGGCTTTTGATTGTGGCCAGAACTGGGGAGTCAGCACCGCTGCGGAAGGCACCCCGGGTGCGGTCAACACGGTGGCGAGCGCCAATATTGCCCCGCTGATCAAGGATGTGAAACACAAGCCGGCGATTCCGCATTCCAACGAAGCCATCGTCGTGTCGTGCAATCTTCATGATGAAGGCACGGGAGCTACTGCATCGCTTCATTGGCGTGTCGATGGTGCGGGAAGTTTCACCACCATCGCGATGACGGATACGGATGGAGATGGAGATGTAGAGGCCGCCATACCGGCCCAGGCAAACCTTAGCATCGTCGAGTGGTATGTGTCCGCGACGGACGGCACAAATGAGCGCACTTGGCCGGCGGCGGTTCGCACGAGTGATATTGGTGTGCAACCCGAAACATTCTCCCAGGAGGCCAACGCTCTCGTTCAGGTTGATGACAGCTACGATCCAAACGCGCTCTTCCAGGCAGGTGGGAGCCAGCCGATTTACCGGCTAATCATGACTGCTGCGGAGAAAGCGGAGCTGTTGCAAATTCAGACCAATGGCGGGCAGATGAATTCCGACGCGAATATGAACCTCACCTTCATCTCGCATGATGGAACGGGCGTGGAGGTGCATTACCTCGCGGGGCTTCGGAATCGAGGCACCAGTTCCAGATTCGGCCCTCCCAACAACTATCATGTAGGATTCCGAAACGATGACCCGTGGGGAGACCGCGGCACGTTGCAAATCAATTGCCGGTATCCACACTCGCAGGCATTGGGAGCTTTCTGCTTTGAGCGGGCCGGCATTGCCCCGCAGTCGTCGGTTCCCGTGAGGATTCGTGTGAATGGTCTGGACCTCGCGGAGCCTGGGGTGCGGATGTATGGACGTTACGTGCGCAACGAAACTATTGGTGGGGAGTGGGCGAAAAAACACTACCCGGATGATCCCGACGGAAATGCCTATTTCCTCGACGATCACAAACCCGGCGCCGTCGGCACACCGCCCGGTAATCTGGGCCGGGGTGAATTCCGCTACGAGGGGACGAATCCAGCCGCCTACAGCGACACCTACATCAAGAAGACCAACGAGGAACTCAATGATTACAGCGATCTCATCACCCTCACGGATAAACTTACGAATACCCCGGATGCCACGTTTCTCGCGACCATCCAGCAATACGCCGACCTGGACCAGTGGCTGACGTTCATCGCGACGGATGCCTTGATTGGAAACCAGGAGGGTGGTCTCAACTCCGGTCGCGCGGACGACATGGGACTCTATCGCGGGATGATCGACACCCGGTTCAAGTTTATTCCGCATGATTTCGATTCCGTTTTCGCATTTGGCCTGGGCGCAGAGGACCCCGGACCCAACTCGACCGCAGCATTGGGCGACCCCTACACGCGCTCGATTTTCAGCTACGATGGAGAAGCTCCTAGCTTTGCCGTCGGCGACAGCGTGCTGGGGCTGCAGCGTCTTTTCAACCATCCCGAAATCGTTCCGAAATACTACGCCAAGCTGCTGGAGCAGATAGACAAATGGTTCAACCATGCGGTGCTCGATCCGGCCATCGATCAGTTATTCGCAGGCTGGGTCGCGCCGACGGGAACCAATGTGAGCATCGCATCGGCCAAGGCGTATATTGACATCCGGCGCACCAACGTGCTGGCCATGATTCAGCAGAACTACAGTTGCACGGCAACTGGGAACGCCGCGGACGTCAATGGCATGAAACAAACAACCGATGGAGCGGCCATCATCAGCGGAACCTTCAATGTGGCGAAGACTTATTCCATCACCGTCAATGGCACCCCCGCGACGCTTTTCTACCGAACGGTGGGAGCGGATGCAGCCGGCACCTGGAAACTCGTTGCCACGGCGGGATCCGGTTTTCTGAAACGCGGCATCAATCACCTCACCGCGAATTTTTACGACGGTGTCAACGGCACAGGCAATGTGCTGCAGAGGCTCTCCGTGGATGTTTACTACTCGGGAGGAACACAGACCAGCATTGCGGCAAATGGTGTGCCCCAGGTTGGATCGCTTGTGCTGACCGCGCCGGACAGTTATGTCCCGGGTGTTCCGGTCATGGTGCGCGTGGATGTGCGTGACTCGCAGGGCGCGACGGATCGTTCCCTGTGGAATGGCACCGCCACCCTCACCGCGACCAATGGCGTGACGCTGGTTCCCAATACGGTGACGCTCTACAACGGCGTCGGCGGCGCGCTTGTCTCAGCAGGGGGAGGTGGTGGTGGCACGCAGACACTTGTGCCTGCGGGTGCGACGTGGAAATACAAGGACGACGGGTCAAATCAGGGCACGGCCTGGCGGGCCGAGGGTTTCAATGATACCGCGTGGGCAAGCGGACCGGCCGAGCTTGGGTATGGTGATGGCGATGAGGCTACTCGCGTCGAGGACAACCCGACGCCTGGCTACAACGCCGCAGATACCAATCGCTATGCGACGACGTATTTCCGAACGACGTTCAACGTCACCGATCCAGCCGCGTTCGCGAACCTGGCATTGACGCTCAAATATGACGACGCGGGAATCGTGTATGTCAACGGCTCGCAGGTCGCGATCACCGCAGGGCTCTCCGCAGACGTGGCCTACAATGTCTATTCGTCGGCGAACGCCGAGAACGCGACACAGACTTTCACCGTCCCCGCGAGCGCACTGCATGCCGGGGTCAATACGATTGCGTGCGAAATTCACCAAACGCTGGCGACTAGCTCGGATATTAGTTTTCAGATTGGGCTGGTGGGAAACCTCACCAGCTCGAACCCCGGCAATTTTACACTCAGCGCTTCCGCCAACGGCCTAGTTTCCACCAAGGTCCTGACAAGTCTGAATGGCGTCGCTCAGACAAATGTCTCCGGTGCCCTTGCTGGTGTCAATAATTGGAGCGGCATCGTCCACGTCACCGGCGATGTCACGGTGCCCGTCGGAGCCAGCCTCACCATCGCCCCGGGAACCCATGTGCTCGTTGATGGCACCAGCACCGCCGGGGATACGACCGGCAAAAAACTTACGATCAACGGCACGCTCACTGCCCCAGGCACCCTGGCTGCGCCGATCAGCATAACCTCCTTTGATCCCAACGCTCGCTGGGGACAAATCGTGGTCAACGCCGCGCAGCCAACCGTCATGGACTATTGCCTCATTTCACACGCCGCACACGCGCCCAATGTCGGGCATACGAACAAGGGTCCCATCTTCAGTATCACCGCATCGAACGTCACCCTGCGCGATTGTGTGATCGGTGAATCACCGGGCAAGGCAATGTTTACCAGCGGGACGACGGACATTACCATCCAGCGATCTCTCATCACGCACACCATCACCGGACCCGAGTTGCAGGATGGAACCTCCCTGCTCTGCGAGGATACGAACATTCAGGAAATTTTACCAACGTATCGCGAGAGCAACGATCTCGTTCCCGATGACGAAGACTGCCTCTACATCCACAATGCACCCGGGAGACCCATTGTCATTCGCCGGTGTGCGTTCGCAAAATGCGGTGATGACGTAATAGACAACCTCGCCGGTCCCATCACCGTCGAGGATTCGATCCTCCGTCAGGGCTGGGACAAGGGCATTAGCCTCCTCAATAACGATCTGACCATTTCCCGCACCCAAATCATTGATTGTGACAAGGGCATCGCCATGAAAGCCAACGCGGCCACAACCCAGACCGTAACTGCAGATCACCTCACGGTTTCCTCGGAGGAGCACGATACCAATCTGGCACCCTGGGGCTACGCCGTCGCGCCGGCTGCCGGGGATCCCGATGCCCCCGCCACCGGCCTCTGGACGCAGAACAAGGCCGGGCAGAGCAACACGAGCGCGGTGCTCCGCTACATCGTGAGTAATTCTATCATTGAGGGGAAAATTCCGCTCAACGTGGATGCTCCGTATCCCACCGCCAACACCACTTCGACCTACACCTGCACCCATGACACGGATACTCCGGGTGCCGCGGTCTGGGCTGGCACGGGCAACATCGAAGCCATCCCGCTCTTTGCCGATGCCACGAACCGTGATTTCCGAATCCTGACTGGATCACCCTGCAAAAACACTGGAGATCCCGCCGCGCCACTGGACGCAGACGGATCACGAACTGATATGGGAGCGCTGACCTTCGGGACGACCGGTGGCGGTGGCGGCAATCCCACCAATATCCTGTGGCCGCTGGCCGCGAGCCCGTTTCGCATCACATCGGATGTGACGATTCCAGTTGGCTCAACCCTGACCATCGAACCAGGTGTGAGCGTCTTCGTGGACGAGAACAAGCACATTCTTGTCAACGGCAAGGCCCATGTGCAGGGCAATGCCAACCAGCACATCACGATGCGGGGCATCCCGGGACTCCCGCTCAAGGCAGACCCGGCGGATGCCGGATTGCCGCTCACCTCACCCAAATGGGGTGGTTTCTGGATCGAAAACTCCATGAACCCAGACAACGTCATCTCCTATGTCGATTTCATCGATGCGCAGGATATGCTTTCCACCAACAAAGGGACCAGCCGCGGCTGCATCGAGGCAAAAAATTCCGAAGTCCTCATCGACCACTGCACCTTCCGGGGAACTCATCTGCACATCATCTACGCGGACTTCTCTTCGATCACCATTCAGTATTGTACCTTCCCTGACATGTTCGCCGCTGGCGAAACACCCGGTGGCCTGGACAACGTTTCCGAGCATATCAAGATGATCAACAAGTTCCCGGTGGGAGGGCATTGCATCCTGCTGAGAAATACCTTTGGCGGAAACAAGGGCCACAATGACGTGGTGGACATCGACAGCGATGTGGTGCCCAATCCCATCCTGCAGGTGCGGGAGAATGTCTTCAACGGGCAGACGGGTGATGAGGACCTGGACCTGGGCGGGGATGCCTTCCTCGACGGGAATGTCTTCAGCCATGGTGGCAAGGATCAGTGGAATACGCCGGGGGGATATGCGAGCGCCTTCACCACCGGCGACGCAGGAGGGGGCACTACCATCGTTGCATCCCGTAATGTTTTCTGGGACATGGATCACGCCACAGCCCTCAAAACGGGGACCGGCTCCATCTTCGAGCACAACACCGCTTACAAATTGCACGCCACCTACAATGACCCCCAGGGCCGTCCCCAGCGGGCGTCCGTCATCACTTTCGTTGTCCCTGAGGAAGGCTCATCCCCGGGTGATGGCGCCTACCTGGGGAACAACATCTTTTGGAGTCTGCCAGTGGTCCTCGGCCAAGCGGACGTCGGAACCGGTGGAAATGGCGCATTCACCACCAAACTGCAGGCGGACTACAATGATCTCGATCCATTGATCCCCACTACTGTGGGCGTCAACCATCCCGGTGGTTTCTTTAGTCTTGGGGTAAACAATTTCACCGGCGATCCCCTGATGAAAAATCCCGACGGTGGAGACTTCAGCCTGATGGTGGATTCACCGGCCCGCGGAGCCAATCTTTTTGGCAAGGACCTGGGAGCCTTGGTTCCAAGCGGGGTATGGATTACCGGTGAACCTCCGGTTCTGACACCATCGACTTCCGCATCCCTTACCGTGGGAGGCCCCGGTATTTTTTACTATAAATGGAAACTCGATGGCGGTGCCTGGAGCGCCCGCATCCCGATCGATCCAGCGAATCCTCTGAAATTCCCGCGCACCGCTCCGACCATCCGCACCGCGCAACTGGCACTGACTGGACTCACCAACGGCCCCCACACCGTATCCGTGCTTGGACAGGACTTCGCAGGCGTCTGGCAGGAGGAATCCGCTGCCACGGTGTCACTGCCATGGACGGTGAATACCTCGTTGCAACTCATCCAGATCAATGAGGTGCGTGCGGACAGCGCCACTCTGCCGGACAGCATCGAGATCTACAATGCCGGCGCGGCCGATGTGCTCATTGGCGGCTGGGGCCTGAGTGACGAGCCGCTGCTGCACAACAAGTTTACCATTCCAGGAGGCACCTTCATTCCTGCCGGCGGCTATCTGACCTTCAGTTCCGCGACGACCGGCATCAACCTCGACAAGGATGGCGATAATGTTTACCTCTACAATGGACCGACAATGGTGGACTCCGTCACCTTCGGTCATCAAATCCCTGATCTGACCATCGGACGTGCCGGTCATGAGCGTGCGTGGACGTTGTGCCAGCCAACCCTGGGTGCAGTGAATCTTCCCGTGCGGCTCGGCGCGTCGTCCAGCGTGCGCATCAATGAGTGGTTCGCCAGCGGCGACGTGCTTTACGACAACGACTGGATTGAACTCACCAATCCCGGATCGCTTCCGGTTTCGCTGACCGGCCTGAAGCTCTCGGACGACATCGTGCAGAGCACCCCGCCCAGTGTGCTGGGGCCGCTCAGTTTCATTGCCGCCAATGGCTTCGTGAAATTGATTGCCGATGGCAGCCCGTCGAGTGGGGCCAATCATTTGAATTTCTCGCTCGATGCGCAGCAGGAAAATATCGCGTTGTTCGATGCCTCAGGGGAGTTGCTGGATTCCGTGTCCTTTTATCCCCAGACCACCGATTATTCGATGGGCCGCAATCCGGCCGGCGCGCTGGTCTATTACCCACTGCCCACCGCCGGCTTCACCAACGGCACGGGTGATCCCGCCTATGCCAACGCTTTCGCCATCCTGCAGGGTCTGCGTATCACCGAGATCATGTTCAATGCGATCGGAGGGGACTTGTACGACTACGTCGAGTTGCGCAATGTTGGGGCATCCAGCCTGCAGCTCGCGGAAGTAAAGTTTGTTCAGGGAATCACCTTCACCTTCCCAACGACCACCCTTCTGCCAGATCAAAATGTGATCGTCTGCAAGGATCTGGTAAAATTCCGCGCCCGCTACGGCAGTGTGCCCGTGGTCGCCGGAGTCTACACCGGCAAGCTCGACAATGGGGGCGAAACCCTGGCCCTCCAGCTCCCACCGCCTTTCGATGCCAACCTGCTGACCTTTGGCTATAGCGACGCCTGGTTCCCAGCCACCGATGGACTCGGCAAGGCGCTTGTCGCCGTTGCGCCCGCGACCACGAAGGCAAATGTCTGGGGGGATCGGGACACTTGGATGGAAAGCCCCGTCAATGGTGGGGACCCCGGTGGTGTGACCGCCCTGACGACCACCTACACCGGCTGGAGCGTCCTGCATGCGGTGCTGAGTCCAACGTCGGACGATGACAACGACAGCATCGCCGCCCTGGTTGAATACGGCCTCGGCATGGACCCCGCGGACGGCAGCGGTCGCAATGGCCCCGCAGGAGCACCCGATGGCGTGCTGGCCGCCAACAATCATCTTCAATTGCACCTGTTGATTCCGGTGAATGCCAGCGCTGCGCAGGGGCATGGCATGGGGGAAGCGGTTTACCGCGTCCAAGCCAGCGACGATTTAAACTCCTGGTCGACCGTGGCCACCAAGACACTGGGTGCAGCCTGGAGCGGCACGGGGACCATCGCCGTGGGGACTCCGAGTGGTGGCTACGTGCCCGTTGTGGTCGAAGACCCTCAGGAATCCATGGAGAGACGCTTTATGCGCTTGGAGGTGGAGTGGGTGCCCTGAGAAACGCCGCCCAACTATTCCCGAGTGATCAGTTCATCCAGATTCATCAGCACATTGGCCATCATGGCGTAGGCGGCGAGTTCCGGTGAAGTGTTGATGGATTTGCTTTCACCGAAGGCCAGCAGCTTTGCAGCCTCTTCCGGTTTCGCTTGAAACTGAGCAAGTCGAGTGGCCAGGCCTTTGGTGAGAACCGCCATTTCAGAAGCCGTGGGGGGCCGTGCGAGCAGATGTTCCATCGCCCAGGTGAAGCGAGTTTCCGGCGTGGCGCCGCCTTCCGTGATCATGCGCTGGGCCAGCTGTCGCGCGGCTTCAACGAAGGTCACTTCATTGAGGAGGGCCAGTGCCTGAAGCGGGGTGTTGGTGCGGCTGCGTTTGACGGTGCAAACGTCGCGGGTGGGGGCATCGAACAACTGAAGGGTGGGCGGACCGGCGCTGCGTTTCCAGATGGTGTAAAGCGTGCGGCGGTATAGGCCTTCGCCTGATTCGTTCTTATAGCCGCGCAAATCTCCATAGCGGCTTGTCTCATCCCACACTCCCTCAGGCATGTATGGCCGGACGCTGGGGCCGCCGATTTTTTCCTTCAGCATTCCGGAAACTGCCAGAGCTTGATCCCGCAGGGTTTCTCCGCTTAATCGCACGCGGGGGCCGCGCGCCAGCAGGTGGTTATCGGGATCTTTTTCCAGAAGCTGCGGGGTGACTTTGGAGGAACGCCGGTAGGCCTGACTCATCACGATCCCCTTTTGCATCGCTTTCATATCCCAGCCCAGGCTCACGAAGGTAGTGGCCAGCCAGTCCAGCAATTCCGGGTGGCTCGGCCAGTCGGATTGCGAGCCAAAATTCTCCGTGGTCTTGCAGAGGCCCTGGCCGAAGAATTTTTCCCAGGTTCGATTTACCCAGACGCGCGCAGTCAGCGGATGTTTTCCGGAAACGAGCCAGCGGGCGAGTCCGAGGCGGTTGTTGGGCTCACCGATGGCTGCGGGCGGCAGGAAGGCAGGCAACTTGCGTTCGACCTTGTCCGCCGGGTGATCATACTCGCCTCGTTTCAAAACAAAGGCATCGCGTGGAGTCGGCAGCTCCTTCATGACCATTGACGTCGGCACCGCAGCCTCCATGTCGGTGATGGATTTCTTGAGGGCTTCCTTCTTGGCTTTCGATGCCGCCATTTCGCCGGATTGCCCGAGATAATAATCGGAAAGCTGCTTTGTCTCTTCGGGACTGCGGGAGCCCGGGGCTTTGGCGAGAATGGCTTTCAGCGCGGGGGCCAGAGGGATGATGTTGGTGGCACTGGTGATCGAAACGCGGAATTTTCCGACGGTTGCACCCGAGCCATAATTTTGCAGCATCGTGAACGTCACCGGAGTGCCGGCGGGAACCTGCAGCGGGGTTGCCAGCGTAAAGATGCAGCTCTGGTCCTTGCCCACTTCCGGGTAGATCGCCCAGCCGGTGCCGGGATTTCCATCGAAGGCCTTGGGTGATTCCCAGCCCGCTTGATCAAAGGTGGCCTGGGCGGACTTGAAGGCCGGAGTTTGTCCCGCAGCGCTGAGCGTGAGTTCGGAAACAATGGGATTGCCGTTGGGGTGCCGCCCTGGTCCGTTGCTGGGCAGGCGGTTGTCCGCCAAAAGTTCCAATCGAATGGCCGTGATGGTCGGAGTGGTAGCTTTAAAATTCAGCGTGTAGGTGTCCGTGTCCGGATTCGGGCCCGTGGCGTAGATGGCGTCGCCTTCCAGCGCCAGCGTGGCTTTCTCGGCCTTCATGGAATCGGGCGCGACCACTTTCCATTCCGGTTCCCGGGCGATGCTGGTGGCCATGGATTTCTCCCATTCCGACTGGGCAGCGGCGACCTTTTCCATGAGCAGTTTTTCTGCACCTTCCGTTTCCGTCAATTGTTGTCGCAATGCAGCCAGTTGCTTCTCCTGTTCCGGCGAGCTGATCCGGTAAACAGGTTCGGTATTGCGGCCATCGCCTGCCAGAATGCCTGATTCATCCACGCTGTTGAAGAAGGAAAACAATTGATAAAACTCCTTCTGGGTGATCGGATCGTATTTGTGATCGTGACAGCGGCAGCAGTTGAAAGTCAGGGCCATCCAGACGCTGCCGGTCGTTTCCACTCGATCGATCACCGTCTCCACAAACCATTCCTCCTGAATGAGACCGCCCTCTCCGTTCAAGCGATGATTACGGTTGAAGCCACTCGCCACGATTTGATCCGGTGTGGCATTGGGCAGCATGTCGCCCGCGAGTTGTTCGATGGTAAACTGGTCGAACGGGAGGTTGCGGTTGAAGGCATTGATCACCCAGTCGCGCCACGGCCACATCTGCCGGGAACCATCGGTCTGGAATCCATTGCTGTCGGCGAAGCGCGCATTGTCCAGCCAGGGCATGGCCATCCGCTCGCCGTAGCGGGGAGAAGCGAGCAGTCGGTTGACCACTTTTTCATAAGCCTCCGGCGATTGATCCGCCAGGAATGCAGCGACCTCCTCTGCTGAAGGAGGCAGTCCGGTCAGGTCCAGAGAAACTCTGCGGATCAGCGTCCGCTTGTCTGCCTCCGGCTGCGGAGTGAGGCCCTCAGCGGTGAGCCTTGAGAAAATAAAGGCATCGATGGGTCCGACGGGTTTTCCCTGCGTGAGCGCCGCGTCAACGGCGGGGATGGCGGGAGTGACCGGAGGAATGAACGCCCAGTGCCCCTTGTATTCAGCACCCTCGGCGATCCATTGCCGCAGCGTTGCCACCTGTTTCTCTGTCAGGGGTGGCTTCGTGCTCGTCTTCGGCGGCATGTGGTCGTCCTCATCCGTCGTCAGGATGCGTTTGAGGAGCGGACTCTCATCCGGCTTGCCCGGCACGATGGCCGGCCCGTCGGATTTCCCGCCCTTGAGTGCCGCCGCGCTGCTATCAAGGCGAAGTTCACTTTTGATCTTCGCCGTATCCGGACCATGGCAGGTGAAGCAATTGTCTGAGAGAATCGGCCGCACGTCCCGGTTGAAATCAATTTTGGCATCAGCCTGGAGGGTGCCGCCAGCGCTTAATGCAAGACAGAGGGCCGCCAGTCGGCGGGAGGAAAAGGAGGTCATGATCAGGCGAGCAGGGGTTGGACGATTTTCCCGTGGATGTCGGTGAGCCGGAAGTCCCGTCCCTGACTGCGATAGGTCAGCCGCTCGTGGTCAATGCCCAGCAGGTGCATGATCGTAGCGTTCAGATCGTGAACGTGAACGCCCTTGGCGGGATCGGTGAGATTGTAACAGAAGTCATCGGTCTCGCCGTAGGTTTGACCCGCCTTCACGCCTGCTCCGGCGAGGAAAATGCTGAAACATTTCGGGTGATGATCCCGCCCGTAATCCGTCGCGGACAGGCCACCTTGCGAATAAATGGTCCGCCCGAATTCCCCGCCCCAGACAATGAGCGTGTCTTTCAACATATCCCGCTGTTTCAAGTCCTGAATCAACGCCGCTGTGGCCTGATCCGTGTCCATGCACTGACCTTTCAAGGCCGCAGGCAGACCGCCGTGGTGGTCCCAGCCCATGTGGAAAAGTTGCACAAATCGCACGTCGCGTTCCGCAAGTCGGCGGGCCAGCAGACAATTCGACGCGTAACTTCCGGGACGTTTCACATCCGGCCCATACATGTCGAGCACGTGTTGTGGTTCCTTGGAAACATCGAGCAACTCCGGAACGCTCGCCTGCATTTTGAAAGCCATTTCATATTGCGAAATGCGCGCCTGAATTTCCGGATCTCCCACATTCGTGAAATGCTCCTGATTGAGCGCCGCCAGATCATCCAGGGAACCGCGTCGGGTCTCTGCATCAACACCCGGGGGATTTCCAAGATAAAGCACGGCATCGCCCTTGTTGCGAAATTTCACCCCCTGATATTTTGCTGGTAAAAATCCTGCGCTCCAGAGCCGGTCATACAGGGGCTGATCATCCGGACGGCCACTGCCGAACGAGGTCAGCACAATGTAGGCCGGCAGATTGGCGTTCTCGCTGCCCAGTCCATAACCCACCCACGATCCAATGCTCGGCCGTCCCGACAGCTGATGGCCGGTCTGGCAGAAGGTGATCGCGGGATCGTGATTGATTTGCTCAGTGAACATCGATCTCACGATGCAAAGATCATCCGCCACCTTGGCGATATTCGGCATCAGCTCCGTCAGCCAAGCCCCGCTTTGCCCGTGCTGGGCGAATTTGAAAATGCTGGGGGCGATGGGAAATGTCGCCTGTCCGGACGTCATGGTCGTCAGTCGTTGTCCTTGGCGGATCGAGGCCGGCAGGTCCTTCCCACGCTGCGCTTCCATCTGCGGCTTCGGATCGAACAAATCCATCTGCGAGGGAGCACCCGATTGGAACAGGTAAATAATGCGTTTTGCCTTGGGTGCAAAGTGCGGCAGGCCTGGTATTCCCTGGCCGGTGGCCGCCATGGTCAGCGAGGGATTGAGCAACGAGCCGAGCGCTCCCAGTCCCAACCCCGTTGCGGACCGCTGGAGAAAAGTTCGGCGGGAGAGGGCGGCGCGCTGGGCGGCGCTCGCGGTGAGGAGGAGGTGATCGTTGCAATTCATGATGGGAGGGATGCGGTCACAGCATAGAGGAGGCCTGTGAGAGTGCACCTTACACGTTGAAGGGAAACCTTGGGGCGGGTTCGACAGCGCTATCTCCTGACAAACAGGGATTTCGGTTGAAGCAAAAAAGTAATATGGTAATTATTGAATTTTACTATTACTTAAATGACGGAGGTTCCCACGGCAGAAGGTGCACAGTTGGCGCAGGCTCATCGCAAACGCGCCTTGGGATTGGCGGTGGTGACGTCATTGTTTTCCAAAGGGGGCACCATTGGACTGATCCTGATCGCCATGCCGCTGGCGCGCCACGTGCTGGGGCCGGAGCGGTTTGGGGTGTTTGGTGCGTTGCAGACGTTGATGTGGTTCATGGGCATGGCGGATTTTGGGATCGGTGCGGGGCTGGCACGCCGGCTTACCGTGGCTACTTCGATGGGGGATCAGGCGGAGCAAGGGAGGGTCATGTCCACGGGATTTTTCATGATGACAGGAGTGCTATTGATCGTGGGTCTGGTGGGCGCGCTCGTGCTGTGGACGGTGCCGGTGGAGACGTTGTTTGGCAAAAATTTCGGTCCGTATGCGGACGAACTGCGTTTCAACCTGTGGCTGGGGGGCGGAATATTTCTGAGTTTGATGATCATCGGCACCGCCTTGAAATCCCGCGAGGCGAACCATGAGATTCACATCTTCAACCTCTTTGGAGCGGTGGGAAATGTGCTGGCGGCCGGGTTGTTGTTTTTTGGAATCAAGCGGGTGCCGGAGGTTTGGTTTTTGCTGGTATCGATCTACGGCGTGCAGGTTGTCATGTGGCTGCTGAACGCCCTGCACGCCTTCCGCCAGCGGCCCTGGTTGTGGCCGCGCATCGGCAGTTTCCACCGGCCACTGGCGGGCAGTCTCGTGATGCAGGGGATGGGGTTCTTTGTGCTGCTGGGGGTGACTCCCATCCTGGGAAGGGAAATGATCCGCTGGCTGCTGGGCCAGTATTACACGCCCACTGAGGTGGGAAATTTCACGATTTTGGCGCAGTTGGGATATTTCATCTTCGGGATGATCTTCATGATCACCTATCCGCTGAGTCCGGCGCTCGTCGACGCCACCGCCCGGCAGGACTACGCGTGGATTCGGCGGATGAACTCACGCCTCACCCGGATTGGGCTGGTGGGGGTCGTGCTGGGTCCCCTGGTCCTGGCACTGGTGGGTCCGGCGCTGGTGCGCCTGTGGTTTCAAATGGTCCTGCCGCTGGGTCCGATGGAGTTGGGGGCCTATGGGTTGTTCTTCATGCTCACTGTGTGGACGCACCTTCATTGTGTGATGCTGGCGGGCCTGGGGAAAATCCGCGCTGCTGCCGGAATCGCCACCCTGGAGGGCGTGGCGGTCTGTGTGGGAGCCTGGATCGGAGTGAAATCGCATGGCATGGTCGGAGCCTGTTTCGGAGGAGCGGCGGCCATGCTGCTCACCTCGTTTCTGTTGTTTCCACGACTGCTTCGCCAGAGCGTCCCATCCGCATCCGTACCGTGAATCGCATTACCCTGCTGAAAATTTTCGTCTGGCTTTACTGCCTTTCCTGGGCCTTTGATTTTCGTGGCGAGGATGGCGGGACGTTGATTCAGTATGTGTTCTTTGCCTTCACGCTGGGCACGGCCGGGATGGTGATGCTGCTGGGAGCCAGAAGCCTGTGGATCCGGCCGGCCGGCTGGTTGATCGTTGGCTGGAGCCTCTATCTGGCGTCCACCCTGGTGGTGGCGAAGGTCAACGGGGTCGAAATGGGCTGGTATCTGCGCAATTTGATCCCGCCACTGCTCTTGCTGCTCAGCATGTGCGTGACGCAGATCGCAGCGGGGCAGGGACTCAGCTACAAGGAGGTGCTGTATCCGATGCTCCTGGCCGGCGTCACCAATGTCCTCTGGCGGGCGGTTTACACACTTGTGATTCAGCAAACTCCCCTGGATCTCGTGCGCGTGCAGATGCTCAGCCAGTGTCTGCCCATGCTGCTGGCGTTCACCTTTGCGGCCCTGGCGCTGCGCCTGAAATGGCCGCTGATTCCCATGCTGATTGGGTTCATCGGCATCAGTTCGTATGTGGTGAGCATCACGCGTTCGGCCGTTTTCATCATTGCCGCGGAAATGGCGATGTGTGTCGTGGCGGTCTGGCGGGCCCGGCAACTGGGGGTGCTGCCCCGGGCATTTCATAACACCAAGGTGAGGCATCTGGTCGCCGGGGTGGGGGCCTTGCTCGCGGTGCTCGTCGTGGTGGGCGTCGCCGCACCGTTTGTCTTTGAACGCTGGGCCGAACGACTTTTTAATCCCGTGGGTGGCGAGCAGAGCAGCGCCGACCCGTCAGCGTTGACGCGCTTTGCGGAAACCAAGGCCTTCATGACCCTGCTCAACGCCGAACCCGCGACGTATCTTTACGGTCGTGGTCTGGGGGCGACCTATTACTGGGATGAATCCTACATGCCGGAGCTGGCGCAATATACCTATGGCAACGAGGACGTCTTCCGCGGCGATTACACCAACATCAATTTCCCCGGCCACTCCATCTGGACCTACGCGCTTTTCTCGGGTGGCATCATCGGCCTTGGTTTTTACGCGGGATTGTTTCTCGTCGGCACCTACTGGGCCTATCGCAGCGTGAGGCATCTGGTGGCAGTGCCCGAATACCCCCTGGAAATTGCCTTCCTGCCCTGCATCAGCCTCGTGGGTTTCCTCAGTCTCAGCCTCACCTTCAATCCGTTCATCGAACGCGCCAGTGCCATCACCATCGGCGTCATGCTGGCCTTTCCGCAGTTTTTGGTCATGGCCGCATGGCGGAAAGGGCGGAAAGGGACTTGAAGGAGCGGTGAAATTTAGCGATGGTGCCGCACCGCATGTTCAAGACCACCCTGCCA
Source organism: Akkermansia muciniphila (assembly GCA_943333275.1). Classification (GTDB taxonomy): domain Bacteria; phylum Verrucomicrobiota; class Verrucomicrobiia; order Verrucomicrobiales; family V1-33; genus JAGNEJ01. The sequence continues at coordinate 30,988 of CALQSQ010000009.1, forward strand.
GAACTCATCATTTACAACCTCTGCATTCTGCTGGGCTTGCTGGGCTGCATCTGGGTGATCCAGATTCTGCGGTTGCGGATGCGGGAGCGCCGGGCTTTGAAATATAAAATCAGCTGCGACATCTGCGGCACGCAGTTCGATGACTTCACGCAGACGCCGCTCGTGGAATGCCCGACCTGCGGCCGGCTCAATGAACGTGAGCGGATCATGGATGTTTGAGGAATTTAGGTTGCCCGGCAGGCAGTCTGCTTCTTTATAGACGGCATGTGTGGCATATTTGGATTCGCTGGATTCGAGGAGGAGGGGCTGCTGGCAAAAATGGCCCGCACCATGAAACATCGTGGACCCGACGGGGAGGGCTTTTACGAACAGCCCGGCTTCAGCATGGGCATGGTCCGGCTGAGCATCATCGACCTCAGCGGGGGCTGGCAGCCGATCTACAACGAGGACCGCTCCTGCGCGATCATTCTCAATGGCGAAATATACAACTACAAGGAACTGCGCATCGAACTCGAGGCCCTCGGCCACCGCTTCTCCACCCACAGCGATACCGAAACCATCCTCCACGGCTACGAGCAATGGGGCATCGAGGGAGTGCTGGCCAAACTCAACGGCATGTTTGCCTTCTGTCTGCGTGACGAACGCCGGAAGGAATATTTCATCGCCCGGGACCGCGCCGGACAGAAGCCGCTCTACTGGCACCGCGCCCACGGCCGGCTGCTCTTTGCGAGCGAGGCGAAATCCCTCCTGCAGAGTCAGCACGTCAGCGCCACGCCCAACGTCGCCGCCATCGATGCCTATCTCGGCCTTCGAAATGTCCCCGAGCCGCAGACGATGTTTGAAGGCATCGAGAAACTCCGCGCCGCCCATTATCTGCATGGCAAGGCCGACGGCAGCATTTCCATCAAACGCTACTGGGACATCGTCCTCAGCGATGGGAAACATTACCGCTCCGACGACGAATATTACGAGGAATTGAAATCCCTCTGGGACGATGCCGTCACCCTCTGCATGCGCAGCGATGTCCCCGTCGGCGCCTACCTCAGCGGCGGCGTGGACTCCAGCCTCGTCGTCGCCGACATGATGCGCCACAGCAGCAACGTCAATACCTACAGCATCGGCTTCGGCTCCCCGCAGGATGAAACCAAGGACGCCGCAGAGACCGCCAGATTCCTCGGCACCAACCACCACGAGATCATCTGCGAGGCGCATGACTTCAATCTCCTGCGCAAGATCGTCTGGCACATGGACCGCCCGGTGGGCGATGCCCTCATCATCGCCTTTTACAAACTCGCCGAAGGTGCCAGCAAGGACCTGAAAGTCGTCCTCGGTGGCGAAGGTGCGGATGAAATTTTCGCCGGCTACTCGTTCCAAAAAGTCATCAGCAAGGTGGAAGGCTTCCGCCGCAAGTTCGGCGGCTTCGCCGTCAGCCATCTCGCCGCCAATGCCTTCGCCGCCACGCCCCATGCGTTGCTGAATAAATTTTTTGAGTTCCCCGCCGACCTCGGCAGCCAGGGGAAGAAGCGCGTCGTCGAGTTCCTCCGCAACTACCCGCGCCGCGATGCCATGAAAAACTTCGTCGCCCTGCGCACCCTCTGGTCGCAGGACGACCGCCGCAGCATTTACAACAGCGACAAATTCAAACACCTCGCCACCGAAGCCTGGATCCCCCCGGTGCGCGATACCTCCGGCCCCTTCCTCGACCAGCTCCTGAAACTCCAGTTCGACGAATGGCTCCAAGACTGGGCCCTCATCCGCCAGGACAAGAACACCATGGCCCACAGCCTCGAATACCGCCTCCCGTTCCTGGACCACCGGCTCATCGAACTCGCCTTCCGCATGCCCCCGCACCTCAAGGTGCGCGGCAACGAGGACAAATGGATCGAACGCAAACTCGCCGACGAAGCCTTCGCCAAAATGCCCCGCAACAAACCCGGCCACCGCCCGAAGATCCCCTTCTTCCTCCCCCTCGACTTCTTCTTCGAACACCCCGAATTCAAAGCCCTCGTCGCCGACACCCTCAGCGAGACCCAGCTCAAGAAACGCGGCTACTTCGACCCCGCACGCGTCCGCTGGCTCATTGGGAAAATGGAGACCCGGGAATTCGTCTATTTGAAACAAGTCATGAGCCTCGTCATCCTGGAACTCTGGCACCGCGTCTTCGTGGACGGTGAAGGGGCGTAGCGTCGAAACTGAGCGACGTGGGCGCCAGCCCGCGTTCGCTCCAGTGAATGGTTCGGCTTTGTCATCCTGCAAGATCCAGACGCTTGATTTTCCCATCTGTGCCAATCAAAGCCTTAATGATGTGGCCTGAATCCTCAAGGTGCGGCTCATCAATCCATAAGCTCACGCTGCCGTCTGGCTTTAAATCTACGGATGACAACTTGAGCCGGTGCAGCACAGTATCGACATCCAGTGCTGGTCTCTCCTCAAACCACTGGTGGAGATCGGAGCAAATCCAAACCGCGACCTGTCGCAAATACGCAGCGATCTGCGGTAGTATCATCTGCAAACCATCGCAGTATGTATCAACAATCTCCGTGATGTGGAGACCCGGAACTTGATCCGGCCGGTATGTGTTCAAGCTCAGCGGAACTTTGACTCCGCCGTGGTCAAGCATTCCCGCCCAACGCCACTCATCGGGCCTCAGGACGAGAATTCCAAAAACCGGATGCTTCATTTCTCTAGCCATATTCGCTCCTTCAAAGGGACATTCAATTTACCGCTGGTATCAATTTCATGGGTCTGGCAAAATTTCAGAAGAGTGGAGGAGAGCGAACGCCCACAAGGCCTCTCCGCATGTGTCAAAGCCTTCGGCCAACGACGATTGCTCTGCCGCGGGCCTCTTCTGACTGAGTTGTTCTGCGAGGGTTTCATAATCGTCTTCTGAGATCTCTCCCCTGTCATAGCGTGAATAAAGGAGTTCGTCCTCCTCATCAATCAGCTTAATCATGCGCAATGCTTTGGCACATCCCTTCAATCCAACTTCCTCCATTTCAGGAATCAGGCGCAAGCCCAGTCCACTGTCCTCAGAGAGGTTTCCCGAGTTCTCGCAGCCGCAAAAAAAGCAATTCAGTGTCCGAATCACCCACTCCGGGCGGCTCATGTGGTTGAGTTCACTTGGCCTGTCGTCATCGAACCCAACGGAAATTCCCTGTGCTTTGAAGCGATCGTCGAGTGCTTGGTGGATCAGGTAAACCTTATGGCTCGCGTCTCCAGTCGAGTTGGCAATGTGGCTGAATGCAGTTGAAGCCATGGAAGAGCCATTCTTCGTTGTTGGCGATGCGATGTGTGGCTTCATCAATTCTGGCTTGTCTGGAGACTTATCTAAATGGTGCGCAGGAAGGGCAACTCGTGAATACGATCTCCAAGCGATGACGCCCGTCGCGAGAAGCCCGACCGAAAGTAACGCAAACTGGAAAAGGCGCTTCATTTGGGAGCCGAACAGTGTTAATACGTGTCCACTCTGGATGCTATGCAGATTTTGGGTTTGGACGCTGAGCAACGGGGTGGGGTGGGCATTTGTTCGGGCGAGTGTGGCAAACAGTGACCCACAGTGTCCGAAATGGGGAGGCAAGTCAAAGCCAAAACCGTCCAAGCGAGCAGGCGCACAGCGTCCATTGGCCTCGGGCCCATTGTGTATCGTAGATGAAGGCCGTGGTGGCCCCGGCATCGATCCCAAGTTGCAGTTCAACGCCGGGGAATCCCCGGCACCGAAGGCGAGTTGCAATTCGATGCCGGGGAATCCCCGACATCAATGGCGAGTTGCAATTTAACGCCGGGGAATCCCCGGCATCGAAGGCGAGCTGCAATTTAACGACGGGGAATCCCCGGAATTAAAGGCGAGCTGCAATTCGACACCAGGGAATCCCCGGCGTCGAGGGCGAGTTGCAATTCAACGCCGGGGCTTCATTTTCTCATTTACGAGAACCTCACTTCGTGGTAAATGGGCGCACGGTCTGCAAGACATTCCGTTTTGCGGCATCGTTCCAACTATTACCTACCTAAAAAACTATGGAAAATTGGCAATTCGCACACAACACGTTCGTCTCCGTCACGGCCACGAGCTACAAGCTGATGAACATTCTGCTCTCCGATCACAACACGCGGATCGGGGCGATCACGGGGGATTCGGACTTTATGGCCATGGTCTCGCGGACGACGCCGGTGAAGACGGCTTGGGATACGGCCTACACCGCGTGGATCAGCAGCAAGGCGACTTACAAAGGACGCACGGAACTCTGGGAAGCGAAGTTGGCGGACCTTTCCTCCCTGCGCATCAAGCAATGGGACATCGCGATTCAAGGCGTGTTCCTGGACGGGACGGGCGACTACACCATCCTCCTGCCCAACGGCCGCGGCCCTTTCCAAAAAGGTGCCTATGACCTGCGCCTGGCCGAAGTCAAAGCCCTGCAAAACCGCCTGCTCGCCGTGACCCCCGCCGTGCCCGCCCTCACCACGCTGGCCGCGACCATCGGCACCTACCACACGGAAATGAAAACCCTGCGCGATGCCCAGCAGGCCGCCGAGCAAGCCGTGGACAACAACGCCGCCCTGCTGGAAATCCAACGCCTCGCCGCCGCCGCCATGATGTATAAAAACCTGGGCCGCCTGATGGAAAAGTACTCGGACACCCCGGTGCGCGTGGAGGACTTCTACGACATGAACTACATCCGCGACGGCGCGGCCGCCCCCCCGGAGGACGTGCCGCCGCCCGTTCCCCCTCCGGTGCCGTAAACAAGCCCTAGGGAAGCGTTGATTGAAGCGGGGTGCCTTTCAGGCCAACGGCCTGACCCAAGCCAGCCCAGGGCAACGCCCTGGGTTACTGAGGAAGGAAATCTCAGCCCTGAAGGGGCGGCCCATCCGGGGTGGTGGCGCTTGTGACGCCCCTGCAGGGCTGCATTCCATGTGGATCCTGACCCAGGGCGTTGCCCTGGGCTGGCATGTTTCAGGGCGTTGCCCTGGAGAACCCGCGCACCCGTTGGGGCTGATGCGCACCGGTTCGGGCTGATGCGCACCCATTGGTGCTGATGAATGGCACTGGCGCGCTTAGATTCCCAGCGCCTCAAAGTTCCCCCTGAATCTTTAATCAGCGCTTCCTTATTTCGCCAACCCCGCCCAGCGCGTTTCCTTCATCGGGGGCGCGCTGGTTGCGTACGCAGGGGTGGGGTGGTCATGCGTTGTTGCCTTTATGCCGGCCTCATTCGAAGCCTGAGCATTGCCAACTCCGCACCAAGTTTCCGAATCCTTCAATCAGCATTTTCATGGCCACATAGAGCCCCGCCCCGGCGGGAAAAACCAAAAGGAAAAAGATAACCATTCCGACGGGAGGTAAAAATACAGGGGACAGCAGGCACGACGCTCCGATGGCTATCTCCAGCAGACCGAGCAAAGCACTGCGTATCGAGGTCCTCTTCATGTGTTTCCGAAATGCCGCGTAGGCATCAGGACTGTCCCATCGGGTGCCAGCTTCACACCCAGCACACCGGGCGCGGGGTGGATCGTTGAGTCGGAAACATTCCGGGCATCTTTTGGAATAGACGAAGTGCCCCTCGGGCGCATCGTAGGCCCCCGCGCATCGGGGACAAACGTTGCCGGCAGCCGTGAGGCAGTCGCGGTGCATGACGGTTTCGCAACGCGCACACCAGGTGCCATCGGATTCGAGGAGAATCTTTTGGGAACAGAGTGGGCAGGGGATACCGGCTAATTGCATGAATTTGGGAAATGTTACTGAGGAACACCAACTTGGGATTTGGGTTCGTCGCAGGATGCTCACCGTTCATTCGGGGTGGCGTTGCTGGCGAGCGGATTGTTGGCTCCTGCCTGCATTTTGAAGGCCGGGTGCAAACGCTTCCCTGTCGGATGCGTAGGCGGGGCAGATCGCCTTCGTGCTTGCTCTGAGGATTCTGCCGGATAAGTCTCAGGGCATGCGGGGATTGACTCCACCATTGATCAAAGCGCTGGCGTATGGCCGTCCCGGGAGGGGGGGCGTGGTTTTGTATGGGCTGTTGCTGGTGGTGGCGGGGTGGTTGGTGATGATGCCGGTTTTTCCGAAGGTGGCGCGGATCACGATGGAGCGGATGCAATGGCGGGCGCCGAATTTCCCGGCGTGGGCGGTGCAGCAAATTTCGCCGGCGATGTATAATTTTTCCAATCGCGGACTGCATGGCCGGGACGATCTTCCGCTGGCCGGGTTGACGATCTTTGAGGAGCGGACGGGGGATTATTTCAATCACTTTCCGGTGCGCAATCTGACCTGGATTGAACGGTATCAGCTCCAACCGCTGGGGACGTTTGGGTATTATGAAACGAAGTATCGGGGCATGAGGCTGCGGTCGAAGTATCGGTTGGAACCAAGGCCGGAGGGGGGATGGAATGTGGTGTGGAAGGAGTCCGAGTTCACGCCATGACACTGGTCCAGCCATCTCCGAGGCTGACAGCGTGGCGTCTCGTCATGGGGATTTCCCTGCTGGCGTGGTTTGTGAAGTATCCGCTGCAGACGAAGGTGTTTTTTCAGAATGGGGAAAATTTGATTTATGAACACTCGCTGATTCCGGATTGGTTGTGCCGACCGGACGTGGGAGCGCTGGCGTATTTGCTGCCGGGGATGTCGGTGCTGGCGTTGTGGTCGCGACGTCTGCTGTGGTTGCAGATGGCGGGGGTGCTGCATGCGCTGGGTTCGCTGGTGATGCTCTGGCATGTGCAGAGCTACAACGATGCCACGCACGTGACGGCCTTCTGGACGGGGCTGTGGCTGTGGTGGTGGGCGGGGCAGGTGAACAAACGTGACGGGGCCTCGCTCTGGCATGGCATCTCCCTGGCGATGGGAGTGCTGAGTCTGTGCTGGCTGGGAGGTGCGGTGGGGAAGCTGACGTCCGAGTATTGGGAGGGCGAGCCGTTCTATTACCTGTATTTCATGGACAAGCCGCAGTTTCCCTTCAGCTACTGGCGGGAGCACCTGTCCAACGAGCAGATTCACACCATGGCGCGGTGGTTCTCGCGTGCCGTGGTGGTGAGCGAATGCGTGCTGGCCACGGGATTCCTCTGGCCGGCGCGGCTGGCGGCGGTGGCGGGATTGCTTACGCTGACGGGCATGGTGATTATTTCCCAACTGCAGCTTTTCTCTGTGCTGGGACCGCTGATGGGCCTTAGTATTGCCGTGGCGTGGCTGGTGGAAAAGGAATCCGCCGCGACCCAACCCCATTCATGAAAACGATTTTACTCCCGCTCTGGTGCACTCTGGCCCTCCTCTCCGCCGAGGAAAAGGTGGACGTGCGTCTGGACTGGCAGGCGGGGAAATCCTACCAGCAGGGGATCAAGCTGGAGCAGTTCATCGGCATACCGCGGCATGGCGAGGCTTCGGCGCACACGGATTTTGATATGAAGCTGGAGGCGCAGGAGGGAAAAAAATCCAGCCGCAACCTGCTCCTGACATTTTCCCGCATGAAGATGGAGGCCGACCTGCCGCTGCCGCTGGGTAACGAGGAGTTCGATTCCAGACAGCCCGCCGAGGGGAATCAGGAGATCGGTGATTTCTACAAATCCCTGCAACACTCCCCCATGAAACTCCTGCTGGACCCGCGCGGGAAGGTGCTGGAGGTGGTGGGTCTGGACAAACTGAGCGGAGGAAATTCCGTGCTGGGTCGGTTCCTGGGCCGGGAGCAGATGAAAAATTTCCTGCAGCAGGGAGGACTGGTGGAGTTGCCGAAGGCTCCTGTGGCGCGAGGCGAGAACTGGCCGTTTCAGTCCGTCTTTCCCACGCCGGTTGGCAAGCTGCTCATCAAGGGAAAATACACCCTGACTGGCACGCGCGAACATCTGGGCAAACCGCATCATGTCATCGCCATGGAAGGTCAGGTGCAGGGGGATTTCTCCGCCGCCGCTGTTTCAGCCAGTGGCAAGGAAACCGATCCCGAGGTGCTGCGCATCCAGGGCATGATGATCCTGATGGGAGTCACGGTCAAAGAAGGCACCACGACCGGCACGCTGCTCTATGATTCGTCCAGGCACCTTCTCGTGTCGTCGGAAGTCTCCACGAACATCCGTTTGAGCGTGGCCAAATTTCCCGAAAACGGGAAGCCTGCGGAGATTCCCATCCAGCAGAAAATGTCACTGCAACTCATCCCGTCGCCCTAGTTGTCATGATGAACATCGTGCTGGTGGAGCCGGAAATTCCACCCAATACCGGCAACATCGGCCGGCTCTGTCTGGCTACTGGCACACGGCTGCATCTGGTGGAGCCGCTCGGATTCAGCATCGATGACAAGACGCTGAAACGGGCCGGGCTGGATTACTGGAAGGACGTGGATTGCCACCGCTGGCCAAGTCTGGAGGCCGTCCAGGCGGCGGCAGATGCGGCGGCGAGGTTCTATTATTTCACGACCAAGTCCCGGCGCCGTTACTGGGATGCCAGTTTCCGCGATGGCGACTACCTTGTGTTCGGCCGCGAAACCAAGGGCCTCCCTGAGACCCTGCTCGCGGCAAATGCAGCCACGTGCCTGACAATTCCACAGACGGCGGGCCGCAGCCTGAATCTGGCCACGTCAGCGGGCATCGCGCTCTACGAGGCGCTGCGGCAGCTGGATTTTGGCCGCAAGGTTTAGAGCAGCCCGCGGCGTTTGTAATCGAACATCTGGATGCCCTGCGATTTGTGGGCCATTTCCAGGGTGAATTTCAAGAGGCAGATTTCCCAGGTATCGTCCACGCCGTGGATGACGGCCAGCGAGTGGTTGCTCCCGTTGCGGGCGGAGGCGACCAATTTGGCCTGCACTTCCGCCATGGATTCGTGGAGGAGGGATTCCGTGACCTCGCTCTTTTTGAAATGAAATCCATACTGCAGGATCGCCATGCGGCTGGAGACGCCCTGGAGCCATTGCGAGAAGGCCTCGGATTGTTTCTCGTCGAAGCCCTCGAAGACAAAATCGCTCAGCCCCTCAGGGCGCACCAGCAGCGGTCGTTCGGCATGCACCTTGCCCTCGCGGACTCGCACCTGACCGATGGCATCCATTGGTTCGGAGATAATTTGGAAATCAAAACTCGTCTGCCCAAACGTCTCCAACCGCCGCGCTGGCTCAAAGAGCGTCTCGGTCACGGAGAAAGCATAATGCAGATCGTCTTCACTGAACATCGTCCAACCAACCCGCAAATTGCCCGGCGGCAAACGAAATTGGCAGTCAGTCAGGGCACGACATTCGTGGGCGCGTGACGCAAGCGAGGATGAGACCGGGCCTGCGGAGCAGTTGCGCTTTCCATGGAATTCCCTGATAGATCCCCACCAATCCTTCCTCCCCATGTCCTCCGTCATTGCACTGCTCGTCATTCTCCTGATTTCCCTGCTGGCGGTACGCGTGGGTTCCACGGCTCTCATGATGACCGGGCTCAGTTGGGACACCGCAAGCTTCCAGAGTTATTCCGCGTTCTTCGGCGTCGGCTTTACCACCCGCGAGGCGGAAATGGTAGTGAACCATCCGCTGCGCCGCCGCATCATTCGCGACCTCATCATGGCTGGAAACATCGGGATCACCTCCGCGCTCGCCACCATGGTGGCCACGCTGGTCCAGACGGAACACCACATCAATCCCCTGGTCATCGTGGGTTCGCTCGTCGCCGGAATCGTGGGCATCTTTTATTTGTTCCGATTCACCTGGGTGCAGCGGATGATCGATTTCCTCATCCGGCGATCCCTGGAAAAACTCGGCCTCGTGCGGGTGCTTGACTACGAAATGCTGCTACGGATTCAAAGCGGTTACTGCGTTTCTGAAATTGAAATCATGCCGGAGACACCAGTGGCAAACAGGACGCTGCGGGAATCGCGCCCCTGGGACAAGGGGGTGATCATCCTGGCTATCAAACGTAACGGTCACACCATCCCCGGGCTGCCCATGCCCGCAGAAACACTGATGCCGGGTGATGTCGTCACCGCCTATGGAGAGGAGCACCATGTGAAAGCCGTGCTGCAGCCGCCGGTCGGCTGAGTTCCGGGATTCCGCGCATTTTTAAAGCGGATCGATCAGGCCGCAGGTTGACACTGGGCTGGGAAGTCGTTTCATAGGTGCACGCATGGAAACACTTCGCACATTTTTGGATTTCTCCTGGTATGACCAGCCGGCCGCATGGATCGGCCTGCTCACCCTCGTGGCGCTGGAAGTGGTGCTGGGGATCGACAACATCGTCTTCATTTCCATCCTGACTGGAAAGCTGCCCGCTGAGCAACAGGCCCGGGCCCGGCGGCAGGGCTTGATTCTGGCGGTCATTCCCCGGATTCTGTTCCTGGCGCTGCTGGGACTGATCATTGCGATGAAGAAGCCGCTCTTTTATCTGCCGATCGCGGATCCCAGCGGGCATAGCGAGCATCCACAGGGCTGGCTGGGTCTGACAGGTCAGGAACTTGTGCTGATTGTCGGCGGCTTGTTTTTGATCGTGCAGGCGGTGCGGGAAATCCACCACAGCATGGAGCATGATGACAAGCGCACAGAGGTCGAAGGGGAGAAGGACGCGAAGGGTCGCGGGAAATACCTTGGTGTGCTGACCCAGATCATGTTCATGAACATTATTTTCTCGCTGGACTCGATCGTGACGGCGATCGGCATGGTGAAGGAAGTCACGGTGATGGTGGTGGCGGTGGTTATTTCCACAGTGATCATGATCTTTGCCGTGGGGCCGATCAGTCTGTTCGTGCACCGGCACCCGACGGTGAAAATCCTCGCGCTGGCGTTTCTGCTGTTGATCGGCACGAACCTGCTGGGCGAGGCCTTCCACCTGCACATTCCGAAGGGTTACGTGTATTTCGCCATGGCGTTTTCCGTCTTTGTGGAAATGCTGAACATCAAAGCCAAGCGGGTCCGGGAGAAGCCTACTGCCGGAAATTAAAACTCCCCCCTTGCCAGCCGTCGGATCGTTTGCTTACGCTGAGGGATGTTAAAAAATCCAATACCGGGTGGGTTTCTCATTGCCGTCGAGGGTGTGGACGGCACAGGCAAGACCTCGCTTTCCGCCCTGCTCGCACAGTGGTGCGGTGAACGTGGACTGGTCTGCACCATTTCCAAGGAACCGACCAGCCTGCGCTGGGGTCAGGAGTTGCGGCAGTCCGCGAAGGAGGGCCGGCTGACGCTGGAACGGGAGCTGGAACTTTTTGAGTTGGACCGTCGGCAGCATGTGGAAAACAGCATCGGGCCTGCTCTGGAGGCCGGCCATATAGTGATTCTGGACCGATATTACTGGAGCACGGCGGCCTACCAGGGAGCGCGCGGGGCGGATCCCAATGCGATCATGAAGCATCACGAAACGTTCGCTCCGCGGCCCGATCTGGTGCTGGTGCTGGACATAGAAGTAGACGTTGGACTGCATCGCATTCGCGCCCGCGGTGACAAGCCCAACGAGTTCGAAGGGAAGGCTGCCTTGACGAAGGCCCGCGGCATTTTCCTTCAACTCGTGGAGCAAAATGACAATGCGCTGGTGATCGATTGCTCGGGGTATCTGAAGCAGGCTTTCGAAACTGCGCTCCAGGCCTTCCTGAGCCGCGCAGCAAAGAAGATCGCCGCAGCCTGCCCGGCCGCGGAAGCGCAGCGGAGGATCGCGCAACTGACCGGGGAGGCATCGGAAGTGACGGCAAACCCAACCGCGTAAGGGAAACACTTTGCGGGCCGTTTGGCCGGTTGCAGCATGGCTGAATCTGATTTCATTCCGACATGACCGATTCCACTACCTCACGTCTCACTTCCAAGCACTGGCTGATCATCATCATCGCCAGCATTGGATTTCTTTTCGATACCTATGAGCTGCTGATGACGCCGTTGGTGGGGGTGCCGGCGATCGCGGAGCTGCTGCGCATTCCCCGCAGCCATCCGGATGTCACCCTGTGGATGGGGAATTTGCTTTGGATCACGGCATTGTGCGGCGGCGTGTTTGGTTTGCTGGGCGGACGTTTGATCGATCAGTTCGGGCGCAAACGGATCATGGCCCTGAGTATTTTCATGTATTCGTTCTCTCCGTTCGCTGCCGCTTACAGCACGTCGCTGTCGATGTTTATTTTCTTCCGGTGCACGACGTTTATCGGGGTGTGCGTGGAGTTTGTAGCGGCGATTACGTGGCTGGCTGAAGTCTTCGAGGATAAGAAGCAGCGGGGCCGCTGGCTGGGGATCACGCAGGCATTTGCCTCGCTGGGCGGGGTGCTGGTGACCGCGGTGGCGATTTGGATTGGCAACCACCTTCAGGACCTGCCCCATTGGGGACTGCCCAGCGCGCTCGGCGCAACGGGGCCTGATAAATGGCGCTATCTGCTGATGACCGGAATACTGCCTGCGATCCCAATTGCCCTTCTACTGCCCTTTGTTCCGGAATCCCGCGTTTGGAAGGAGAAGAAAATGGCCGGCACCCTGCAGCGTCCCAGAATCGCTGCGTTGTTTGCGCCGGAGTTGCGCCGGGCGACTTTGGTGACGGCTGCTCTCAGTGCCTGTGCTTACGGAATTGCCTTTGGAGCCTTGCAGTTGACGCCTAAGAGCGTGGCCCCGGGACTGCCTGAATTATCGGAGCAGGCGAAAGGTCTGGCACCCCTGCGGGGCGAGGCGAAGAAGCTCATCGCTGAGTTTGATGCCACGCAGCCGAACACTCCGGAGCGCAAGGAGGTGATGGCGAAAATTGGCGCGAATGCAAAAGCCCAAAAGCCGTTCACCGATACCGTGGACGCCAAGGGTGAAACCGTGCAAATGTTTCAGGAAATGGGTGGTCTCACAGGTCGAATTCTGCTGGCGGTGTTGGTGATCTGGGGCATGGCGCATGGCGGGTTGCTGCGGCTTTTCCAGATTCCCTCCCTGATCATTCTACCTTTGACCTACCTTTACCTGTTCAAGACAGGAGGGGATGGATTCCTCTGGGCTTATGCGCTTTGTGGATTGCTGACCGTGGCGCAGTTCAGTTACATGGGGGAATATTTGCCCAAGGTTTTCCCCCTGCATCTGCGGGGCACGGGCGGGAGTTTCGCCACGAATGTGGGCGGCCGGATGATCGGCACCAGCATGGCGATCGTGACCACCAAACTCGTTGCGCCGCTGATCGCGGGTGGTGCGGATCTGGTGAAACCCATGCATACTGCGCAGGCGGCGGGCTACGTGGCGGGGGGAATCGCGCTGGTGAGTTTCATCATCGGCTGGATGCTGCCCAAACCAAGCGCGGAGGAAGGGCACTGACGTGGCACGGGCTTCCTGCCCGTATGCCTTGTGGTGTTCCCTCAATGATTATTTTTCGCAGCGTGTTTGGCTTACGGGCAGGAAGCCCGTGCCACGTTATTTTGGACCTACGGTGAAGCCTTCCTTGGTGTCGTTGATCGTCCAGCCGAGGGCATCGACTTGCTTACGCAGGGCGTCGGCGGTGGACCAGTCTTTGGCTTGTTTGGCTTCCCAGCGTTGTTGGGCGAGGGCGAGGATTTCCGGCGGGGCGTCGGCGGGGGCTTGGAGTTCCGATGACAGGTCCAGGCCGAGGGCTTGGAGGATGAAATGGAGGCCTTGATAGCCGGCGTCGGCTTCGGCAGGGGAAAGTTGATCGGGCTTGAGGCGATTCAGTGTGGAGAAAATTCTGCCGAGAGCCTCGGGAGTGTTGAGGTCGTCCTCAAGGGCGGCGAAGGCGTCGGCGAAGGGGCCGGGGGCTTTGGCTGGGTAGAGTGGGGGAGTGCTGACACCTGCGGCGGTGCGGAGGGATTTTTCGGCACGGGAAATTCTTTCCAGAGCGGACTTGGCGGCGTCGAGACTGGCGAGCGTGAAGTTCAAAGGTGTGCGGTAATGGCCGCTGAGCAGGACGTAGCGGACGCGGCAGGGAGTGTGGCCCATGGCGGAGAGTTCATCGAGCGTGTAGAGGTTGCCTTTGCTCTTGGACATTTTCTGGCCATCCACAAGGAGATGGTTGATGTGGAACCAGAGGCGGGACATGGGGTGGCCCGTGCAGCATTCGCTCTGGGCGATTTCATTTTCATGGTGCGGGAAAATGAGGTCCACGCCGCCGGAGTGGAGGTCGAAGGTATCGCCGAGGTAGGCGCGGCTCATGGCCGAGCATTCGAGGTGCCAGCCGGGGCGGCCACCGCCCCAGGGGCTGGGCCAGAAGTTCGGACCATCCTCGGGCTTGCGGGCTTTCCAGAGAACAAAGTCGGCGACGCCTTCCTTTTCGTATTCATCGGAATCCACGGCGGTGCCCATTTTGAGTTCCCGCGTGTCGAGATGACTAAGGCGGCCATAGCCGGGGAAGCTGGCGATTTTGAAATAGACGGAGCCATCCGCGGCGGCATAAGCATGGCCGCTGGCGATGAGGCTTTCGATCATTTCAATCTGCTGCGGCAGGTGGGCGACCGCGCTGGGTTCGACGTGGGGCGGGAGAAGGTTGAGGGCGGCGCAGTCGGTGTGAAATTTTTCCGTCCAGTGGGTGGTGAACGCGCCGAGGGATTTGTTTTCCGCCTGCGACTGACGGATGGTTTTGTCATCGACATCGGTGAGGTTGCGCACGTGGCGGGTGGGGCATCCGCCGAGTTCGAGGACGCGGCGCAGGGTATCCTGGAGGGCAAAGGTGCGGAAATTGCCGATGTGTGCCGGACCATAGACCGTGGGGCCGCAGCAATAGAAGCGCAGCGTCTCGCCGTCCATCGGTTGCACGTCGCACAACCGACGTTCCATCGTTTCGTAGAGTTTCATCGCCATGAGGGGAGGCTAAACTTGCCGATCAGCCGCGACGCAAGAGCAATGTGGAAAATTTACCTCGAACCTCCCCGGGGCTTTGGAAGTTCCGCGAAGGCAGCGCGCCAGTCCTTGGCTCCAGGCGGGCCCTGAAGGCTGATCGATTTGAGTTCCACGGTGGTGGCGGCGGCGGCTCCCTTGTGTCCGATGATGGTGATGGCGAAACTGGCCGAGGGAGCGCCAGCGGCGGGACGACCGACCCATTTCCAGGCGGTGCCCTGGAGTTGGATGCCGCGGATCGTCCATCCCGGGGCCAGGGCGACGGGGCGCAGGCGGGAATCGACGAACATGTAAAACGTGTTGGAAATCTTTGCCACGTTCCATCCCGCGGGAGGTTGGAACTGCGTCATTTTCACTCCATCGACAACGGAGGTGATGGCATCGGCAAACTGGCTGGCGGTGGTGTGCTGGCTATCGCGCGGCGGTTTGCCATTTCTTGGGCTGAAACAATATCCTGCGGCATGGGCCGCCTGGATGGCCTCGGCTCCGGGAACGCGAAAATATCCATCCTTGGCCGGCTCCTGATCGTCTGCTTCCTGAGTGGATTGGGATTGCCCGACAGGGTTGCCTTCCGTGCTGAAATTCTGATCCTCAGCATTCTCCGCAGCCGGGCTCGTTAGTGAAACGAGGCAGCAGAGCAGGGTGAACCAGAGGGGCCGCAGCTTAGGCTTTTCCATTGGGCGTGGGCCAGTTGATGGGAGGGGGCGGGGCTTGTTTCAGTGGGGGCAGGGACCATTCCGGGGTGGGTTTGGGTGCCTCCGGGGCTGCGTTCTCGGGTTTGGATAGAAACGTGAAAGGCGCGGGATGACTGGAGTCCTCATTCAGAGTGTCCCAGGGCGGCAGTGGTGGAAGTGAACTGAAGACTCCCTGCGGGGCCGGGGATTCCTCTGGTAGCGGTGGAAATGGGAAGGCCGCCATGGGATTGTCCAGGGGCGATTCCAATTCCTGAACGATTTGGAAGGGGGATTGTGGAGCACGCGGCGGTGGCAATTCCTCGGCACTGACCGGGGGAACTGACACCGGTGGGGCTGGGGGCAGGACTGGGGCAGGTGCTGGAACAGGCGGTGCGGACTGCCGCTGGGCAAAGGCCCGCGCGAGCATTTCATTCAACACCGCTGCCTTGGTGGAATCGACGGCCGGGGCGGCAGGTTTCGCGACGACCGGGGCTTCTGCCGCCACAGGTTTTGCAGTCGGTGCAGCAGGCAATGGGGCGGGGGCCTCCTCGGCGAGGTCGGTAATGTCCAAGGCGGTTAAAGCGGCAACTGGTGGAGATGGTGGTAGGGTTGGTTCCTCGAGTTTTGACTCTACCTCTGCTGGGGCCACAGCCACAAGCATGGGAGTGGATGATGCCGTGGAAATTTCCAAGGCAGGAGGAGGTGCGACCGTGGTGGCGTCCGGCACGGGAGCCGGAACGGGGACGAGGGCCGTTTTGAGTTGGCTGACCATCTCGGAGAAAAGTTGGTTGAGCGACTGCCGGGTCTGCTCAATTAGGCTGGAGACTTCCGTGACGACCTGCTGCAAATCCGGCGCGGTTTCCGCTGGGGTTGGGGCTGGAGCCGGTGCGGAGACGGGGGCAGGAATCGGCACAGGTGGTGGGGAAATGATCTGCGAGGGAAGTGGTGGAAGCACGGGTGGCTTCGTCAGTTCCGGCAGGATTGGCTGCGAGATTTGCGGCAGGGGACCCTTTTCCAATGCTGGCAGCGCGGTGGAAATGGTTGCTTGCGGTTTGGGAGCCACGGCCTGGGTGAGCACTTCGAAGGGTGAGGTCACGGGCTTCGGTGGGTCCATGGGGGCTGGAAGGACGGCTTCTGGCGTGGTCAGGGGAGTGGGCGCTGGGAACATGGGAGGAGGAACCGCGATGTTTGAGGGAGGCTCGATGGGTGCCGGGGGTGGTGGTGCCAGGATCGAAAACGGAGAGGCGATGGTGGATGCCTGGGGCGGCAGCGGCGGTGGCGCAGCCGCGATGGGTGGGGCAGCAGTTCTGGTGGGAGCGATGGGTGCGATGGGCGTGTTCATGGCGTCTGGTTGGCTAAAAGGATTGACCTGGGGGTGGTGTGACCAGGGAGTGCGTTCGGGGTGGACGATTTCTCGTGGTTGGGACATGGGGGTTGGGGAGTTGGGGGGGGATTGAGAAGTGGGGGCGGGATTGAAAATATTTTCAAAAAGCGCCTGGGAAGGCGCGGTGGGTTCCTGCGCAGAGGGTGAGGGAGTCTGAAACATCTGGTCCGCCAGAGTTCCCGGGCCGACCCCGGCGAGTTCGTCCGGGAGACGCTGGGATTTGCGACGGCTGCGGCAGAACGTCTGGCAATGCATGCAGTGGAATCCCCGCATGGATAAAATTTCCGCCGCCACCTGACGGCTGTAGCTGATCCCGAGGAATTTGCGGGAGTGGGGATGTTTGCGATGCCCCTCTCCGCCGCCGAACACCGGGCCCCCGCACACCTGGCAGTGCAGACTTCCCGCCAGAAGATAATAGAGCAGGAACAAAACCACCACCAATCCCACAGCGCCGGCCAGGATGGGAACGGTCACGGGAATCGTCAAAAGATAGAGCACAGGAAAGCCGATGAAAAACGCCAGCAGGGCCAGCCAGCTGGCGAAGGCCAGCAAGGCCGCCAGAGAGAGCTGCAAATCCCGCGACCTGGGCGCGCGTTTCGTGGTGGGTGTCATGCGGAAACTGGGATGGGATGTTCAAGGTTGATGCGTTGAAATGGGAAATCGATAATTACTATAAATGGAATTTCCATTACTAACAACAATTATATCGAATATTTATAAAAATTTACAACATCTCAAATCTGAGAATTTCCGCAAAAATCAATCGTTAGATTGGCTCAAAACAGACCTTCCCCAAAAACGCGCGGAGTGTTACATTGGTGGCGGGCAAAATAAATCCTCGGCCTGATTTTTCCCCAAAAATCAGACATTGCGGCCCGTCAGCCTTCCCATTTCCCCCATGCAATTCCTGCTATTCCCATCCTGCAGCACTCTGTTGCTTCTGCTGTGCGCCCTGCCGGCGCGGGCGGATTGGATGGCGGATGTTGGGTATGTGAAATTGCAGGCGGAATTGGGCGCGGCGTGCCCGAAGGGGGTGGGAGTGAAGTTCACGCAGGTGGAGGTGCCTGAGCCGGGTGGAGCCTATGCGCCGATGGCGGGTTATGGAAATGTCCCTCTCCCTGGCACTGTTTCCTTCATTGGGCAGACGTTTCTGCTAAAATCAGGAGACTCCGCAGCGTCTACGCATGCCCAGGTGGTGGGAAGCCGCGCCTACAGCATCTATGGGTTGGCGAGTGGAGTGGCGAATGTGGATGTGTATGATGCCAACCATTGGCTGTTCGCAGGTTTTCTCAACTACCCCACACCGGAAGCTCCGCAAATCGTGGTGCCGTTGAGCGAGAGCAGTCATGTGCAGAATCATGCCTGGATAGCTAACCCATCCGATTCGTCACCCGGTCAAATCGCGGCGTTTAACAACCTCCTCCACCGCGTGGACTACAGTATAAACGCGGATTCCTCCAATCGCTACCTTTGCTGTGCTGGGATGAATAATTACGTGGGCTCCGCTTTCCCCGTAATGATGGCCAGTGCGTTCAATGTTCTGGCGGTCGGCCGCAGCGACGGTCAGCACAGCCAGGGGGTGACATCCTCCTCATTCGACGGCGGTGGCCGGAGCAAACCGGAAATCGTCGCCCCATCAGATGCTACAAGCTTTGCCACGGGCATGGTCAGCGGGGCTGGCGCGGTGCTGCGCGGCGTGGCGACCACGGCGAATGGCCAGCGGACGGAGACCTTGCGGGCGGTGCTGCTGGCGGGGGCGACGAAGGAGGAATTTCCCGCGTGGACGCAGACGTCCACCAAGCCCATCGATGGCGTGTATGGGGCTGGGGAATTGAACATCTACAACAGCTACAAGATTTTGATAGCTCCGGAGCAGACAGCGCATGTCACCAATCCTGTGACTTTGACGGGATGGCAGCACAAAGCAGTTTTGCCCAATTCCACCAACGATTACATCCTAAATATTCCCGCCAGCAAAAATGGAGGTTCCCTGAGCGCGGCGCTGGTGTGGAACCGGCAGGTTACCTTCAATGGATCAGGGTTCACCCATGTGTCGCCTCCCAATCTCAGACTCACCCTTTACAAAGGGCCGAACAACCCGGGCACCCAGGTTTACCAAAGTGACAGCGCCGTGGACAATCTTGAGCACATTTGGAGGCCCCTGCTTTTGTGCGGGACTTACCGGCTGCGCGTCAATGGTGGGGCGTTTACCACCCAGGCAACGCTGGCCTGGCGCTATACCCCACCGGTTGCAAGCCCGGGCATCAAGATCATCAGCTCTTCACCGATTGTGCTGGGCTTCGATAATCTGGTGCTCACGCAGCCGTATTTGATCCAGGTCTCCACCGACCTCAACGGCTGGTCCACGGCCCACAATTTCACAGCGTCGAGTTCGACCCTGACGTGGAACGCGCCAGCAATGGTGGGCGGACGTTGTTTCTATCGGTTGAAATGGACATGTCCGTGAAGGGTTCAGGGCTTGGGCTGATTTTCTGCGGCGGCCTGCACCACGTCCATGGTGAAGGCCCCGATTTTGGCTCCCTCCTCGTCGGGGTAGACCCAGTCACCGAGCGTGCTCAGAGGGATTTCGATCTTGTCTCCAAGGGATAATTTGTTTTGGTGGAGCGGTTCATTTTTGAGGATCGCGGAAATGGTTCCACTGCGAATTTCGAGAACCTCGGACCACATGAACTCCTGCTCGCCAGCTTTCCCGAAGCCTGATTTTACAAGGAAGGGGCCGCGGGAGTCGGAGTAGTCGCGGAAATTCTTGGCAAACTCCGGCCAGCGGCGGCGTGCTTCCGCGATGGCGGCCTGCATCGAGGGGTCATTGGAATCGATTTGTGTGACCGGTGGCGCAACTTCGATTTCGAAGGAGCTCAGAGGATCGTCTCCCGCGAGCATTTCGCGGACCTCGTCGTTGACGTAATTGAAGTCGCCGCTCTCGTCGTCGTAGATGGCGAGAGTGTCCGAGAAATCGATGAAGGCGGCGAGGAGGTGAAGGCAGTTGGTGACGGCGGCCTCGCGTTCGTCGTCGGATGTGAATTGATTATCGATGGAAATGGCGAGGTGGCCTTTGACACGACGCAGCATGTCCTTCATGCGGAGGTCGGTGGATTTCTCGATGACCTGCGGCTGGTCCTCCAGCCAGGGTTCGGGTTTGGATTCGATGAGCACCTCGAGATTCTCATGGCGGAGGAGGTAATTTCCATCCTTCCGGCGCAGGTCCAGTTTGCCAGCGGTCTCGGGCGTGAGTTGCCAGGCTTTGGTGACGGCCGCGACGATGCCCTGCTTGGAGAGCTTGCGGGGTTGCTTGAGGAAGAGGACGAAAGCCAGAACCTCCGGTTCTTCCTCCGCGGCCTCCTCGGTGGTGGGCGATTTTTCCGATGCATCCTCCGCACGCAGGGCGGAAGTCAGCGGCATCAGCGAGCAGAGAATCCAGCAGTAGAAGGGCAGGGAGATCTTACTTGGCCTTTTCATCGGCGGCTGGTTTGACCTTGGTGGGGGCGTCGGCATAGGCGGTGCCCAGCAGTTTGAGAAACGCATCGCGGCTGGCGAGGATTTGTTTCTGGGGACCGGTAAATTTCACAAAGACGTGTCCGGTGTCGCTTTCAAGGATTGCGCCAATCATTGCGGAATCGGGCACCGGTGTCTTGGCACCGAAGGGACTGCCGCTGAGGAACGTGCCCTGGAGAATGACGAGGGTGACTTTCTTTTTTCCGAACAGCCATTCCTCACGATTAAACTTCACCGCGGTGCCATCTTCGGCAGGCTGAAACTGGCCTTTCCAGCGCGTCACGTTTGCCTCGACATCGCCACCCTGGCCGTTGCCGAAATGATAAAAGTCCGCGTCCATGGCCTTGGCACCTTCCGCGCCGGGCAGGCTGAATCCGCCCTGACTCATGGGGCGCGGGGCGGAATCCTTGGACTTCCAGAGTGCGATGGCCTTGAAGGTGAATTCACCCACTTTCAACGCGCCTTCATCGGCGGCGGAAGCGGGCGTGGAAAGGCTGAGGCCGAGTGCGGTAAGCAGGCAGAGGGAGAGGAAGGAGCGGAGGGTTTGCATGGAGCGCACTAAATCAATGGCGGCTCAGGATGCAAGAAGGCAAATGAGGGGCGGGAGCGGATAATCCGGAAATTGTCGAGTTGCACAGGCCGTGGCTGCTCGCTATTCACAGGGCAATATTTATGCCGCAAAATTTTGTTTATTTCGATCTGGAAACTCTCCGCACTGCGAATGACGTGGGCGGCTGGGACCAAAAGGAGAAGATGGGGATGTCGGTGGGCGTCACCTACAGCACGGCGACGGGCAAATACATCATCTACCGCGAATCCCGTGCGGCGGAATTGATTGCGCAGCTGGCGGCCGCGGATCTAGTGGTCGGTTTCAACCACATCAGTTTCGACTATGCCGTGCTCCAGGCCTACGACACATGGGCGGTGGCCGACCGCATGACGAGTCTGGACCTGCTGGTGGATATTGAGAAAAGGCTCGGTCACCGGCTCAAGCTGGAGGACATTGCGCAGCCGACGCTCGGCACGGGTAAGATCGCCCATGGTCTGGATGCCATCACCTGGTGGCGGGCAGGCCGGTATCGCGATGTGGCCGAATACTGCTGCTTTGATGTCAAAGTCACACGGCTCGTCCACGAGTTCGGCATCGCCAATGGCCATGTGAAATACAACGACCGATTCGGGCGCGAGTTGCGCCTGGAGGTGGATTGGAAAGGGCCGTGAGCGCAGTTGCGTGCTATTCCACAATGCGCGCCTTTTTCATGACGCTGGCCTGCCAGATGGTGGGGGTGCGCTGGCCGGGGCCGGTTTCACCACCGGGGATGACATAATTTCCATCCCAGGGGACCACCGTGGTGCTGACCGGGGGCCGTGAAGGGAAGTGACCGATGAAACTCCATTCGCTGGCGACGATATCGAAGGCCATGACGTTGCGACTGTAGCCGGGATAATTTTTGATGATCAACTGGGTGAGCTTGTTGCGGTCCGCCGCCTCCTTGGGATCGGTGGTGTCCTTGGCAGTCTGGCGGTAGGAGTTTTCCTCAATGAGGGTCGTGAGTTTTTCATCCGTTCCACCCACCAGCACGAGGTGGTGGGGAGGCACGAAGAACGTGGGAGCACCCATGAGCGTGGCCGCCTTGCCGGCGGGGTCCAGGGCATTGCCCAGCACCGACCAGGATTTCTTGATGGGATCGAATCGATGCAGGTCGGTGAGAAAATCCTCACCATCCGCACCGCCGGGATTGCGGCCGCCGCAGAGGTAGAGGCTTTCCGTCTCGCCATCCGTGCCGGAACTTGCCAGCGCATTCAGCCGCGGGCTGCCATCCCATGGAGCGAGCCGCTGCCAGAGGAATCCACTGGGCGAGTTGCGTTGTTTAAGGTCGAGGGCAAAGAAATCGTGCGTGGGTCTGCCGGTCACGGATTCACGACCGCCCAGCACATAGATAGTATCGCCGATCTTTGCGCAGGCCATGTGAGCCAGGGGCACGGGCAATTTTGGAAATTCCTCCATTTCCACTTTTTCCAAGTCCGCGTTCCAGCGCAGCACGAAGCAGTCGGAAAGGCATTGCTCCACCGTGCGACCGCCAATGCAGAGCAGCCCGTCCTCAATATTTACAGAGGCGCCGTAGGCGATGGCCCGCGGGAGTTCGAGTCCGGCGGGATGCCATGCGTATTTGTGATCACCATCCTCGCTGCGGATTTTTTCGAGAACGTAGATGGTGTTCCAATAGGCCCTGGGGGCGGAATCCGGGGATTGATCCGGCAGGAAATTGGCACCTCCCGCGATGATCAAAAACAGCCCGCTGGCACCGGCATAGGATCCCGCAAGGCCCGGCTGCTCCTTGAATCCGGCGGGTGCCGGCAGTTGGGCGATTTCCTTCCAGGCGATTTGAGGAGGAGGGGAAATGGTATCGCCGACCGCCTCGGACTTGGGAATGGCGGGTGGGGCGGGTTGCGCGGGTTGGGCCGGTTGGGCCGGGGGCGCATGGCGGGGCAGGGCCCGCGGCGCGGCGCCAAGGGGAGCTGCAATCAGGCCGGCGCAGGCGACAACCGTCAGGGAGCGGAGCGGGAGGGAAAGGAAGGAGAATGCCATGGGAGGAGGGGGTGGTGAGGGTTTCCCACACTGGGTGTTTTTTTCAACCACGAATCCTCGGATCATTTTTCAACGACGAGGGTTTCCTTGGTGGCGGTTTCCTCGACGAGAATCTGGGTGGGGCGGACGTCGAGGACCCGGTAGGATTTTGTGCCGAGCGAAAAAGCATCGCCGGGGTGGACTTCATAAAGGTTGCCGGTGTCCGTTTCCCGCAGCACACCGTAAGTATCGGCGGTGGTCACGGCCTGGCGGAACTGGGCGAGAACACTTTCGCCGGTGACAGCGTCCCGGACCAGCAAAGTGGAAACATCCACGAGACTGCCCTTGCCGCTCTTGGCGGGTTTGAGCGAATGCTTGGCGCTCACCATGACGAAGTTCGTGCCGGGCACTTTGTCGCCACTGGCCAGCGGGACAATTTCCTGCTCATTCGTCAGCATCTGCACGGTGGCGGTGCTGCTGTTTTCGCTGACTTCCTGCAGGATGAATGGCAGCTGACGCTCGCGGTAGGTGTGAAATTTCAATTGCCGGGAAACGGGCTTGTCAGGCTCGGCGGGAGTGAATGCGTGGCCGGCGAGTTTTTCCAGAGTGGGGGCGACGGCGGTGGGGTCGGATGCGGCCTCGGGGTTTTCGGAAATTTCCCTGGGATCATTTAAAATCGCCGCAGTGGTGGGGTGGCCGGAGGCTTCCGCCAGCATGGCGGCGGTCTGGAGATCATTGTCGATGGCGAGGACATTCGAACCCCGCTGCATGAGGAGTTGCACGGCTTCGTCCTGGCCATTTTTCGCCGCATACATGAGCGGCGTGCGGTTCTCCGAACTCCGGGCCAGCAGGTTGGCACCTTGTTGCAGCAGGACATCCAGCACATCCGTGCGGCCTTTCACGGCGGCGAGTTGCAGCGCGTAGTCGAGCGAGGGGTGCGAGGCCGGGGCGAGGATTTTCACCGCCGAGGCATGGCCGGCCATGGAGGCTTCCGCCAGTGCCGTCAGCCCCTCCTGATTTGCAAGCGAGGGGTCCGCACCAGCCTTGAGCAGGGCTTGAAGCGCCTGGGCATTGCCATTGCGTGCGGCGAGAATCAGAGGGGTGTCCCCATTGGGGCGGGTCTGGTTTGGTTGCGCTTTATGGCTCAGCAGTTCCTCCACGATATATCCCTGGCCGGATTCAGCGGCCACCATCAACGCCGTGCCGCCCTCGGCATCGGCGGCATCCACCGCCATGCCAGCGTCAAGAAAGGCACTGACCGAGGAGAGCGTACCCGACTGCACGGCCTTGAAATAATCATCCACGGAAAAATCCAACTGCTTCTCGTGAAGTTCCGCGCGGGATTTTTCCTGCTTGTCCGAGCATCCTCCCAGCAGCAGCGCCAGCGCGAGCCATGCAGGGGGGAAGGAAGCGGACATCAGTTTGGAGAAGGGTGAAATGGAAGCACCAGTATCAATCGAAAGTGTCCGGGGGCAAAGCATTTCAAGGCCCCAAACGCAACCGGGGCGGCCTTTGCAGGCCGCCCCGGTTCGGGGTTGAGGAGTGGTTACCAACCGTGCGGATTACCGTCCGAAGCGGAAGGAGAATCCACCGCGGGATCCACGGTAGGAACAATCGTCGTGGCGGGAGTAACCATGGTCATGTCCGTAGCCATCGCTGTAGTATTCACGTTCGCAGGGAGGAGCCGTGCGAATCCAGCCGTAGCGGGGGCAGCCGTCGTGGCAGTAACCGACGACACGGTAGACCCAGTAAACCGGGCGGCCGCAGTCATCGTAGGTAACGCGCGTGCGTTCGCAGGAAGTGTGGCTGGCATTGGCGGAGGTGACGGGTGCGAGCGCGCCAAGGCCAAGGATGGCGGTGAAGAGGAGCGTGCGGAGTTTCATAACTTTAGAGGAGTGGACTGTTTGTTTGTTTTTTGAACCGTTGTTTCACCTGCCTATTGGTGGCAGCGCGAATGGTTCATTGCATTCGACGAGGCCCCTCGATTCCTATTCAAAAAATATTTTCTTTCTTAGAAAAATTCCTCACCGGCTCATTCCGCAGGCCCAAAACCACCTACATCATCGAGCGCAGCTTTGCCGCCACCGCCTTCGCCAGTGCCGTGTGATCCTCGGCGGTGAAGTGCAGGCCGTCGATGGGACTGACTTGTGTATACTCCTGCGCGTTGAGAAATTCCACGCCGTGGAGTTTGGCCATGGCGGCGTAGAGGCGCGGCATTTCCAGCGAGCGCTCGCGGGCGCCTACAAAGCGTGCCGCCAGATCCGGCAGCGATTCCAGATTGCCAATCGCGGCCGGACAGATCACCAAAATTTTCGGTGCCCTGGCGCCGGGACCCGCGCCACTCTTGAGGATGAGCTGCACCAGCACGCCGACGCCATTGGCAATGTCCTGCGCTGGCAAATGATGGCAGGCCTTCAGATCATTCGTCCCCAGCATGATCGCCACCACTTCCAGCGGATGATGCGATTCCAGACAGGGCAGCAAATAATCGCGCCCGCAACGCGAGGCCAGCGCCGTGCGATCTTCATGCACCGCCGCGCGTCCATTTTGACCTTCCTCAATCACCTGCCAGGAATTTCCCAACTCACCGGCCAACTGGCCCGGCCAGCGAACGTCCGCAGGATAACGAATGGGAAAGGGCGAGGCCGCCGTGGCGGCGGGATCGTATCCCCAGGTGTTGGAATCTCCGAAACATAGAATAGTTGGCATGCGGGAAATTACCCATGCGTTGGCGATGCCTGCAAGGACGGCATTGGGGAATCGGGAAAACTTTTCGTCTCCTCGAACCACCACGGTTCTCTATTGCTGCCATTTTCCGCCATCAAAATAAAAGGCGGCGTAGGGAAGGTGGCTGCCCGTCCGCCAGAGAAGGACGGAAAAGGGGCCGTCGCAGATCAACCGGCGGGGTTTTGGCTTTGGGGGAGGAGGCGGACCGCCGAAGGGGTCTGCTGATAATTCCGCCTTGGCTTTGATTCTAAATCCGGTCTCATTCAGTTGAAAATCAATCCACTGTTGGGCGTCAACGATCGAGTAGGGGCTTTGGTTTTTGTCCAGGAAGCTTCCTTCCAAATCCTTCCCAAAGTCCCTGGTGTTTTCCAAATGAATCCTTGGAACCATCAAGGTGTCTTCAGGCGTCAAATTGCCCGTAATTGAGTCATCCGGTTTGGCCTGGATCTGGCGCACGGCTTCCATGTGGCTTTGGAGCGAGGGCACATTCGGGCTCCTGACGATCCAGACGCTTTCCTCGTTTGTCGAAGTCTTGAGTTCCACGATGAAGTTGTTCAACGGGCGGTAGTAATGCACTTTGACTTCGTTGGTGCCAAATTTCTCATTCGCGGCACCGCGAGTGCCGAAGTAGGGCACTTGAAAGGCCTCTCCCTTGGTAGGGTGAAAGCCCATGGTCTTCGTTTTTGACGAGGAAAAAATTTTCGCAAAATGGACCCGGTGATTCAACGCCACCACCGCGGCTAGGGCACCTGGGTAGGGGCTTGGTCCGAAACTCACCGTGCGGTTGGCTCCAGGAAAGAGCTTGGAGAGGCCCGCGTTGATTTGATCGATCAGTCGCTTGTCCGGGGTGCCAGCCCAAACTTTGGTATCGGCGGGCAGCATGTTTTCCAGATGCCCGGCGGCATCGTTGAGAGCAATTGCCGCCGGATTGTCTTTGCCGTCGCTTTTGTTCTTGAGGTCAATTTTCTCCACTCCCGCCAGATTACCCAGCTCCTTCCACGCCTTGGGCATCAGGCCGGTCCAAATGAGACTGTCACCCTGGGAGGATTCGCCGGGATCGAGGATCTGGCGAACGGTGGGCTCCCCCGCCACGCTGGTGCAGCAAACGGCGAGCAGGCAGGAAATTTTTTGGAAGGTGTGCATTTGGTGCGTTGAAATTTCCGTTCGAACCAGCCCTCAATGGTTGAATTCAGGATGGCTTCGAGGCGGGGAGCGCGGAGAGGATGGCGGCCAGGAGGGCGCAGGCCATGGAGGCATAGAGGCCGGGCTGCGGGGTGACGGTGAGGTTATTGCTGATGAGGTCGTTGCCCAATTGTTCCAAGGCTGGAATGCGGAAGCTCAGGTCTGTCTGTGCTCCCTGTTGGAGTTGCCGGAGTGGCAGGTCTGGTGGGAGGACGGCTTCCCGGAGGTGCGCGGTCAGAAAGAGCAGGCAACCGGCGGCGACCGTGCCGCAGATGACTCCGAATCGGCGACTGGTGGGACTGGCTGCGGCCAGCAATCCCAGAATGAGAGCGGCGGCGGTGGTGATGAGCAGGTAGTTTGGATTATGATTCATCACCCTCTGCGGCTGCTGATCGTCCTGTTTGTGGCCGCTCATCAGTTCCCATCCGGTGATTTTCACCATGTTTAATTTTCCCAATGCCTGATCCTTGCTGTCGCACGAGACTTCCGCGAATGGCAGCAGGAGGCACAGGAGCGCGAAGAGAAAGGGGGCGATTCGGAGGGGTGTGGACATGGGATGGAAGCGGGGCTCAGCGGGCCCCATTCCCTAATGCAGAAAAGCCCGGATGCAAGGAGGCAACGTTCGATCAATACCCCAGCGCATGGCCGATCTGATAGACGACCAGCGCTCCAATGTAGGCGGTGCCGGTCATGTACGCGATTTGGAAAAGGGGCCATTTCCAGCCACCGGTTTCACGGCGGACAACGGCGACAGTGCTGAGGCATTGCATGGCGAAGACGTAGAAGACCATGAGGCCGAGGCAGACGGAGGGAGTATAAACGGGACGTCCGTCGGGCCAGTGCGCGTCCTTTAATTGATCACGCAGTTTTTCGTGATCGGAATCGTCCTCCTCCTCGATGGAGTAAACGGTGGACATGGTCGTGACGAAGACCTCGCGCGCCGCAAAGCTGGCGATCAGGCCGATGCCCACCTTCCAGTCGTAACCCAGGGGCTTGATGATGGGTTCCACCGCGTGGCCGATTTTTCCAGCGACGCTGTGGGCGAGTTGTTCGGACTTGGTGCCTTCGGTTTTGGGATAGGTGGAGGCGGCCCAGAGCAGGATGGAAAGTCCGAGGATGACGGTGCCGGCGCGGCGCACGAACATCCAGGCGCGGGAGTACATCTGCTGGAAAATATTTCGCAACGATGGCCGTTTGTAGCCCGGTAATTCAAGGATCAGCGGCTGGGGTTTGCCGGGGAGCAATTTGGATTTGAATAGCCACGCGAAGAAAAAGGCTCCGATGGTTCCCAAGGAATAGAGGCCGACCATCAGCAGGGCTTTGACAGTCCAGGATACCTGCTCGGACGGCAGCAGCACGGCGATGAGTAACAAATAAACCGGCAGACGTGCGGAACAACTGGCGAGCGGCGCGACGAGAATCGTGATGAGCCGGTCCTTCGGGTTATCGATGGTGCGCGCGGCCATGACGCCCGGCACGGCGCAGGCATAGGAACTGAGGATGGGCAGGAAACTTTTCCCATTCAGTCCCACGCGGCCCATGAGGCGATCCATGATGAAGGCGATGCGGGCCATGTAACCCGTGTCCTCCATGAGGCCGATGAAGAAGAAGAGGATCAAAATTTGCGGCAGGAAAATGATGATCCCCTGCACACCGGCCAGCGCCCCATCGACAATCAAACTGCGCAAATCCCCATCCGGCATCCATTGCGTGATCTTGTCGCCCACGGCGGCAAACGCCTGTTCGATCCAGTGCATGGGCGTTTCCGCGACGCTGAAAATCAGCCAGAACATGGCTCCCATGGCCGCGATAAGGCTGACCCATCCCCAGACGCGATGCAGCAGGATGGCATCGAAGCGATCCGTCAGCGTGCGTTTCTCAATGTCCGGACGGTGCAGGGCTTCGCGGCACACGCTGTGGATGACATCGTAGCGGGCGGCCACGAGAGTGTCCTCCCAGTTGGGAATCTCGCGGGAGAGTTGCTCACGGGCCTGCTGGAGTTTTTCCAAATGCGGCTGTGGCAGACCGTAATGCGTGTCGTCGTGGTCGGAGAGGAGGTATAGCGGCTCCAGCAGGGAGGTGGTCGAGGCCACCACACCCGCTGCGGAGAGCGATTCACGGCAGCGCAGCAAGGCACCGCGAATGGAAACGGGAATGGCATCGAGCAGGGGCTTGGGCACTGGTGGATCCGGCCGGCTCATGGCCACTTTCAACTCGATCAGGCCCTTCTTGGTATTGGCGACCGTCGGAACCACCGGACATCCAAATTTCTGCGTCAGACGCTGCAGATCGATGCGCACGCCCTTGGCTTCCGCAGCATCGACCATGTTGAGCGCGAGGATCATGGGGATGCCCAGCTCGAGGATCTGGGTGACGAGGTATAAATTTCGCTCAAGGTTCGTGGCATCGAGCACGCAGACGATGCGGTCGGGGCGTGGGGTGTCCGCACGCCGGCCCAGCAGCACATCGCGCAGAACGGCTTCGTCGGGCGATCGTGCGTTGAGGCTGTAGCTGCCCGGCAAATCGAGGATGCGCATCCGTTCGCCATGCTGGGAATAGCAATCGCCCTCCTTGCGCTCCACGGTCACGCCCGGGTAATTTCCCACCTTCTGTTTCATGCCGGTGAGGGCATTAAAGAGCGTCGTCTTGCCGCAATTGGGATTGCCGACCAGGGCGTACACGAGACCGTGCTCAGGGGAGGGGCTGGCCATGGTAGGGGCTTAGGTGGGTTCCACCACGATGAGTTCAGCCTCGCTCTGGCGCAGGGAAAGGAGCGATCCACGCACGGAAAATTCCAACGGATCCCCCAGCGGTGCCCTGCGGATGAGCCGCACTTCCGTCCCTGGTAACAGGCCCATTTCCCGCAGGCGGGTCATCGGCGAAGAACCGAACGGCAGCGAGACGATCCGCCCTGAACAGCCAATGTTCAGGCTGGCCAGGGTGTTGGGAGTTGGGGATGGGGGAGTCGAGGAGGGATTCATCGCCAAGATCACTTAATGAGACTGTTTCGCAAAAGCAACTGAATTTGCGCGGTGGCGGGTTGACATTCTAAAAATACATTGAAAATTTAGAAGTTATGAAATTTTCACAATTCTTCCCCAAAATCCTACTTCTTTCCCTCGCCATTTCGCCCGTTCGCGCTGCGGATGAGAAGCCGGCAAACCAACCTGCCAAGCCCGAGGAGAAACCCAAGGATGGGAAATTTGACCCAGCCCGGGTGCCTGTGTCGGTGACGCAGCATGAAATCAAAGTTGGCGACCGCGCCATCAAATATGTCGCGACGGCGGGGTCGATGACCCTTTCCAAGCCGGATGGCGATGCGAAGGCGGGGGTGTTCTACGTGGCCTACACGCTGGGAGAGATCAAGAAAGACCCGGCGGCCATCGCGGTTGGTCAGGCGCGGCCGGTGACGTTTTGTTTCAATGGCGGGCCGGGGTCGTCGGCGGTGTGGTTGCATCTGGGGGCGTTTGGGCCGCGTCGTGTTCTGCTGCCGGAGGGCGGCACGGGGACGCCCAAGGCGCCCTTTCAACTGGTGGATAATCCTTACACCCTCTTGGAAACCACGGATCTTGTCTTTGTCGATCCGGTCAGCACTGGCTACAGCCGTCCGGAGAAGGGTCAGGATCCGAAGCAATTCCACGGATTTAATGAGGACGTGGAGAGCGTGGGTGACTTCATCCGGCTCTACGTCAGCAAGAATCAGCGTTGGAATTCCCCCAAATTCCTGATGGGCGAGAGCTACGGCGGCATCCGCAGCGCGGGCCTGGCGGGGCATTTGCAGAGCCGCTATGGAATGTCGCTCAACGGGATCATCATTGTCTCCGGCGTGCTGGATTTCCAAACGCTGAACGGCTCGGGCGACAACGATCTTGCCTTCATCTGTTTCCTGCCGACCATGAGCAACGTGGCCGGGTATCACAAAAAACTCGCCCCAGACCTGCTGCAGGATCCCGCCAAAACAGCCCAGACGGCCCACGAATTTGCCCAGGGTGCCTATGCCTCCGCGCTGCTCAAGGGGGCCTCGCTGCCAGCGGCTGAGAAGCAGGCGATTGCCGCGCAAATTTCCAAATTCACCAGCCTGCCAGAGGACCTGGTGATGCGCGAAAACCTTCGCATTTCTCCCGGATTGTTTTTTGGAAAATTGCTCGAGAAGGAACGCCAACTCGTGGGCCGCTTCGACGGCCGTGTGGTGGGCGATCCTGAAGTGGGTGATCCCTCCTACAACAATGTTTACGGAGCTTTCTCGAGTTCGCTCAATGCCTATATTCGCGGCGAACTTCGCGTGAAAAACGACCAGCCTTACGAAATCCTCAGCAACCAGGTGCACCCATGGAACTACGATTCCTTCACCAACCGCTACGTCAACGTCGCGGGCACCCTCAGCGAGGCCATCCAGTCAAATCCGAGCCTCAGGGTTTACGTCGCCTGCGGCCACTACGATCTGGCCACGCCCGCTGATGGGATCAAATTCAGTTTCGATCACATGCCTTTGAATGACAAACAGCGTCAAAACGTCCATTTCGGCTATTACGAGGGAGGCCATATGATGTATACGAACCTTCCGGAGCTTGAGAAATTGAGCTGGGAGCTGGCGGAATTTGTGAAAGCGGCTCAATAACCGCCGACGGACAATTTGCGCCTCTCCCCCGGTGGTCACTCTCCGGTCCAGAGTTCGCGGACACGTTCGATTTTCACGGCCTTGCCTGTGGTAGTATCGATTTCCACCCACGCGCCGCACACCAGCACCGGCCCGGGAGCCACGATGAAGCGCCCGGGGAGGCTGGTGCGGAAACGGGCGAGGACGGGCTCGATGCGGCTGCCGATGATGCTCTCGACCGGGCCGCACATGCCTGAATCGCAGAGGAAGGCGGTGCCGCCGGGAAAGATCGTTTCATCCGCCGTCTGAACATGCGTGTGGGTGCCGATTACCGCGCTGACCGTGCCATCGAGGAACCTCCCCATGGCGATTTTTTCGCTGGTGGCCTCGGCATGAAAGTCCATGAAAATGACGGGCGTTTCCTCGCGGAGTCTGGACACTTCGGCTTCGGCGGCGAGGAAGGGATTTTCCAAGGGAGGCTGGGTAAACGTGCGGCCCTGGGCATTGAGGACGGCGACTTTCCCCTTGTCCGTTTCCAGCACGATCGAGCCCTGTCCGGGAGTGCCCGGCGGATAGTTGATGGGTCGCAGCAGCCGGGGTTCGGTGGCCATGTAGTCGATGATTTCCGGCTGGTCCCAGGCATGATCTCCCAGCGTGACCACCGCCGCTCCGGCACGCAGCAGGGCAATGCAGATGCGCGGGGTGATGCCGCGGCCTCCGGCGGAGTTTTCGCCATTTACCACGACGAAGTCGATGTCATGGCGCTCCTTCAACTTGGGAATGAAATCGATCACGGCCTTGCGCCCGGGTTCGCCGAAGACATCTCCGAGGAAGAGGATGCGGATCGTCTGTGCGGGGCTTTCAGTTGCGTTCAAAAGGGGAAGGGCCATGGTGCGGAAGCTTGCTTTTCGGCCATGCCATTTCGTTTGTCCAACCCCATTCTGCTCATCACCGCCGCGGTCTGCCTGGGGTTGTCGTCATCCTGTGAACGAAAACCGCCGCCGCCGCCGCCTCCCGCTGTCGTGCCTGCAAAGCTGGCCCCGCTTGGATCGGCACCGGACTGGTCGCGGCTGGAACCCTTTCAACGCACGATCACTCGCGAGGAATTTCAGCGGCGGCTGGATTCCGTCTATGCCCTGCCGGGGGCTTCCATCACCACCCTATTCGTTGAGGAGGATCGTGTCAAAATCCGCCGCCAATCCACGCTGCCCATGCTGGAGGCCTCAAACATGGTGGAATTGCACTTTGGAATTGCCCCGATGCCCACCCAACGTTTCTGGCGCAAGCGTGCTGAACTGCCTCCGCTTACCGATGCCTCACGACCGTTGCGGGGCTTGCGCATCGCGCTGGATCCGGGCCACATCGGCGGCACCTGGGCAACGATCGAGGAACGAAATTTCATCCCTGAAAGCGGTCCGCCTGTCCAGGAAGGTGGACTGGCCCTGACCACGGCGCGGGTCCTGCGGACCATGCTAGAATCGATGGGAGCCGAGGTCGTGATGGTGCGTGACAAGCTCGAACCGGTCACGCCGCTGCGCCCTGCGAACCTGCTTTCCCAGGCCCGTGCGGAATTGCAGGCCATGGGAATCGATCCCGATCATCCGCCTGACACATCACCTGCAAATACCGTGCGCTGGCAATCCGAAAAACTCTTCTACCGCAACGCCGAAATCCGGGCTCGCGCGGGACTGGTGAATGAAACGCTGCATCCCGATCTTGTCCTCTGCCTGCACTACAATGCTGCGGGATCCTGGGGCCTGCCGGGTGCCCCGGTGTATTCCGGGGAGAATCATCTGCATCTGCTGGTCAACGGTGCCTTCAATTTGGAGGAACTGCTGCTTGATGATCAACGACTGGAAATGCTGCTGCGCCTTCTGAGTGGCGTGCATGAGGAGGAAATTGCCCTCGCTGAAAAGGTCGCCGCCGGACTGGCGGAAACGACAGGCTTGCCGCCGTTTACCTACCATGCCAATGCCCTGCCGGTGCCGGGAAACCCCTATGTGTGGTCGCGCAACCTGCTGGCCAACCGGCTTTATGCCTGCCCGGTGGTGTATTGTGAACCCTACGTCATGAACAACCGGGAGGTCTGCGCCCGTTTGCAGGACGGGGATTACGACGGGGAGCGATTCATTGGCGGGAGGATGGTGGGGAGTATTTTCCGCGAGTATGCACAGGGGGTCGCGGAGGGATTGCGGATGTATTTTTCGGAGCGAAAATGATGCGCAATTTTTCCGTGTGGAGTTACGTTTCACCTCCCAACAATGAATTTAAACACCAACGAGCCACCCAACCTGAAAGGGGCGCTGATCCTCGCGGACCCGACGCTCTGCGATTCCAATTTCGCCCGCACCGTCATCTTCATGACGGACTACCGCAAAGACAGGGGCGCGCATGGACTCATCCTGAACCGTCCGCTGGAATACCGCGTGGGCACGATCCTCAAATCCCCGGAATTCACACCGCTGCGCGATGTTCCCGTCTATACCGGAGGGCCCGTCGGCCAGGAACACCTGACCTTTGCCTCGTTCTCGTGGAATCATGGGGAGGTGGCCATGCGTTGCGCCACACATCTCTCCGCGGAGGAGGCCGTGGTGAGATTGCATGCTGGAGATTCTGTCCGTGCGTTTCTTGGATATTCAGGCTGGGGCTGCGGTCAGTTGGAGGCGGAGTTGCAGCAGAAATCCTGGATTCCCCGCAAGATCCATCCGGAAATCATGCGAACCGAGGCCAACGAATCTCTCTGGCTCGAACTGCTCAAGAGCCTGGGCCCGTGGGGCACGCTTGTGGCCGGCATGCCGGAGAATCCTTCGATGAACTGAGATGACCGACCTCATCGTCAGCGCCTGGACGGCGGATTTATCCTCGCCGGAGAATCTCGTGAAAAAAATCGTGGATGTCGTGCAAAGCTCCTGGGATCAGGGTGCGGAGGTGGTGGTGCTGCCGGAATTTCTCTGGATGGGACTGCCGCAATGGCAGGAGGGTCTCCCTGCGGGTGCCGCTTATTTCTGGTTGGAAATTTGGCCAGTGGTTCAATCACAACTCTCGCGTCCTGGAAAATGCGTGGTGCTGGGAACCTGTCCCTGTCATGTAAACGGCGGCTTGGTGAACCGTGCTGCGATCCTCTCCGATGGGCAATCGTTCGTGCAGGACAAACAGATACTGACCCCGTGGGAAAAGGATTTCCAGCGTGGCGATGGATTGCTGGTGTGGGAGTTTCAAGGGTGGAGGCTGGCCGTTTTGGTTTGTCTGGATGTGGAAATTCCCGAGCATAGTGTGCAACTGCGCAGGGAAAAAGTCGACCTGCTGCTCGTGCCCAGCGCCACGGAATCCCTGCTGGGAGTGGAACGCATCGGCCGTTGCGCTTCGGCCCGCGCGGTGGAAATCGGCTGCTACGTCGTCGTCAGCCATCTGGTCGGCACGAGTGATGCGGAGTTGGTGGATGAGCAAATCGGCCGGTTGTCGTGCTACACGCCTTCGCAGCGGTCCTTCCTCGAAAAATCCCGCACCGACGAAGGGCCTCTGGTGGAAATGGGCTGGCACGAACGCCGCTTTGATCTGAGTGCCCGGGCGCTGCAAGTGATGCGACGCTCCCGCCTGGAAACAAACCCCGCGCTCATGGCGGACGGCGCTTCCGCCAAACATTGATTTGCACGGACGGTGGCGGAGCGCATAGTCAATGCATGGTAGATTTCACGAAACGTATCATTGCTCCCTCGGTGCTGGCGGCGGATTGGAGCCGGCTGGCGGAAGATTGCTCCCGGGCCATTCGCAGCGGTGCGGACTGGCTGCATCTGGATGTCATGGACGGACATTTCGTGGACAACATTTCCTTTGGGCCGAATTTCATCGCCACAATCCATCGCACCAATGACATCTGGCTGGATGTGCACCTCATGATTTCCCGGCCGGATCATTTTCTGGATCGTTTCGTCAAGGCAGGCGCGGACCATCTGACGGTCCATGTGGAGGCGGAGCATGAGGTTTCGAAAACCCTGCGGCGCATCCGCGAGGCGGGCTGCACGGCTGGTCTGGCGGTGAATGCCGATACGCCATTTGAAGCCGCGTTGCCTTATCTGGACCAGATCGATCTCTTTCTGGTCATGACCGTGCATGCCGGATTTGGCGGCCAGGCGTTGATTCCAGAAACACTGCTCAAGGTGAAGGCGGCGCAGGAATACCGCGAAAAGCATGGCCTGAAATTTCACATTGAAGTGGATGGTGGCATCTATCTCCATACTCTGCCCGCCGCCCTGGAGGCAGGCGCCAACGCGATCGTCGCGGGCACCGCCCTCTTCGGAGCTGCGGACATGGCGGCGGAAATTTCGCGCATGCGCCATCTGTGAGAGCCTTTGTCTGCGGGTTGGTGTTTTGTCTTGCAGGCTGTGACGGCAGCAGGCCGAAGCCGCGACCCACCACAACAAGCCGCGGCGCGGAAATTTTCGCATCGGTGTTCGTAGAGCTGCCGGAGGATGTGGCGGTGCTGCCGACAGAGCATTATTTCTATTGGAATCGGACTGTGAATGGACTGCCGCTGCATGGGAATCTGCGTTTTGCCAACGGTCTGCGGGAACAGGGAATTCTTTCCTTTGGTTATGCGGGCGAGGGTATCTCAGAAAGCCAGTACTTCACGGCAACGGATGGAGTGACGCTCACCTGTCCTGATGACTTCACCGTCCAAGTGGCTTTCAACGGCAGGACCGTACGATTTCATCTGAACCAACTCCCCCAGACACCACCGCCCTTTCCGTTGCTGGCCGAGGAAAGATTCGTCGAACGCACCCACGATGAAAGCGGCCTGCAATTTTACCTCATCTACCAGACCACGGGCAATTTTTTCCTCTGGATGCTCGACCCCACCACGCCTGGTGAACTCATGGAGCTGGGGCCTGACGCCTGGATCGACCAGACCACCGGCTTCGTCTTCTGGCACGATCAGGGCCGGCATATTTTGGTCGGGGTGGCCGCAGCGAGTATCCGCGCCAATGACTATTACGATGGCCCGTTCGATCAACTCGCGGACAACTACGCCCTCGCCTCCGGCCGCCAGGCCCTGCTCGAAAAGGCCGTGCCGGAGTGCGCGGGCGGCATCGATGCGTGGGGAAATTATCGCGATACCTCCAAGCCGCGCCGTGTCGCCCTCGTGCCCTACTGCCAGTACGAATCGACCGATGAAGCCCTCGCCTTCCTCAAGGCAGCCCTCGCCACTGGCCACCGCTACGAATACATTTCCCACGTGGCACGGGCGTCCCGCCCGTAAGCCAAACGCTCAACTCCCCCGGCTATCAACCCCTGACATCAGTATCCTTCACCGATTTCGCCCCATCCGCCGCCCGCCACAAATACCATGCCGCCATCGTGCGGTAGGGTTGCCATTTCTCCGCGATCACGAGCAAATCCTTCGGCCTGGGCATCGCTTCCATTTTCATGGCGGCTCGGTAACCGGCGCGCACACCGAAGTCATCCGCCGGAAAAACATTTTCCCTTCCGAGCGTAAAGATGAGCAGCATTTCCACCGTCCATCGCCCCACACCTCGCAGAGCCACAAGGCGCTGCACCAGTTCCTCGTCGCTGAGTTTCTGCGCCGCCGACTTGGTGGGCACGAGGCCGGATTGGGTTTTTGCCGCGATGTCGCGCAGGGCAAGAATTTTGCTCATGGAAAATCCGCACGCTCGCAGGGTCTCATCCGCACAGCTGAGGAGTTGCGCAGGATTCGGAAATTTCACTCCCCGAAAGAGTGCGATGAACCGATTCAGAATCGCCATCGCCGGCTTCCCGTGCAACTGCTGGTGGGCCACGGCGGTGACCAGCGCCTCATAGGGTGGACGCATCTGCACCTCCAGATCAGCCGGCCCGTGGGCCTTGATGAGCCGGCGCATGAGCGGGCATTTTTTGGCGAGGTGAATTTCGGCTGGCGACATCGGATGCAGAAAGATTGCCATACCATTCATGGGTTGCGGGGAGTCTTTCATCGGAATTCAGGCGCGAATACGGCTGGAAATGCAGTTGAGTGAGCGGAGCCAGTTTCTAGCCTGAATCCACCCCCTCCCGCATGCTTCGCCGATTCCCCATTGTCCCCCTGCTGCTGATTTCCAGCACCCTCCAGGCCGCTCCGCCGCAAGTGCCCGGGCAGAGTTATGCGAAGGACATTCAGCCGCTGCTGAAAAAATATTGCTGGGACTGCCACGCGGAGGGCGAAAAAAAAGGGGACCTGGCACTGGATGCCTTTGCCGACGAGGCCGCGATTTGGGCGGGAAAGAAGGCCTGGTCCACGGTGCAGTTTCATTTGGAAAACTGGATGATGCCTCCTGCGAAAAAGGAACAACCCACGCCAGCGGAGCGCCTCACCATCACGCACTACCTCGATTTGCTGCTCAATCCCTTTGATC
Source organism: Akkermansia muciniphila (assembly GCA_943333275.1). Classification (GTDB taxonomy): domain Bacteria; phylum Verrucomicrobiota; class Verrucomicrobiia; order Verrucomicrobiales; family V1-33; genus JAGNEJ01. The sequence continues at coordinate 68,734 of CALQSQ010000009.1, forward strand.
CGAACAAACCGGATCCCGGCCGTGTGACCATCCGCCGCCTGAACCGCGTGGAATACAACAACACCATTCGCGATCTGCTGGGCGTGGATGCCAGGCCGGCGGACGAGTTTCCGGAGGATGACACCGGCTATGGGTTTGATACCATCGGTGCGGTCCTGTCACTGCCGCCCATTCTCATGGAGCGCTATTTGAGTGCGGCGGAAAAGGTGCTCGATCTCGCGCTGCCGCTTGGTGCTGAGGATCTGGCCACGAAATTCTATCCCTCCTCCGCCATTTCAGGAAATGGAGTTCTTGGATCGAATGGACGGGCCAGTGTGGATCACACCTTCACCGAGGAGGGCGAGTATGTGATGAAGGCCAAAGTCTGGGCCAGCCAGGCGGGACCGGAACTGGCCAAGGTGGATCTGCGCGTCAATGGGGAGGTGTTCGGGAAGTTCGATGTGAAATCCGCCGATGAAAAAAAGCCCGATCTCTTCAGCGTCAACTTCCATGCCCAAGCCGGACAGAAGGGATTGGGGGTGAGCTTCCTCAACGATTTCTACGATCCCAACAATCCCGACCGCAACCGCCGGGATCGCAATGTCTATGTCCTGGGCATTCAGGTGGACGGCCCGCTGAAGTCAGCAGCAAATCCAACAGCCACCTCCCAGAAAATTTTCGCCGCACTCGCCAAGGGTGCCACCACCGAGGACGCCGCCCGTGCCGCCCTGCAGAATTTCGCCAACCGCGCCTTCCGGCGCAGCGCGCTGCCGCAGGAGATCGACCGACTCCTGACCATGTTCCGGCTTGCCCGCAAGAAGGGCGATTCCTTCCGCGAAGCGCTGAAACTCTCAATGCGAGCCGTGATGGTTTCGCCCTATTTTTTGTTCCGCACCGAATGGCAGCCCGAGCCCGACAACCCCGAGCAGGTGGTGGACATTGATGAGTTCAGTCTCGCCAGCCGCATGTCGTATTTTTTGTGGAGTTCGATGCCGGATGATGAACTGCTCTCGCTCGCCTTCCGCAAGGAGCTGCGCAGCCATCTGCGTGAGCAGGTTCAGCGCATGCTCAGGGATCCCAAGGCGCGGGCGCTTTCGGAAAATTTTGCCGGGCAGTGGCTGGAGACGCGCACGTTGCAGGTCGTGCAGCCCGATCCCCAGCGCTTTCCATTTCCTCCTGAACTGCGTCAGGCCATGCAGCAGGAGACGCGGGAATTTTTTTGGTTCATCCAGCAGGAAAACCGCAGCGTATTGGAATTTGTCAGCGCGCCCTACACGTTTGTGAACGAGCGTCTGGCAAAACATTACGGGCTCGAGGGGGTTTCCGGCGAACAATTTCGCAAAGTGGACCTGCCGCCGTCCTCGCTTCGCAGCGGCGTGCTGACGCAGGGCAGTGTGCTCACACTCACATCGGATCCCACCCGGACGAGCCCGGTGAAACGCGGCAAATGGATCGTGGAAAACATTCTCGGCATCGCCGCTCCGCCCCCGCCGCCGAATGTGCCGGCGTTGGACGGCCCGGACAAAGCAGCCATTCACGGCACGGTGCGGCAGCGGCTCGAGCAGCATCGCAGCAATCCCGGCTGCGCCTCCTGTCACGCACTGCTTGATCCCATGGGCTTTGGCCTGGAGCATTTCAACGCCGTGGGCGCCCTGCGCCAGGATGACAATGGCCAGGCCCTGGACACGACCGGTGTTCTGACCACCGGCCAGAAATTTTCCAATGCCCGCGAGTTGAGTGATGTGATTATTCGCGACAAGCGGGACGCCTTCGTGCGCAATCTGATCAGGAAAACATTGACCTATTCGCTGGGCCGTGGGACGGAGGCCTATGACCGACCAGCCATCGACAAAATTCTCGCCGCCATGAACGCCGAGGATTATCATTTCCAAACGCTCGTCATCCAGGTGATTGAGAGCCTGCCGTTCCAAAAACGTCGTGGGGATGCTGCATCGCCAGCCAGCAAATAACCCATGAAGGTCACACTTTTCGTCCCCTGTTTCATTGATCTTGTTTCACCACAGGTCGGAGTGGCGATGGTCAACCTGCTGGAGAAACTTGGGCATACGCTTGAGTATCCCGAGAAACTAACCTGCTGCGGTCAGCCGCCGTTTAATTCCGGTTATTGGGAGGAGGCGCGTCGCGTTGCCCGGCCGGTTTTGGAGCGGCTGCAGAACGCGGAGGCGGTGGTGATTGGTTCCGGTTCCTGCGGCGCGATGCTCAAGAAATTTTATCCGGATCTCTTTGCCGGTCAGCCGGAGGCGGAGGCTGCGCAGGCATTGTCTGACAAGTGCTGGGAGTTTTCGGAATTCCTCGTCAACAAGCTCGGCGTGACATCCGTTGGCGCGAAGTTTCCGCACCGCGTCACCATTCACGACGGCTGCCACGGCCTGCGGGAACTGAATGGCAAGCAGCCCATCCGGAAGTTGCTGCAGGCGGTGGAGGGTCTGGAACTGGTGGAAATGAAGGAGGCCGAAACTTGCTGTGGATTCGGCGGCACCTTCGCCACGAAATTCCCCATGATCTCCACGGCCATGGGCGAGGTGAAATGCGCCTCCGCTGCGGAGACCTGCGCGGAATTCATGGTCTCGAATGACTCCAGCTGCCTGTTGCATTTGCGCGGCCTCATGGACCGCACCGGCCAGTCTCTGCCCACGCGGCACGTGGCGGAAATCCTGATGTGCTCATGAGTTCCCCGCTGCCACTTTCCCAATTTAAACGCGACGCCACCCGGCTCAGCGCGGATCTGACGCATCGCGAGCGCCTGCAGACTGCCATGGGAAAATACCAGGCTTCCCGCCAGCCGCAGCAGGCAGCCTTTCATGACTGGCAGCAGGCGCGGCAGGTGGCGGCGGAAACCAAATGGGATGCGCTAAACCACCTGGATGTTTATTTAAAGGAGTTCGAAAAAAACGCCACCGCCCGCGGCACCCGGGTTCACTGGGCTTCCAACTCCGAACAGGCGCGAGAAATTATCGTGGACCTTCTGAAAAAGCACGGCGCGAAATCGGTCATCAAATCGAAGGTCATGACCTCCGAGGAAATTCATCTCAATGCCCTGCTGGAGAAACTCGGCTACTCCGTGGTGGAAAGTGATCTGGGTGAATACATCCAGCAACTGCGCGGCGAGGGGCCGTATCATTTCGTCTTTCCCTGCATGCACTTGTCCCGTGCGGAAATCAGCGACCTTTTCACCGAACATCTTGGCACTGCCACCACGCACGATCCGGAGGAACTGACGATGATCGCCCGCCGGGTGCTGCGTGAAAAATACATCACCGCCGATGTCGGATTCACCGGAGCCAATTTTATTGTGGCCGAAACCGGCATGATTTCCATCACCGAGAATGAAGGCAACGCCCGCCTCACCGCCGCCCTGCCGCGCGTCATGATCTCACTGGTCGGCATTGAAAAAGTCGTTCCCCGCCTCGCGGATCTCGCCCTCTTCCTGCCGATGCTCGCCACCGCCGGGACCGGGCAGCCGCTCACCTGTTACAATTCGATGTATGGCGGCCCGCGCCAGCCGGACGAATGCGATGGACCAGAGGAATGGCACGTCATCCTGCTCGACAACCACCGCACCAGACTGCTGGCCGATCCCGAGCAACGCGATGCCCTGCATTGCATCCGCTGCGGTGCCTGCCTGAACGTCTGTCCGATTTTCAAAAACATCGGGGGCCACAGTTACGGCACCACCTACCAGGGGCCAATCGGGGCCGTGATCACGCCTCATTTGCGCGGCGTGCAGGACTGGAAGCACCTCAGCTCCGCCTCCAGTCTGTGCGGGGCGTGCACCGAAACCTGCCCGGTGAAAATTGATCTGCACCATCACCTGCTGCAACAGCGGCGCAATGCGGTGGCGCAGAAACGTGGCGGATTGGAAGGCCTGCTCTGGAAAGCATTTGCCTTCTGCATGAACCAGCCGGTGATCTATCGCACGATGACGAAAATGGGCCGCTGGACCCGCCCCCTGCATCGCTGGATTCAAGGCTCCTGGCTCGATCCAGCCCGGGCATGGACCCGCACTCGCGAACTGCCGCCGCTTCCGGCGGAGACCTTTAAAGATTTCTGGAGGAACCGGAAGGGATGAACACGGAACGCGAAAACATTCTCGGTCGCATCGGGGAAGCGCTGCGCCTCACCGCACCCCAGCCCGGCCACCGCGACCCCGCCGAACCGCTGCGCACTGCGGCCACCGCTGCGCGCGAATGGCTTCCGGTCGTGGAAGAGCAGACCGAATCGCGCTGGGCCCTGTTTGCCAGGAAATCTGTCGAACTCAAAACCACACTCGTTTTGTGCGACTCCCCTTCCGACGCCACCACGAAGCTTCTGGAGATTGGGAGGGCGGAAAACTGGCAACGCGTCGCCTGTCATGGAAAGGCTGCCGCCGCGAATCTCGCAGCCTCGCTCGGCCTTCCTACCGTCAATACCACGCCTTCCTACAACATGGCTGAATTGGAATCCTGCGACGCAGGCATCACCGAATGCGATGCGCTCGTCGCGCAGACCGGCAGCGTGCTGCTGACCAGTCGCAGTGGCGGCGGCCGGGCGCTCTCGGTTCTGCCGCCGCACCACATCGTTATCGCCCGGCGCGATCAGCTCGTCCCCGACCTCCCCGCTGCCTACGCCCAGCTCCATGCAACCTATGGTGGACGCTGGCCGAGCCTGATCGCCTTTATCACCGGTCCCAGCCGCACTGGCGACATCGAACGGATTCTCGTCCTTGGAGCGCACGGACCCAAAAAGCTGACCATTTTGGTGGTCCCGTAAGCCTTTCCAAAAACCCTCAGCGAGGATTCTTTTCCAACAGACGCAATTCCTTGCGCATGAGCGATCCGACGCGGTGCTTGGCAAGATAGACCTGCGCTATGCTGACCCCCAGCTCACGGCAGACCTCCAGCACACTCCAATCCTTGACGACATAGCAGTCAAAAATTTGAAACTGCCGCGGGGAGACCTTGAGTTTGACCGCAGCGAGGGCGCGATCGGTGAGTGATTTTGTCCATTCCGCATCCCAGACTTTCTCCAGGTGATTGGCCTTGGGATCCTCCAAACGGTCGAGCGTGGCGGTCGAGCGTTCATCGTGTTCGTTTCCCGATTTAAACCTCGCGGTGTCCTTGGCCCGCTTGCGGAACTGATCGGTGATCCGCCAGCGCGTCTGATTCATGAGCCAGCTTTTGAAACTGCCCATCTTGGGATCGTAGCGGTGTTCCTTTTGCTGTTTGGCAATGACCAGGATCGTTTCCTGCACGGCATCCAGAGCCTCTTCACTCCGCAGCCCGCTTTTCAGCGCCACGCTGTAAATCAACTTCCAGTAGCGTTTGTAGAATTCCTCCCAGGATTTCTGATCCTCCCAATTTCCCAGCCTCTCGATCAGGCTCTTGCGCGTGTCCTCATAAGCCTTGAGCCACGCCTTCTCCTCCTCGGTGGGTTCGGGGTTCGGATTCTCAGGGACGATGGACATGGGCAGGAGCATAGCATTTTTCCGCCCTACGGGCAAAAGATCATAAATCTTTCTTGCAAAATTTTCACGGGCTACGACTTTGCATCACAAAGCATAATCACATGAAATCTCCAGACGCCGCCGCCGAGCACCTCCGCACGATTCGATCCCTCATGGAACGGGCCACCGTCTACCGGGCCATCTCCGGGCCGGGAGCGTTGCTGGGCGGGGTGCTGGCATTGGCAGTGGGGGGAGTGCTGCTGTGGAAGGAGTTGGAATGGCAGCCGAGCAATCTGCAATTCCTGGCCATCTGGATCGCCGTGCTGGTCGTGGTGGCATCGGGAAATACCTTTTTGCTTTTTCGGCAGGCGCGGCATCGGCAGGAGAAATTTGTTTCGGCCGGAATGAAGCACGCCCTGGGAGCGATCGTGCCGCCTTTGCTGGCAGGGTTTGTTCTGAGCGTCGGGGTGGCAATGCAGAAGGAAAGCGCCATGGCGGAAATGGCCTCGTTGTGGGCGGTTGGTTATGGACTGGCGCTGCTGGCGGCGGGTTCGTTTGCTCCGCGATCGATGCGGGTGCTGGGCGCCGTGGCCTTTCTGATGGGGCTGGGACTGTTTATTGTGGCCATCAGGGCGCGGCCCGGCGAGGATTATTGCCTCGCATTGCGAACGATGATCGGTTGCTTCGGTGTGCTTCATCTGTTCTATGGATTCTGGGTGCTGCTCTCCACAAGACGAGCCCCGAGCCTCGACTAAATTTCCCCTCCCGGTGATCGATTTCTCCCAACTTGATAAAACCATCCATGAGAAAGGCCGCCTGGCCATCATGTCGCTGCTGGCTGCCCGGGCCGATTGGTCATTTCAGGATATGAAAAACCAGCTCCAGATGAGCGATGGCAATCTCATCACCCACCTGCGCATGCTCTACAAGGTGGGCTATATTTCACAGACCAAGGAAATCGACGGCCGCCCGCAGACCCGCTACAGCCTGACCAAGGGCGGGCGGGAGGCCTATGTAAAATACCTCGGGGTGCTCGAGGCCATTGTGAAACTTGGAAAAATGTAATCCAGAAAACCCCGCGAATCGTTGTCTCTTCAAACTTTGTAATGCAAAGCTATTCCCTTCCTCCAATCCCATGAAAATCACCCTCGCAGCTCACTACGGCATGTGTTTCGGCGTCAAGGACGCCCTCCGCAAGACTCAGGAAATGGCCGCCGCCGGACCGGTCACGGTGCTGGGCCAGTTGGTACACAACCCGGTGGTGCGAGAGGACCTGCAGCAGCGCGGCGTGCAGGAGGGGGATTTGTTCCGGGTGGGACAGGCACCCACGCGGGAGGTGATCATCACTGCGCATGGAGCCTCGGACAAGGATCGCGGTTCGTGGAGGGAGGCCGGTTTCCGTCTGACGGATACCACCTGCCCGCTGGTGCGAAAAGCCCATACCGCCCTGGCGCAACTGGTGGCGACGGGTTGCCAGCCGGTCATCATCGGCCAGCGGAATCATGTGGAGGTGCGCGGCCTGGCGGGGGATTTCCCGACCGCCTGCATCGTGGAGGAAGTCAAAGATCTCGAGGCACTGCCGGAGGCGGGAAAATTCGGGATCGTTTCCCAAACGACCCAGCCACTGGAGAAGGTGCATGCCCTGGTGCGGGCGGTGCGTCAGCGATTTCCTAACAGCGAGGTGGTCTTTCGCGATACGGTTTGCCAGCCGACGAAGGATCGTCAGTCGGCGATGGAAGCGCTCTGCCGCGAGAACGAGGTGATCGTCATCGTGGGCGGAGCCAACAGCAACAACACCCGGCAGTTGGTTCTGACCGCACGGAGCTTTGGAGCGACCGCCTTTCAGGTGGAGCGCGCGGCGGACCTGGATCCGGCTTGGTTCCATGGAGTCGAGCGCGTGGGCCTGACCGCGGGCACCTCGACGCTGGAAAGCACGGTGGAAGAGGTGGCGAGCGTGCTGCGCCAGGAAATCAGTGGAGGGATTTCGGCACCAGATCGACGAGCTTCTTGATGGAATCGGCGCAGTTTTTATCCGCGACGAGAATGGCATCGGGGGTTTGCACGATGATGAGGTCATTCACCCCGAGCAGAGTGACCTGAATTTTCGAACTGGTGAAAACAATATTTCCTGCCGAGTCGATTTGAACCAGCGGACTGTTGCTGGCATTCTCGGAGTCGTCGGTGGCGAGGTATTTTCCGACGGAAATCCAGGATCCGACATCGTCCCAGTCAAAGGTGGCTTCAAGGTTGAGCACGTGGCTGGCATTTTCCATCAGCGCATAATCAATCGAGACGGGATGCAGCAGCGCAAACTGATGGGCGATGGTGGCGGTGACATCCGTGGAGTGAATGATCTCGTTGACGAAATGCATCAGCTCCGGGCAGTGCTTGGAGAGTTCCTTGACCACCGTGGGCAGGCTCCAGATGAACATGCCGGAATTCCAGGTGAAATTGCCGGAGGCCAGAAATTGCTCGGCGAGGTCGGGATTGGGTTTTTCGCGGAAGCGCTCGACTTCATACACAGCCACCTGGGATTTCAGACCGGAAATGAAGGCCCTGCGGCCGCGTTCCACGTAGCCATAGCTGGGACAGGCCCAGGTGGGTTTGATGCCTAGGGTGACGATGGCCGGGGAGCGCGAGGCGATTTCCACGGCTCCTGTCAGGCATTGTTGAAATCCAACGCTGTCCTTGATCAACTGATCCGCCGGCAGCACCATCATCGTGGCCGTGGGATCGCGCCGCGCCACCCAGCCGATGCCGAGGGCGATGGCGGGGGCGGTGTCGCGCTTGGCGGGTTCGGCGAGGATATTTTCCGAAGGATGATCCGGCAGCAGGGCGCGAACGGATGCCTCCTGCTCCTTGTTAGTGAGAATGAGAATGTTTTCCTTGGGAACCAGGCCATCGAGGCGGTGCAGAGCCTGTTCGAGCATGGTGGCTCCATCGAACAAATTGAGCAATTGCTTGGGGCGGGAATCACGGCTCAGGGGCCAGAAGCGGCGGCCGCTGCCTCCGGCAAGAATAACGGCATAGGTGGAACTGGTGGACATGGGATGGTTTTCGTGGGGAGTGGCGGTGGGCGCAAGAGTCTTTTCCACGGGTTGCGTGCGTGGCCTACGCGCTAAGGATCGCGCTGGTGCGTTCGCGGGCCTCGCGTTCCAGTGCTGCGGATTCATAGCCAGTGCTGAGACATTCCCAAAGGTATTGGCGCAAAAAGGATTTCACGGAACCAAGCCGCTCGTATTGCCCGACATGCACGAACTCATGAATCAGGAGCGCTGGGTCATCCGCACAGGCATCGGACACATAGACCCCATGGCCGAGCGTCATGCCCGCAGGGGCATGGCAGGCGAAGCTGAAACGATCCCCCAGTCGTTGGATCCAACGGGGAACGGGCATGGGGATTTCTGGAACACTGAGGACGCGGACGCGATCTGCCTGATTTACACCCACCTTGAGCGCCCAGTCCATTTCCCGGAATTCGAGGGGACGGCCAGTGCCGAGAATCAGGCGCTCATGCCGACGCACCCACCAGGTAATCCAGGGCAGGAGACAGGCCACCAGCAGGCGGATGCAAAGGTCGCGCAGAAATTTCATGGAGGGAGAACGGCGGAGGCATCCTCGGCGAGCATCGAAGGTTGGGAAATAAAATCAATTCACGTCAACTTTACGCCGCCGCTCGTGGGAATACGCCCCTGATCACTCATTGCGGATGCCCCACACCATGACCCAACCAAGCATCTTTCGAACGAACAAAAAATTTCATGTTTCGCACACAGTCCCCTTTTCCACGGCTCAGTCGGCCCTCGCGGGCCTGGCCTCCGGCCAGTCTGTCTCGCTGGCCCCCGGCCGCTCGGCTCATCATCCACAAAGTCTTCCGCAGCACCTTCCGCAGAGCCGCAAGAAGCCAACCTCATCCTTCATAATTCATCCTTCAAACTTCCTTCGGCCCGCGCCATGCGCCCGCTCTGGCGGGATCTCATCCTCCGCGCCTGGATTCCACCCGACGAGGACGAAGCCCCTGCATCCGACAATCAACAGGAACTCTGGGACCAAAGTCCCAGCTCCGCTTGGAAAGTTCCAAAAATCGCCCTCGGAGACGGTCGCATCCTCGTCATGGAAAACCCCGAATAGGAAGGGAGCATCGAAGAAATTTGGAATAATCGAAAATCCGCTGCCAAGCAAAAATTCTTGGCAACGCGGATAGGAGGTCCTATGCTCGGGCACATCGGAGATCGAGAATGAGCCGCCCAGTTCTCATATGCAAAACACCAACATTGGCCCCACGAGGGGCGGGCACACCGCTGATTCATCCTTTTTCCTTCATCATTCAGCCTTCCGCCACCCCTCTCTCCCCCAAACCCCCTTCCCCCCGATTCCGATCCCCAATCCAACCCCACCCTGAAAAAGCAAATTCCTGTCAGACAGACAGAACAGAAATCCACTCCTCTTATCTGGGATCAGGCCCCCGCGGCAGGACCGACGCCCGCGACAACCGCGACTGTGACCAGTTTGGAAGGGCTGCCGAATCATCGGGCTGCCTCACTCTCAGCCAGAGGATTGGCCACATCTGCGGTAAAGCAAGCCCGTTGCAAAGCGCGAGCAAATTGCTAGCATGATGCACCTAAGATGCTGACACTAAAATCATGCCTAGTGTTCCGTCGCCGAAATGACCGCTCATTTAAGCGACTTTCCGTTTCTTCCGGTTGGTGCAACCTGGGCTGACTTCTTCGAGGCGTTTGCGGCAGCGCTCGATCTTGGCGAGGATCGCTTCGGCGGTGGCTGTCCACACAAAGGCC
>CALQSQ010000010.1 GCA_943333275.1 Akkermansia muciniphila
CCGGTAATCGACGTCACGCGTGCAAAAAAAGACCCGCTTTGATCTTGCGATCAAAGCGGGTCATATAACCTGGCAACGTCCTACTCTCACAGAGCCTATCGCCCTACTACCATTGGCGCTGCATCGTTTCACTTCCGTGTTCGAGATGGGAACGGGTGGGTCCAATGCGCTATGGTCACCAGCTGCGGGGTTCGGGGGCGGGGGGCCTGGAACTCGGATACTGGGGGCCTTAGCGGCGTTGTCGTGGGTGGGTTGGCGAGATGGGAGGTAAGCAGGGAGGCTGGCGATGGGGGCCGAAGGTGGATCCGGGTCCCCCTTACTGCTATTACTTTCTCATTCACCAATCAACTGGTTCTCTGATAACTGCATACAGGGTTTGGGTTGGAAGGCAGTTTGCACTGCCACAATCTCAATCACTCAAATGAGGGACCAAGCTACTTCGGTTGAAGCGTCTTTTTGCTGTTTTTAAACTCTCAGAAAAAGAAAAAGAAAGAGAATCAAGCCGAACGGATGGTTAGTAGTCTTAAGCTCAATGCATTACTGCACTTACACCCAGACCCTATCAACGTGGTAGTCTACCACGATCCTTCAGGGTGAACTGGTCTTGGGAGAGGCTTGGCGCTTAGATGCTTTCAGCGCTTATCCCTTCCGCACGTAGCTGCCCTGCGATGCCATTGACATGACAACAGGAACACCAGAGGTGCGTCAAACTCGGTCCTCTCGTACTAGAGTTTGAACCCCTCAATTCACCTGCGCCCATGGAGGATAGAGGACCGAACTGTCTCGCGACGTTCTGAACCCAGCTCGCGTGCCGCTTTAACCGGCGAACAGCCGGACCCTTGGGACCTTCTCCAGCCCCAGGATGCGACGAGCCGACATCGAGGTGCCAAACTTTTCCGTCGATATGAACTCTTGGGAAAAATCAGCCTGTTATCCCTAGCGTACCTTTTGTCCGTTGAGCGACGCCGATTCCACATTCAAGCGCCGGATCACTTTGACCGACTTTCGTCTCTGCTCGGCTTGTAGGCCTCACAGTTAGGCTGGTTTATGCCAATGCACTCAACACCTGATTACCAACCAGGTTGAACCAACCATCGTGCTCCTCCGTTACTCTTTAGGAGGATACCGCCCCAGTAAAACTGACCGTCTGCCATGGTCCCTTGCCCGGTTTCACGGGTCAAGGTTAGATGTTCCAAATGCCAAGGGTGGTGTCTCATTGACGACTCGGCCCCCCCCGAAAGAAGGGCTTCACAGTCTCCCACTTACACTGAGCATAGAATCCGAAACACCAGTGACAGAGTACAGTTAAGGTGCATAGGGTCTTTCCGTCCTTCCACGGGTAGGCGGCATCTTCACCGCCAATACAATTTCACTGAGCTCCTCGTTGAGACAGCGCCCAACTCGTTACACGATTCGTGCAGGTCGGAACTTACCCGACAAGGAATTTCGCTACCTTAGGACCGTTATAGTTACGGCCGACATTCACGGGGACTTGAGTTCGAAGCTTCGGCTTGCGCCTAACCTCTCGCCTTAATCTTTCCGCATTGGTCACGTGTCACATCGTATACTTCGACTTGCGTCTTGGCACAATGCTGTGTTTTTGATAAACAGTCGGTTGGGCCCATTCACTGCGACCCTCATTGCTGAGGGCACCCCTTCTCCCGAAGTTACGGGGCTAGATTGCCGAGTTCCTTAACGAGGTTTCACTCTTGCGCCTGAGTCTATTCGACTCACCCACCTGTGTCGGTTTGCGGTACGGGCACCTTAGTATACATAGGGGCTTTTCTTGGAGATTTCTTTGAACAATCCAGGTTGACCGAGGTCGCCCTGTCGGCTTGCGCCACTGCCACTTTCGATCGGCAACTGTTCTCCAAAACCCCGTCCTCCCTACTTAAATGTCGGTGGTGCAGTAATATTAAACTGCTGTCCATCGCCTACGCATTTCTGCCTCGGCTTAGGTCCCGACTAACCCTGGGACGAATGGCGTGGCCCAGGAAACCTTGGGTTTACGGCGGGGTGGGATTTCACCACCCTTAACGTTACTTATGTCTGCATGCTCACTTGTTAACTCTCCACTTTCAATCACTATCCAGCTTCAACGTGTTAACAACGCTCTCCTACCACACGCTCACCCCGAGGGGTGGCGCATCCAGAGCTTCGGTATACCGCTTGATCGCCAATCATTTTCGGCGCGAATCCACTCGATGAGTCAGCTATTACGCACTGTTTAAATGGTGGCTGCCTCTAAGCCAACATCCTCACTGTCTATGTAGATTCACTTCCTTTCCACTGAGCGGTATTTTGGCACCTTAGCTGCTGATCTGGGCTGTTTCCCTTTCGACTACGAAGCTTATCCCCCGCAGTCTCACTGCCGTACTTCATTGCGCGGTATTCGGAGTTTGATTAAGGTTGGTAGGCTGGTGTGCCCCCTAGCTTATTCAGTGCTCTACCCCCGCGCATCAGCATACGACGCTGCACCTCAATGCATTTCGGAGAGAACCAGCTATCACGGGGTTTGATTAGCCTTTCACTCCTACCCACAACTCATCCGAGAATTTCTCAAGATTCACCGGTTCGGCCTTTCAATTAGTTTTACCTAACCTTCAGCCTGATCATGGGTAGATCACCTCCGCTTCGGGTCTAGCACCAGCGACTAAGATCGCCCTATTCGGACTCGCTTTCGCTACGCCTGCGCCCCAGAAGGGCTTAAGCTGGCCACTGATGCTAACTCGCAGACTCATTAAGCAAAAGGCACGCCATGACCCCATAAAGGGGCTCTGACACCTTGTAAGCACACGGTTGCAGGTTCTATTTCACTCCGCTCACAGCGGTTCTTTTCACCTTTCCCTCGCGGTACTGGTTCACTATCGGTCTCTAATTAGTATTTAGCCTTACGGAGTGGTCTCCGTGGATTCATACGGCGTTTCACGTGTGCCGTATTACTCAGGGTACCTCTAGGCTCTCGCGGATTTTCGCTCACGGGTCTTTCACCCTCTGGGGATGGCCTTTCCATGCCATTAAGCTAATCTCTGAGATGCCATATCAAGGCCCTACAACCCCGGAAGCAATGCCTCCGGTTTGGGCTGTTGCGCTTTCGCTCGCCACTACTTACGCAATCGATTGTTTTCTTTCTTTTCCTCCGGTTACTGAGATGTTTCACTTCACCGGGTCTAGCGTGCTTTTCCCTATTTTATTCAGGAAAAGTCATGCAGGTATTACCCTGCATAGGTTACCCCATTCGGAAATCTCCGGGTCATAGCTTATGTGCAGCTCACCGAAGCTTATCGCAGCTTGTCACGTCCTTCTTCGCCTATTAGAGCCAAGGCATTCACTGTGTGCCCTTATTAGCTTGATTCTCATTCAAATCATGAGTCTCGCTTTACTTTTTCTCTCGGTCTTATTCAAAGCAGACCCACGCCCCCCTTCCGGGAGACCTGCGTCCGCAGTTTTGGAGACTTGCGTCTCCGGTTTTTGTCTCACTCAAGTTCCGGCGGATTTGCACCCGCCGGTGAATGAAATTGTATCCAACTTTTATATCCTGTATGCAGTTGTCAAAGAACCAGGGTTTCTGATTTTTGGGGCAATGGTTTTCTCTCGTGATTGCAAATTTTCTCTTGGGGATGGTGGGCCCTGCTGGACTCGAACCAGCGACCCCCGCCTTATCAAGGCGGTGCTCTAACCAACTGAGCTAAGGGCCCGCTGGTCAGAGGTTGTAACGCACCTTGATGGCGCGTGGTGCTGGCTTAAGTGCAAAGAGTGGAGGCATGGGGATTCGAACCCCAGACATCCAGCTTGCAAAGCTGGCGCTCTACCAACTGAGCTATACCCCCAGGGGTGCCGGTTCATCTGCTGAAGTTGCTTCAACGCGTGATGGCGAAAATTTGCGGGAGGGGAATGGGTGAAGACTATCTCGTGCGCTGCGGCCTTGGTGGATGTTTTTTACAAGGCGCACTGGTAATTATTTTGTCGGGCATTGCTGCTTCAACACACCCCGAACAGGAGTTGCGTGATCCAAATTACAAAGTTTCAGCCAAGGCTTGCGCCTTGATTGAGGTTATGAGGTTAGTTTCATGCCCCTGCTTGTTGCTCGAAGGCAACGAGTTCGTGGTGTCGACCTTGACTGCTTGGTTTGAGGTTGGGGTGAGAACCCAGGGCGTTATGCCTTGGGTAAAATCCAAGCCTCGGTGCAGTCATTGCTCCATAGAAAGGAGGTGATCCAGCCGCAGGTTCCCCTACGGCTACCTTGTTACGACTTCATCCCAGTCACCAGTCTTGCTTTAGGGCCCTGCCTCCTTGCGGTTGGCGCGGACACTTCGAGCGAGACCAGCTTCCATGATGTGACGGGCGGTGTGTACAAGACCCGGGAACGTATTCACGGCGCCGTAGCTGATGCGCCGTTACTAGCGATTCCAGCTTCATGGAGGCGAATTGCAGCCTCCAATCTGAACTGAGCCCGGTTTTATAGATTTCCTCCACCTCGCGGTATCGGTTCAAATTGTACCGGGCATTGTAGTACGTGTGCAGCCCTGGGCGTAAGGGCCATACGGACTTGACGTCATCCCCACCTTCCTCCTAGTTGAACTAGGCAGTCTGTCCAGAGTTCCCGCCATTACGCGCTGGCAACAGGACACAGGGGTTGCGCTCGTTGCGGGACTTAACCCAACATCTCACGACACGAGCTGACGACAGCCATGCAGCACCTGTGCAAATTCCATATTGCTATGGTCACGCGCTTTCACGCGCTTAGAGATGCATGTCAAGCCCAGGTAAGGTTCTTCGCGTTGCATCGAATTAAGCCACATACTCCACCGCTTGTGCGGGTCCCCGTCAATTTCTTTGAGTTTTAGTCTTGCGACCGTACTTCCCAGGCGGCACGCTTAACGCGTTAGCTCCGGCACGGAAGGGGTCGATTCCTCCCACACCAAGCGTGCACCGTTTACTGCCAGGACTACCGGGGTATCTAATCCCGTTTGCTCCCCTGGCCTTCGTGCCTCAGCGTCAGGAACTGTCCAGAGATTCGCCTACGCCACTAGCGTTCCTCATGATATCTACGCATTTCACTGCTCCACCATGAATTCCAATCTCCTCTCCAGTCCTCAAGTCTTGCAGTATCGGAGGCAGTTCCGGGGTTGAGCCCCGGGATTTCACCTCTGACTTACAACACAGCCTACGCACCCTTTACGCCCAGTGATTCCGAACAACGCTTGAGACCTCTGTATTACCGCGGCTGCTGGCACAGAGTTAGCCGTCTCTTCCTCTAGTGATACTCTCAAACTTGGATGCAGTTAACACCAAGCCTTACTCTCACTTGACAGGAGTTTACAATCCGAAGACCGTCATCCTCCACGCGGCGTCACACCATCAGGCTTTCGCCCATTGTGAATGATTCTCGACTGCTGCCACCCGTAGGTGTCTGGACCGTGTCTCAGTTCCAGTGTGGCTGGTCATCCTCTCAGACCAGCTACCCGTCGTAGCCTTGGTGGGCCATTACCCCGCCAACTAGCTGATAGGCCGCGAACTCATCCGAAAGCCGCACCGTAAAGCGCGTTTCACCACCAGGAGATACCTCCCAGTGGTCACATAAGGTATTAATCCACGTTTCCATGGGCTATCCCTCTCTTTCGGGCAGATTGTTCACGTGTTACGCACCCGTCCGCCACTGAATTTATATTGCTATAAACCCCGTTCGACTTGCATGTCTTATCCACGCCGCCAGCGTTCGTTCTGAGCCAGAATCAAACTCTCCATATAAAAGAATTGTGATTACTGACTGATTTCTCCCCCCACGAATCAGGTGAGGGGAAACTCAATTAGTAAAAAAACGTAAGACTCCTCCCTCTCCTCCAGACCACCGTTGCCGGCAGCCGGATGTGAAAAGGAAGGTTCGTGCGCGCTCCACCATCCCAACTTCCGCTCCTTTCGAAACCTCCGCCGGACGGATCCACTGCTAGCGCGCAGCGCACAAAATAATCTTCACTATTCCAAGTCATCCCTGCCGGTGATCACCGCTCTCTCCACGCTCCCGGACATCGCTGCCCAAATCGCCTGAATCCTGCTGCAATCCCCAACGTCGTGTGGATGACTTAAAACCATTGCTATCAAAGAACTTGTCGTAGTCTGGGGACTAAAAAACCGATCAAACTCTCGTCTGATCAGTCCCTCCAATCCCCATCAACCCGCGCTGCATTTTGCGGCGGGACGGCGATGTTACCCACCCACCCCTTCCGCGCAAGTCTTTTTCGACGCTTTTTACTTCTTTTTTTGAATTTCCCGCCAGCCGAGCGGACTGGAATTTCTAAAAATTGCCGTGAAACGCTGATTTTTGTGATTATTCAAAAAGTGATCGCAACCTCTGCAGGAAAGTTTTGGGCTGCGAGGAGGGAGGCGATGTGGGGAGTGGACCGAGTGGCGGGGAGGTGTGCTGCGTGCAGTAGGAGGAGGGCACTTTATCGCTGGGAAGTTCGATTTGAAGGGGGTGTGGGCAGGCGGTGGTGGCGAGTTGTCCGGAGGTGGGGCAGACGGTGACAGCCACGGTTTCGGGCCTTGGGAAGGCGACCCGGACGACCTCAGGGTAGTGACGTTCGGCTTCCTTCATGAGGTCGGCCCAGATCGGGAGGGCGACCCGTCCACCGTAGGCCTGACCGCTGATTCTGGCGGGATCGTCCAACCCGACCCAGACGCCGCAGGTAAAATTGGGGTTGAAGCCGATAAACCAGGCGTCCTTGAAATCATCGGTGGTTCCGGTTTTCCCGCCGACGGGAGTTTTGAGACCGTAGGATTTGATGCTGGCGGCGGTGCCTCCGGGTTGCATGACTTTCTGGAGCATATTTGTCATGAGGTGGGCAGTTCCCGGGCTGACGACCTCGTAGGCGATACGCCCGCTGCGGAAGACGATTTCGCCCGCCGCATTTTCGATATGATCAATCAGATAGGGCCGACAACGCTGTCCGGAGTTGGGGAAGATGCTCATGGCACTGGTCAGGCTCTTGAGCGTGGCGCCCAGATTTCCGATATAAATCTGGGGGCTGCGGCCTTGGATTTCCTTGATGCCAGCGGTGTCCGCGAGGGCAAGAACGCGGTCCATGGTAGCGCGTTCTCCGACGCGCACGGTCATGGTATTGCGGCTTTTGATGAGCCCAAATTCGAGGGGTTGGACGCCGGAGAAACTACCATCTGAATTGTTGGGACTGAAGGTTCCATCGGCGGTGACAATGTCCCCGGGCCGTATGGGGTCATCGCTGATGGGAGTGAAGGGAAAGACTCCGGCGTGCTCGATGGCGGCGGCGTAGACGAACGGCTTGAAGGTGCTGCCTACCTGGCGCTGGGAACTGGTGGCACGATTGTAGGCGCTTTCGGCGAAGTCGCGGCCGCCGACCATGGCGCGGATGGCACCGGTTTGATTTTCCAGGAGCAAAATTGCGCCCTGCAGATACTCCGGCGCTTCGGGCGCCTGGCCGCTGCGCGCGAGTTTTTGAAATTGAGCGCGGGTTTGGTGCGGGTAGCCGGATTGTTTTTCGACGGCGCTGAGTCTGGCCTCCAGCGAGGCTTCAGCGGCTTTTTGCAAATCCACATTGATGTTGGTGAAGACCCTTAATCCACCGTCCTCCATGTCCTCCATGTCGAGGAGGGAATCCAACTCATGCCGCACCGCATCGAGCGCGTAGGTTTCCTGACTGGAGGCTTTCGGAGGGGTCAGAATCCTGGTGGGACGCGACTTCGCCTGCGCGGCATCGGCGGCGGAGAGGCGATTTTTTTCCACCATGCGCTCGAGCACGACATCGCGCTGGATCATGGCTCCGGCGGGATTTCGGTAGGGGGAAAATTTATTGGGTCCACGAATGATGCCAGCGAGGAGCGCGGCCTCATCCACGCCCAGATCCCGTGCGGCCTTGCCGAAATAGGCACGGGCGGCGCGTTCGATTCCGTAAATGCCATTGCCAAAGAAAATGCGGTTTACATAAGCCTCCAGAATGGCTGCCTTGGAGCGTTGGGATTCGATGCGCCGGGTGAGGGCGATTTCGAGCAGCTTGCGGTGGAAAGTCTTTTGTTCGCCGAGGCCGAAGCTGTTGCGGGCGAGTTGCATGCTGATGGTGCTGGCCCCCTGGATGGTTTTCCCCGCCTTCAGATTGCGCACGAAGGCACGGGCGACGCCGACCCAATCGATGCCGTGATGGTCGTAAAACCGATCATCCTCACGCGCCAGCAATGCCTGAATGAAATAGGGGGAGACGGCATCCAGCGTGATGACAGTGCGATTCTCCCCATGCAATTTTCCAATCACATTTCCAGCATCATCCAGCACGAGGGTGCGTTCCGGCATTTTGCCGAGTTCATCGATGGAGAATCGCCGCGCGAGTGTTCCAAAATACAATTCGAAGGCCAGCAACATCAGCAGCCCGCAGAGACAACCGGCGACCATGCCGCGCCAGAACCAGCGCACGAACCAGCGGCGCTCGGAAGTCCATTGCCAGAAAAGGCGCACCAGACCCAGACGGGCGGGTGGCAGTTTGCGCTTGGTGGTCGGCTGGCGTTGGGGCATGCGAGGGAATTACTGGCAAGATGCGTGCGGAATTTGCAACTTGCCAGCGGAACGATGTCCCCCATGCTAGATTCATCCTCCACCCTTCCGGACCGGAGGGGTGCTGAAAATGACACGTTCACAACGATGGAAGAACTAGAACCGCCAACCGCGCAGGAGCAATTCCTGGATGCTTTCCATGAGGGAAAACTCACGGAAGCGCAGACGTTTGCCGGCGATCTGCACGCTGCCGACCTCGCGGGAATGTACGAACAGCTGAATCCGGAGGAACGCCCCGAGTTGATAAAGCTGGTGCCGGCCGAGGAGTTTGCGGAATTCATTCACCAGCTTCCTCCGAGCGATGCGAGTGAAATCCTGGGAGCGCTGCCCAATGCGCAACTGGCCGCCACACTGCAGGAACTGCCGGATGATACGATCGTGGATTTGCTCCAGGAAATGTCCGGTGAACAGCGCGGTCATACCTTTCATCTCCTCTCGGACGACCGTCGCAAGGCGGCGCGGCGGCTGTTGCGCTTTGCGGATGATTCGGCGGGCGGACGGATGACCACAGCCTTTGCCTCGGTTTTTGAAGACCTAACCGTGCGTGATGCCATCACGCAGCTTTCGCACGTCAAGGACGAGGCGGAAGTGCTGGCCCGGATCTATGTCGTGGACGACGAGGGACGGATTCTGGGAAAGGTGCGATTGCGTGATCTGACCTTTTCAAAACCGGATGTCACGATTGCTGACATTAACGACCATGACACCCGTGCGGTGCTGGCCTCATCGGACCAGGAAAAGGCGGTGCGGGTGATGCAGAAGTACGATTTGCTCACCCTGCCGGTGGTGGACGAGGAGGGCCGCCTGCTGGGAGTCATCACTCACGATGATGCGCTGGACATTCAGCAGGAGGAGAACACTGAGGATTTGGAAAGGCAGAGCGGGATTGTGGGGGACACCCCCGACGAGACTTACCTGAACACCGGCGTGCTGCGCCATGTGCGACGCCGCATCGGCTGGATCGTGAGTCTGGCCTTCTTCGGACTGATCGCCGGATACCTGATTTATTCCTACCAAAGCGTGCTGGGCAGCGTGTTCGTGCTTTCCATCTACATGCCGATGGTTGTGGCGGCGGGCGGCAATACCGGCGGACAGGCCGCCACAATGGTCATTCGGGCCATGTCGCTTGGCGAATTGGATCCGGCGGCGTTTCTGCGGGTGGCGTGGAAGGAGATCCGCATTGGCATGCTCGTCGGCACCGTGCTCGGAATTTGCATGGCCGTGCAGATCAATTTTTTCATGCCCACCGGAACGACCCTGCCCGCCTCCATCCATCCCTACCAGTTCGCCCTGGTCGTGAGCATTGCGCTGCTCTGTCAGATCACAACTTCCACGCTCCTCGGAGCCACCCTACCCATTGCAGCCAAGATGGCGCGCCTGGATCCGGCAGTCATTGCCTCCCCGGCGATTACGAGCATGGTGGACGCCACGGGCCTGCTCATTTATTTCAGCCTCGCCAAACTGATTCTGGGCGTTGGGTAGTGAAAATAAAATTACTTCTTCACCGCTCCAATGACGCACCGGAACCCATAGGGTGAGTCCTTCAGGTCAGGTTTGACCGCATTGCGGCTGCTGGCGACGAGCATGGGATGTTTGCCGTCGGCTTCCTTGCCGTCAGCCCAGCTGCCTCCGCGGGTGACACCATAATCCGGAAGGTTGCCACCGTAGTTATCGCTGACCCATTCGGCGACATTTCCGGCCAGGTCGTAGAGGCCGAATTTGTTGGGACAAAAGCTGCCGACGGGCGCGGTGTAGACGAAGCCGTCGTCGTATTTTTCCTTTTCCAGAGTGAGTTCGCGCTTCGCATCACGATCCACGGGCTTGCCATCGGAGTCGAGGCTAAGGCGGGAGATGTCCGAGAAATTGCCGGGCATTTTTTCCTTCTCGGTGGGTGGCGGCCAGATGTTGATGCCCCAGATGTAATTGGCGCGTGCTCCCTGATTGCGGTCGGCGGGGGCATCGCGTTTGCGCTCGGGGAGGTCGGCGGCCATGCTCCATTCCTCATCGGTGGGAAGGCGGTATTCAAGGTCGTCGTCGAGCAGTCCCTCGGCCCTTTCCTTTGCAGTGAGCCATTTGCAGAAGGCCTGGCATTGTCCGCGGTCGAGACGGGCGACGGGATCCTCGGGGGTCTGCTCCCAACTCACGCTGTGGTGGTTGGCCGGGTCGGTGGCGTTGACGAACGCATCGTAGTCTTTGACGCGCGTTTCCCAGATGGAAACGAGCAAAGGTCCCACCGGCTGGAATCGCATGCCGAGACTGTTTTCATGCGGCACGCCGAGGATGGCCTGGCGTTCCCTGGTCAGGTCGGCGTGGAGCTGGAGGCGCTGCTTGCTGTCGAGATTGCCGGTCACCTTGGTGTCCTCATAGCCGAGCATCCGCAGGGTGTATTCGAGGGGCCCGGTCTGGTGATGGGGCATGGTGATGGGGGTGAAGCCAAGTTTTTTGTCGCCATAATAAATGGCCGCACCGGGCGGATTGGATTCAATGACCAATTCACCAAACTCACGTTTTTGCAGAATGCATTTGAACACCACGTGATCTTCAGCCTGCTCCACGGGCGGCTCGTTGGGCTCGTAGGAGACGGGGAAGGGGCGGTAGAAGTGCTGGTCCTGCTCCAGGCGGCCGGCTTCGAAATCCTTTTCGTAGAGCGCCGCGCAGAAACTTTCCGCATCCTCCACAGGGATGCGCACGGCATTGCCTTCGACCACATCCGCCGGGGCGAATCGCATCAGCATGAGAAATTGATCATAGGTCACGGGCGTCTCCGATTCATGCCAGTCGCCATTGGGGCTGGGCAGGAATTTCATGCCGACGGAATTTTCCCAGGAACGCCCCGGCTCCGGCGGCGCAAGCTGCAGGCTTACAACGAAGGGCATGTTTCCGCCCTGCTCCAGTTGCACGTCCATGGGCTCGGGCCGGTATTTGTCGTGTTTGAGAATGAAATGGGCCGCACCGAGGGGCAGCCCGGTGAGGGTCGTGGGAGTCCTGCCCATGAGTTTGTTGCCGGCCCAAATCTCCGCTCCGGGTGGATCCGTTTCAACGCGGATGCTACCGGTGGGAGCGATGCGGCCCGGGCCGACGGCGCGAGGAATGTCCCCGAGTTTGGCCGCTGGCGCACCGGGAGGCCAGGGAAACGCATGGGTGCGCGACCACACCATGCCGAAGGCCAGGATCCCGCTGAAGCAGAAGAGTTTGACGGCCTTGGGCAGGAATGGCCGGTGGTAGCGCCCCTTGCGCACGAGGCGCAGGGCATCGGCGAATTGCTTGGCGGAGCTGAAGCGCTTGCGGGGATTGGGATCGCAGGCCTTGCAAATCACGTCGTTGAGCATGCGGTGACGGCGCTTCTGCTTGTTGTCGCCCAGGTCCTGGGGCAATTCCGGGAAGCTCAGCCGATCCATGCCCGTGCTGATCTCGTAGAGGACCATGCCGAGGCTGAAAACATCCGCCGCCTTGGTCCCCGGGCCCTCCGGAGGCACGAATCCCTCCGTGCCCACATACGTCTGCTGGCCTTCACGCGCCACGAGTCCGATGTCCGCAAGCTTAGCCTTTCCCTGGACGAAAATAATGTTGCTGGGCTTGATGTCGCGGTGACTGAGACCGCGATCATGCAGATGCGCCAGGCCATCAGCCAGGGAAACGCCGATTTCCACCGCCTGGTCCAGCGGCAGCCTGGCATGCAAGCGTTTCTCGACGCTGAGCGTGTGCGGCTCGTAATCGACGACGTGGACCTCGGATCCGGTCTCACGGTCATCCGCCAGTTCCATGACATAGAAATAAAATCCCTCCTGCAGGCTGCGGCCCACATGCAATATATCCACCAATCCTTCATGATCACGACTGACTGGTTCGAAACTCAGAATGCCCTGAAATTCCCGCTCAAAGGTGCGGTCGAGTTCGAAATCCTCCCGTCGCACCACCTTGACCGCGCGCCAGGCACCGGTGACACCGCGGGCGAGCCAGACTTCGCCATAGGATCCGCGGCCGATGCACCGCATCACCTCGTGGTCCGGGACACACGGCTTTTGCACAGGCCTCAATGTTTGAAGCCGTGGCGGCAGGGTGGGATGGGGTTGGGAGGCGGGCGGGGTCACTGGGCGTGGTTCTCCGGGAGGTTTCCAGAGGGAACCTTTGCCGCCCACTCTACCATAGACCCCGGGGGGTGCCAGACGGAATCACGGAAATTTCAGCGACGTCGTGCGGCCTTTTTTGCGGGTTTGGGACTTGGCACCAGCGCGGATGCCAGCACCTGTTCGGCATTCTCGACCCAGATGAACTTGGTGTTGCGGGTGACTTCGGGAGGCATTTCCGCAAGGTCCTTTTTATTTCCCTTGGGGGCGATGACCGTGTGAATGCCAGCACGCAGGGCCGCGAGGGTTTTCTCCTTCAATCCGCCGATGGGCAGCACCAGTCCGCGCAGGCTGATCTCGCCGGTCATGGCAATGTCCGGCCGCACCGTGCGCCCACTAAAGAGGCTGGCGAGGGCGGTAAACATGGCTCCGCCCGCGCTGGGCCCATCCTTCGGCGTGGCGCCGGCAGGGACGTGCAGATGGATGTCGGTGTCCTTGAAGGCATCTGCGGCGATCTTGAGGTCGTGGGCGCGGCTGCGCACGAGACTCAGGGCGGCCGAGACGCTTTCCTTCATGACATCGCCCAGCATGCCGGTGAGTTTGATCTGGCCGGTGCCGGGATAACGCAGAGCTTCGATGTGAAGGATTTCCCCGCCCACGGGAGTCCAGGCCAGGCCGGTGACGATGCCGGGACGGGGGATTTCATTGCGCTCCTCGTGCTCGTATTTCACGGGACCGAGGGTTTTTTCGACGAATGCCGGATCGATCACCACCCGATTGGACTGCTTGCGAACGATCCTCGCAGCGGCCGCACGGCAAAGCGATCCGATTTGCCGCTCGAGATCACGCACGCCGGCCTCGCGGGTGTAATCGGTTATCACCTTGTGCAGGGCGGCGGGCTGAATCAGGCAGTTGGAACCCTTGAGGCCATGTTCGCTGAGCTGGCGCTTGATGAGGCGGCGTTTGGCGATTTCACGCTTCTCGCGTTCGGTGTAGCTGTTGAGTTCGATGATCTCCAGACGATCGCGCAGCGGACCCGGAATGGTGCTGAGGTCATTGGCAGTGGCCAGAAAGAGGACCTTGGAAAGATCGAAGGGCACATCCAGATAGTGGTCGGTGAAACCATGGTTCTGATGCGGATCGAGCACCTCCAGCAGCGCGCTGGCGGGATCCCCGCGGAAGTCGCGGCCCACCTTGTCAAGTTCGTCGAGCAGGATCAGCGGATTGCGCGAACCCGAGCGGCGGATTTCCTCCATGAGCCGTCCCGGCATGGCTCCGATGTAGGTGCGGCGGTGCCCGCGAATGTCCGCCTCGTCATGCACGCCGCCGAGGCTGATGCGGATAAATTTCCTTCCCAGCGCGCGCGCGACGCTCTGGCCCAGACTCGTCTTGCCGACACCGGGAGGTCCCAGCAGCAGGAGGATGGGGCTGTGTCCGTCGGGCTTGAGTTTGCGCACGGCGAGATGCTCGATGAGCCGGCGTTTGATTTTTTCCATGCCGTAGTGGTCCTGGTCGAGAATTTTCTGGGCATGGTCCAAGTCCAGATTGTCCTCTGTGGAAATGTTCCAGGGCAGGTTGGCCAGAGTCTCGACATATTGGGTTATGATGCCTGCTTCCGGGCTGGCGGAGGAGAGTGCATCCAAGCGTTTGAGTTCGCGTTCAGCCTGCTCCATGACCAGAGGCGGCGGGGCGGCGGCGGCCAGTTTCTCGCGCAGGCGCGTGGGGACGTCGGTGGCTTCCCCGCGGCCTTCGCCGAGTTCCTTCTGGATGGCTTTCATCTGCTCCTGCAGATACGCCCGGCGCTGTTGATCGCTGAATTGGTCGTGCACGTCCTTCTGGATTTTCTCCTGCAGTTCCGCGACGTGCAGCTGGTGCGCCACCTTGGCCTGGACGGTGCGGATGCGCTTGGAAACATTGAGTTCCTCAAGAATGGACTGCTTTTCGGTGGTGGTCAGTTCCAGACCACCCGCGATGAAATCCGAGAGCTTGCCGCCGTCATCGAGATTGCGGACCAGCATGCTGACCTGTTCCGGCACGTCCTGCTTGTGGGACAAATAGCGCAGAGCCGTATCCCGGAGAGTATTCACGGTAGCCTCCCACTCTGGAGTGTCCGCGTGGGGGGCGGTGTGCAGAACCTCCACATTGGCGAGCATGTATGGGACAGACTTGGTGGCGGCGGTGAGCTTCACGCGCTCCAGCACATTGACGATGAGGACGGTGTTGTCCTCACTTTCCTTGACCTGACGCAGCACCTGCACCGCGACGCCAACGCCATAGAGATCCGCCGCGCCCGGTTCGTCCTCGGTCTCGCTGCTCTGCGTGAACACGCCGATGGTCTTGTTGCTCCCTGAGCCCAGCACGTCATCGATGAGCTTCTTGGACGTGGTGCGCCCAATGCTCAACGGCAGGACCATGCCTGGAAAGAGCACGCCATTGCGAATCGGCAGGATGGCCAGGTTCCGGGGAATGAGTTCCTGCTGGGCCAGATCGCCGGCAATTTCCACCGCCCTGGGTTTGGGGCGCCGGGCTTTGGGGTTGGAGACGGTTTTTTGGGAAGCGTTTTTCATGGGGTTTTTTTGGGGGGGAAATGGAAAAAACTTAGGGGAGATCATCCGTCTCGATCACACGGATCCGTTCAGGCGGCGGGCGCAGCCGCCAGGCCATCACCAGCATGATCACTCCAAGGGCTACGAGCGCCGAGGAAATCAGGAAGACAAAAAAATCACGCGCCAGCCACACGAGGCATCCCAGTCCAATCATGGACACCCCGGGCAGGACGAGCATGGGGGTCGGAAGCCGGGACCGGGAGCCCACGGCTTTCGAGAAGATGGATTTGAGGTTCATGGTGATGGTTCGTTCCTACTCTCCTTCATTTTTCATGCCATTATAGAGAGAATGCTAATTTCGAGCCACTGTATCAGGAAATCCTGCAAATAGCGAGAGCGGACGAACACGAACTTGAAAAATGTTCGGGGGAAAACCAGCCAATTTGTCGCTGATGGCGGACCCCGTTGTGTCAGAGTGACGCTGCATCAGGATTTTGCCATCGCCAACCGCCCCGAAGGGTGGAAAGATATCCCCTCAGTGCCCCATGCCCCCTTCGCCCACCATTCTCCTGACCACGCTCAACGCCAGCTACCTCCATGCCGCTTTCGGCCTGCGCTACCTCCATGCGAACCTGGGCAACCTGCAGGAGCAGGCGGAGATTGTGGAATTCACGATCAAACAACGCCCGCTGGAAATCGTGGAGGCCATCCTCCGGCGCAACCCGCGCATCGTGGGACTCGGCGTCTATATCTGGAACGCCGAGCAGTCGCTCACCATCGTCCGCATGCTCAAACAACTGCGGCCGGAACTGTGCATCGTGCTCGGAGGACCCGAGGTCAGTTTTGAAACGGAGCAGCAGGAAATCGTGCAGCAGGCCGATTTCACCATCACCGGCGAGGCGGACCTGGCCTTCGCGGAGTTCTGCCAACAATGGCTGAAAGGCGAACGCCCGCCGCAGAAAATCATCCCTGCCAGCCTGCCCCATTTCGGCCAGCTGGTCCTGCCCTATGGCTTTTATTCCGATGAAGATATCGCCCGGCGCGTCGTCTATGTGGAAGCCTCCCGCGGCTGTCCTTTCACGTGTGAATTCTGCCTCAGCTCGCTGGATATTCCCGTCCGGGCCGTGCCTCTCGAACGCCTCCTCCCCGAGCTGGAATCCCTGATCCAACGCGGACTGCGTCAGTTCAAGTTCGTGGACCGCACGTTCAATTTGAACATCAACACCGGCCGTCAACTGCTGCAATTTTTCCTCGATCACTGGGTCGATGGCATGTTTCTGCATTTTGAAATGATTCCGGATCGCCTGCCCGAAGGCCTGCGGGAAATGCTCGCGAAATTTCCCCCGGGGGCCATCCAGCTCGAGGTGGGCATCCAGACGTTTCAGGAACTCGCCTCACAGAACATTTCGCGCCGCAACAACCATATGCGGACGGAGGAAAATTTCGCCTACCTTCGCACCTCCACGGGTGTCCACCTCCACGCCGACCTCATCGTCGGTCTGCCGGGCGAAGGGATGGAAAGCTTCGGGGCTGGCTTTGACCGCCTCCATCGGATGCGGCCGCAGGAAATCCAGGTCGGCATGCTCAAGCGCCTGCGCGGCACCCCCATCATCCGCCACGATGCCGCCTACGCAATGCTCTACGCCGCCGAGCCGCCTTACGAAATCCTCCAGAACAAAGACCTGCCCTTCCCGGAAATGCAGCGCCTGCGACGCTTCGCCAAGTTCTGGGACCTCATCGGCAACAGCGGCAATTTCCGCGACACCCTGGCCCTCTGGCTCGACTCCTCCCCCACCCCTTTCCTCCATTTCCTCTCGCTCAGCGACTGGCTCCACGCCCAGCTCGGCGCCACCGACGGCATCGCCCTCCAGCGCCTCAGTCCGCTCGTTTTCCAATTCCTCACGGAACAGGCCCACCTGCCCCCCACCCCCCTCGCCCGGGCCCTCTGGCGGGATTACACCCGCACCCGCACCCCGGACCAGCCCCCCGCCTGGCTTGCGCAACATCTTTCCGCCGGAGTCCCCTCCACTCCACCCATCACCTCCCCTTCCCCGGGTAAACTCCGGCAGCACCGGCACCTGGCACAGTGAATCCGAAAATCGGGCAAATTTGGCCCTTTTGAGCAGGATTCGCCCGATTCGAGAAATCCACATTTCCCCCTTGCCAAGCCCCCGGGGGCTTTTAGATTCCGCGCTCTATTTTCAGCGTCGCCGGACTCAGTCGGAGCCCCATTTGAGTCCGGGTTTTTAAGTTTTCCTTCGGGAAATTTGATCGGCAGGGGCAACGTCGAAAGTGGTCAACGTCACAACCTAACAACTAACCCTACTACAATTATGAGTGCCCAACTTTGGGAATTAATCAACGCACGTCACAAGGACCTGCGTGAAAACAGCATCGTCCGTGGGACGATCATCGACATCAAACCGCAGGTGATTCTTGTGGACATCGGCTACAAATCAGAAGGCGTGATCCCCGCCGCCGAGTTCGAGGATGATGACATCCAGGTCGGCGATGAAGTGGAAGTCCTCCTTGAGAAACTCGAAAATGACGAGGGCATGGTCGTCCTCTCCAAGGAAAAGGCCGCCCACAAACAAAACTGGGACAAGATCGTCAAGGTCTTCCAGGAAGGCGGACTGGTCAAAGGCAAGGTCAAGGCCGTCGTCAAGGGTGGTCTCATGGTCAACGTCGGCGTCGAGGCATTCCTCCCCGGCAGCCAGATCGACATCATCCCGCCGAAGGACCTCACCGAATACGTCGGCAATGTTTACGAATTCAAAATCGTCAAGATCAACGACGATCGCAAAAACATCGTGCTCTCCCGCCGCGAAGTCATCGAAGCCGAACGCGCCGAACAGCGCCAGCGCTTCCTCGACACCGTCAAGATTGGCGACAAGGTCGACGGCGTGGTCAAGAACATCACCGACTTCGGTGCATTCGTGGACCTCAATGGCATGGACGGACTGCTGCACATCACGGACATGTCGTGGGGCCGCGTGAACCATCCTTCCGAAGTCCTCGTCATCGGCCAGCACCTCCTGGTGCAGATCCTCGACGTCAACAAGGAGAAGGAACGCGTTTCTCTCGGCATCAAGCAGATGCAGAAGAACCCCTGGGAAAACATCGAAGCCCGCTACCCAATCGGCACGCACGTCAAGGGCGTCATCAGCAAGCTGGTGGCCTACGGCGCCTTTGCCGAAATCGACGAGGGTGTCGAAGGTCTCATCCACGTTTCCGAACTCTCCTGGACCAAACGCATCGCCCGTCCTTCCGACGTGCTCACCATCGGCCAGGAAATCCAGGCCGTCGTGCTCGGCATCAACAAGGAGGAGCAGAAAATCTCCCTCGGCGTCCGCCAGCTCGACAGCAATCCCTGGGATGACATTGACAACCGTTACCCGATCGGCACCAAGGTCAAAGGCAAGGTCCGCAATCTCACCGCCTACGGTGCGTTCGTGGAAATGGAGGAAGGCATCGACGGCATGGTGCACGTTTCCGACCTCTCCTGGACCCGCAAGATCAACCATCCTTCCGAAACCCTCAAGAAGGGCGACGAAGTGGAAGCCATCGTGCTGGAAATCGACAAGGCCAACCAACGGATCAGTCTCGGCTGCAAGCAGCTTGAGGGCGATCCCTGGAGCGGCATTGACGACAAATTCCACGTTGGTGATCTGGTCAAGGGCACCGTGACGAAGATCGCCAGCTTTGGCGCCTTCATCCAACTTCAGGACGACATCGACGGTCTGGTCCACATCTCGCAGCTCAGCGAAGATCACGTCAACCGCGTCAAGGACATCATCAAGGTCGGCCAGGAAGTGGAAGCCCGCGTCATCAAGGTGGACAAAGTGGAGCGCCGCATCGGCCTCTCCATCAAGGCCGCCAGCTACGACGAAGAGCAACTGAAGCGGGAAACCGCCGCCTTCGAAGCCCTACGTCCCTCCACGGACATGGTCGGCCTCGAAGAAGCCTTCAAGTTCGCCACCGAAGAATGGCGTCCCGGCCAGTCCAAATAGTGGCATGGGCGTCCCGCCCATCAGCCAAAAACCTCACGAAAACCCCGCCCGCCGCAAGGCCGGCGGGGTTTTTGCATCTACGTTCCACAGGCTTGCAGCCTGGGCCCCAATGCATGGTTCTCCCTTTCCTTTGCCCGGCCCTTGCGCGGTGGACGCAGGCTGCAAGCCTGTGGTACGTTTGGGCCGTTACGGGCTGACGGTGAACGTGCCCTCCGCCAATCCGGCCTTGGCTGGGTTGGCCCGGATGTATTGCTGGAATTTCAGCAACTGCGCCTCGCTTCTCACCGCGTGGTGGAAGCTTTCCTCCTGCCAAAGCGGCGTTCCCGTTTTCCCAATCGCGCGGTTGAGCTCACGCGATGTATGCCGCTTGATGGATTTTAGAATATCCGAAAGCGAGTTCTCCAACCCCGGAGTGAGCAACACATGCACATGGTTCGGCATCAGCACATAGCTCCCCAGTTCCCACCGACTCCCCGCAAAGTGGCCCAGCGCCTCGGCCACGAGCTTCCGCAATCGACCGTCCTGCAAAACACAAGCTCCAGAACCCGCGTCCAAATATTCCTCCATCCTCCGGGTGATCTGCCAATGATACTTCTGCCAGGTATCCTCCGACCAATCCGGCTCCGGATGCGCTGCCCGAAAATTTTGGTGCGCCGCCTCCCATTCTTTAAGCTGAAACGCCGGCACGGAGTCAGCCAACCGCCAGGTGATGAAATAGGTGCAACCAAGCTGCTGCCAACTCGGAAGATTTCTCCGGCTTTTTGCGATCTCCGCATCCTTATTCAGAGGCTTAAACACCAAACATTTCTAGCATCCCTCCCAAAACCAGCAACGATAAACGTACCACAGGCTTGCAGCCTGTTCCCCCCTTACTTCACCCCTCCAACTCCACCCGTGGAAACAACGGCGTTCCGATCCCGAGCTGGTGCCCGGGTCGCAGCAGGCCCCAATGCAGGTCGGCAAGCGTCATGGATTTGTCGGAGGCCCACCCGAGCTGCTGCTGGATATTTCTGGCAGCTTTCGGAACGACGGGGGAGATCAGGATGGAAACGTGGAGGATCGTCTCCGCCAGGTTGCGCATGATTGCCGCCACTTGCGGGGCATTGGCCGGATCCTTGGCCAGCTTGAAAGGGGCGGTTTTTTCGACGTAGGTGTTGGCCAGGTTGAGAACTTCCCAAGCCGCTGCCAGTGCCTTGTGAATCTGGTAGGTCTGCAAGGCGTCCTTGGTCAGTTGTGGCAATGCCTCGACCGCTGACCGCAATTCTGCGGCCAGAACGTCATTGTGAGTCGTTTCCTGGATTTTTCCATCCAGGTATTTTTTCGCCATATTCAGCGTCCGGTTCAGGAGATTCCCCAACACGTTGGCGAGGTCGCTGTGGTAGCGCATGATGACGCGGTCGGGGCTGATGTCGCTGTCCTGGCCAGTGGCGATATCGCTCAGCAGGTAATAACGCAGGCCGTCCTCGCCCACCACGTTGGCGAGATCGTTCGGGTTCACCACGTTGCCGAGGGATTTGGACATTTTCTCCCCGCGGACATTCCAGAATCCATGCACAAGCAACTTGGGCATTTCCTCATCCTTGAAGCCCGTGGCGTGGAGCATGATCAGCCAGTAAATGCCGTGAGCCGGCACGAGAATGTCCTTGCCGATGATGTGCGCATCGCACGGCCAGAGGTCCCCAAAATTTGGCAGTTGGGCATTCGATGCCTCCTTCCGGTAGCCGGCGAAGCTGATGTAATTCGTCAGGGCATCGAACCAGACAAAGGTCACGAAATCCTTATCAAACGGTAGCTCGATCCCCCAGGTGAGGCGGCTTTTGGGCCGGGAAATGCACAGGTCCTGACCAACCGTGTCCTGGACGGCATTTTTGAGCATCGTCATCCGGGCATCTGGGAAAACTGCCTGGGGATGCTGATCCAGAAATTTCTGCAGCCACTCAACGTGATCGCTGAGTTTGAAATAATAATTTTCCTCCTCGCGTTCCTCCACCTCCCCCCACTCCGGTCCGAATTGCCCCTGCTCGTTGCGATCACGGTCCATGAGAAATTGCTCCTGCCGCACGGAATACATTCCTTTGGTGGAACGTTTATATATTTGACCCTTGTCGTAAAGCTGCTGCAGCAGGGACTGGACGACGCGCTGGTGCACGGGCTCCATGGTGGCCGCCCATCCATCATAGTGCACCTCCAGACGTTTCCATAGGTCCAGGAAATGCTGCGTCACCCCGGCCACAAACTGCGCAGGTGGTAGGTTTAACTTTTCCGCACTCTGCTGGACCTTTTGTCCGTGTTGATCCACCCCCGTAAGCAGGAACACTTTGTTTCCGAACAACCGACCGAAGCGCGCCAAGGCGTCCGCCAGCACCTTTTCGTAGGCATGGCCGATGTGCGGCGGAGCATTGGTGTAATCAATGGCTGTGGTCAGGTAGCGGGTTTTTGGCATGGCCGTTTGTAGGAGTGATTTTGCTGTCGGGCAAGGGGCGTCATTGGCATTTTCTCGCGACACTGGGCTTGGAAAAGCAAAGAGCGGAAGTCCGGGGACTTCCGCTCTCTGTGAGGTTTAGGGTTCGCTTAGGAACCTGCGGTCCTTAGAAAGGACTGGCGACTCTGATCCGAGCTTGCGAGAGGTCTCCGCTGGCTACGGGTGCCACGTGACGGAAGGTGGTCCATTCCCATCCCGCAGGTGCAACTGGTAGCGTTCCTGGAACGGTGGTTGGTTCCATCGCCGTTGCCCAGGTGGTCAGATCAACGCTTCCTTCAACCGTGTATCTCAGGTTGTCGATGGCAGTCGCGTTGGTGGGTGCTCCCACTCCGACCACTCCCGCCAAGCCCCCCACACGCATCAGGGTCGATGCCGTGAAGTAGGTGTCTGGTCCGATGGTTTCCGTGCCTGGAACGAGGTCAGGTGTTGCGCTGGCGTTGGTTGGGTCGGATCCGCCGAGCGCGAACTCGAGGAGATTGACTACTCCGTCGCCGTCGGCGTCATCCAGTTTGGCATCCAGGCCACCGGTTGCGAAGCCGGCGATCCAGGTTGTGTAGGGATCAGCAGCGCTGGAGACGAGGGCGATGCTGTTTCCGCCATAGGCGTAGTCCAGTGTATAGCCAACAGGAGGTGTCGCGGAGGCGAAGGTGCCGACGAGGACGCCGTAGTTGGCGATGATGTAGAACGGCTCGGCGGGGGATCCCGTGATGTTCAAGACGAGAGCGGCTCCGGTAACGTCGAGCGTGCCGGTTACGTTCAGGGTGTCATTCTTCGGTGTGGCCGCGTCGTTGATTTCGATCAGGAGGTTGGAGGTCGCCGAGAAGGTGACGTTGGTGCCGACACTCAGGACGCCGGTGGACTCGCCGGGGGCGACAGAACCGCTGCCTGAGGCAGTGACCGAACCGCTGATGGTGCCGAAGCCGCCGAGGACGCTGGTGGCGCCGGTGACGGTGACGTCGCCAGAACCAGTGCCGCTGCCTGCGCCATTGCTGACGTAGAGGTTGCCACCGGTGACGGAGGTTCCGCCTGAGTAGAGGTTGTCACCAGTGACTTTCAGCGTTCCAGCGCCCACTTTCGTGAGAGCACCGGGGCCGTCGAATTGGTTTTGAGCGGTGATGCTGAAGGCGTTGGAGTCGATCGTCAACCCGCCACCGCCGATTTCGCTGTTGGCAGGATTGAAGTTGCGCAGGAAGTTTCCTTCATTGGCACCAGCACGGAGGGTTCCTCCGTCCATGTTGAGGAAGCCAACCCCATTGGCGTGGGCTTCGATAAACACGGCCTGGGTGATACCACCAGTCGAGTTGATGGTTCCACTGCCGCCGCTTTGGTCTCCTCCGAGGAAGATAGCACCGTTGGATTGGAACAGGCCGCCTGAGACGTTTACCACACCGACGCCGGTATCTCTGGTTCCGACAGTGACTTGGTTCGCTGTGCTGGTGCCTCCGCTGATGTTAAACGTCCCGATGCCGTCCGCACCAACTTCCATGAAGTTGGCATTGACTGCTCCGTCGCCCAAATTGTAGGTTCCGGTGCTTCCGCCGCCAGCAGCCAGAGTCAACCATTGGTTGGTTTCATTGACCGTTCCGGTATTTTGGTTCACTGTTCCGGTGCCGCCGTCCTGGCCGATATAAAAACCATTTGTGACCGAGATGGTGGCGGCTGGGTTATTAATATTGATGACACCAACGGCCGCACTGCCGCCGGCACCCACTCCGCCCTGACCGATGTGGGCTTCGTTTGTGATAGTGATGGCGACGGGGTCGATGCCGAGGATATCGAGCAGGCCGTTACCGCCGGAACGTCCGACGAAAAGACCAGCGCCGCCGCCGGTTTGGGTGATGGAACCGCCGGAGATGGTGGCGGTGCCCGTGGTGGTGCGAGTGTGACCGTTGTCGTCGATGCCGACGTAGAATTCATTGCCGAAGGTGATGGCACCACCGCTCATGTTGAGGACACCGTTGCCGCCTTCATGACCGAAGCCGATCCAACCGCCTGCGCTGAGGCTTCCGGACGTCAAGTTGACCACACCTACTGCAGGATCGGCAGCGGTGTTACCAAATCCGACGCGGATGAAGTTGTTCGTGGAAACCGTTCCGTCGCTGATATTGAGGACGCCGTCACCGTTTCCGGTGCTGCTGCCATCATTACCGCCGACGTTGAATTGATCACCATTGGTCTGGGTGAAGGTGGCTCCGGTGGAAATGGTGAGCGAAGCAGTTCCCTGTTCACCGACGTAGATACGACCGGTGTCCTGGGTGTAGCTGGAACCAGGTCCATCAACGAGCATGTTGGAGGTTGAGCCTGGGTCAATGCCGAGGCGGAACCACCAGTTTTGGATCATCTGACCGCCACCGATGACGTTGATCGTCGTGTTGGTCCCGTTCTGCCAGCCGCCGAGGAAGTCGCCGCCGCCGGTGGGGAGATGTTGGAACAAGGCTCCGTTGGTGACGTTCATGTTGGCGAGGGTTGGTGACCCGCCCGTATCACGGCCGAGGGTGGTCCAACCGTTGACGGTCATGACTGTGCCCACACCGTCGAGGTTGACAGTGCCGTTGGAACTGCCGCCGCCCATGCCGATGCCGAGGTTGCTGTTCACCTGGGCAAGGCCGCCGGTGAGGGAGAGAGTGCCCATGGTGCTGTCGCGACCGACGAAGATTTCTCCGTTGGTGGTCAACAAACCAGCGGACTGGTTGTAAACCGCTACGTTTCCTGGTCCACCGTTGCGACCGACGTTGAATTCACCGCCGACGGTAACCGAGCCACCGTCGTTGTTGATTGTGCCAGTTGATGGCGTGGTTGGGGATGTTTCCTGCGCCATGTTGATCACGTTTACTGCAGTGATGCTGGTTCCAGGGCCCATGTTGATGGTGCCGTGGCTCTGGCGTCCGACATAGAGTTCATTGCCACCTGGACCACCGACGGTCATGACACCGCCGCCACCGTTGACGCCGAGGTTGTAGAGGGAATCACCGCCGCGTTCGCGACCGATCGCGCTCCAGCCGCTGGCGGCAATCGTTCCGCCTTCCTGATTGAGGGTGGAACCACCGCCGGAAGCGAAGGTGCCGACATCACCAAAGAACAGGTGTCCTTCACCCCATCCCCCTGGCACAGCAGGGGCACCGAGGTTGATGATACTGTCGGTCATGTTGATGGTGGCTTTGGATGTCACCTGATTCCAACCGGCGAAGAGCGACCAACCGGAGACGTTGAGCAGACCACCGGTCATGTTGAGGGTGGCGGTGCCGTTATTTTCCGCGAGGCCGAAGTTGCCGCCGGCCAAGGTGCCATCATCGTTCATGGAGCGGAAGTCGACCACGGATCCGTCGATGTTGAGCGTGCCAACTCCGTTGTCAGTGGCAATGCGGAACTCGGTTCCTTGGTGGTAGAGCAGCGAACCATTTTGCACGGTGGCGGAACCGGTGCCGTTTTCACCGATGCGGAAATGGCCGCCGCCTTTTTCTACGGCAGTGAAGCCGTCGGCTACGCGGAGACCACCGATGAAGGTACCGCCGTTATCGATGAGCATATTTCCGGAGGATCCGGGGTCCAAGCCGAGGCGTGTCCACCAGCTTTGATACATGGTGCCGTTGTCGATGTTGACATTGCCGATACCGTTGTTCCATCCGATGAGCATGTCGCCGCTGTTGGGGATGAGGTGGCGGAATTGTCCGGTGTTGGAAACATTGATGGTTCCGGTGCCAGCCCCATCGCGTCCCAGGTTGGTCCAGCCGTTGACGGTCATGATGGAGGAGTCGATGCTGACTGCGCCGATTGCGGTGGGTCCACCGTGGCCGAGGACGAGTTCATTGTCGAGCTGGGCAGTGGCGCCATTGGACATATTCCAGTAACCACGGCCGCCGTCTTCGACCCCGAGGACCGCCCAATCCTGCGCATAAAAGCTTCCGCCGTCCTGATTGATGGTGGCCGTGCCGCGGCGGCCCCAGAGGAGACGGCCTTGTTCGCCGGGCACTGCCTCGGTGATATTGAGAGAGCTGTTGATCATATTGATGGTCGCGACGGATGCACCGGCATTGTCCTCCCAAGCTCCGAAGAGCGACCAGGCGGCGATATTGAGTTGTCCGCCGTCCATGTTAATGACACCGGTGGCACCGTTGTTTTGGGCCATACCGAAGTTACCATTGACGATGGCTCCTGCTTCATTGGTGCTCGTAAAGTTGACGACGCCGCCATTCTGGATGTTGAGCACCGCACCATTGTTGGTATCGTTGCCGATGCGGAATTCGCGGCCTTTGGAGTTGAAGGCGGAACCCGAACCGTCCACGATCATGGTGCCTTTTGAACCGCCGTTGCGAGCGATCCATACCTCACCACCGCCATGGTCCATGTTGTGGTTGAAGACACCCTCATTGAGGATGTCCAGAGTGCCGGTGCCGCTTTCACCCACGTTGAGCTGCGAGTTGCCATCACCACCGCGGTTGGGGTCGATGGGGTGCGGCTGCAGGTGAGCATCCACCATGTTGATAGTCGATCCTGGATCCGAGACAGTGACATGTCCGACGGCGTTGGTTTGGCGGGCCAAATTAATCCACCAGTTTTGGTTGACGGTGCCTCCGCCTGTGACGTTGAGGAAACCTTCGCCACGCTGAGCGCCGTCGCCGGTGGAGATATTCATGTCCTTGACGACGCCGATGCCGACGGTGCCGCGTTCCCAACGGGAATCGGGTCCGTTAACATTGACGGTTCCGGTGCCGCCCGCATTCGGACCACCGCGTCCGATTTCGACCCATTCGTTGGTGACCAGGGTTCCTTTGTTGATGTTGATCGTGCCATTGGTGTCGGCGACGGCGAGACCGGCGTTGCCGTTCCAACCTGCATAGAGTTCGCGGGTTTGGATGATATCAGTGCCGTTGGGGAGGTCAATGTTGACCGTGCCCCGCCCACCATCGGATCCAGCTACGTTGAAGTAGTTGATGGTGCCGTTACCGCCGGTGGGAGCCCAGGTCAGATCCAGGCCACCGTTGGAAATCACGACGGGATTGAGGGTCGGATCACCGATGTTGATGTTCAGCGTTCCTTTTCCGTTGTTACCAACGATGATGTTACGGTCTCCAGCATTGGGCTCAACGGAGTGAATGCTTCCACCATTGAGGTTGTAGGTGCCTTCGCCTGGGGTATCGAGACCGATGGCGATCCAGTTGTCGGCGCGCACGATCCCGGCAGACTGGTTGAGAGTGGCCTGACCGATTCTACCAACGATAACGCGGCCTTCATTGGTGGTGGGTCCGCCTGCATCGACCAAAGAACCGCCGGAATTTGTTTCATTGATGTTCAGCGTTCCGACAGATCCGGCTTCATTACCGATAACCAGCCAGTTGTTGGAGAAGATTTTACCGCCGTCGTCCACGTTGACGACGCCGGTGCCGCTTTGGCCGATAATGAAGGCCCAATCGCCGTTGGCGTGGATTTCGGAATTCGTATTTACGTTGAGGAGACCGTTGGAACCGCTGTTGCGACCTACATAAAACTCGCGACCACCGTTGCCGCCTGCATAGGCGTTGGTGCCAACTTGGAGCAGGGAGTTGTTGATGAGGTCCATCGTCCCGACGCCGTCCTCACCGACGTTCACGCGGGGACCGCCACCGCCGATGGTTCCAGTGACATCCATGAGAATATTACCACCATCGGCATTGACGTGGCCTGTGGAACCCGGGGCACGGGCGATGTTCAGCCACCATCCGAGTTCCAGTGTGCCTCCGTTGGTGACGTTGATGGTCCCTGTGCCACCATCCTGGCCGACCTGGTTGTCGCCGCCGCCACCGCTGTTGCGACCACGGAGGTCAGCGTAGTGGCGGAGTTTGGAGCCGGCACCGTCGATGTTGACGACACCCACGGAACCAACGCCCTGGCCGATGGCCATCCATTGGTCGGCAGTGACGAGACCACCGCTGTTGATGTTTACGAGGCCATTGCCGCCGTTGCCCGTTCCTGCGAAGAACTCCGTGGTGTAAAGAGCGCCATTGGATTGGACATTGAGGGTGCCGTTGCTGCCGTTGTTGCGTCCGACGAAGGTGCGGTAGGGGTCTGCGTTGTCATGGTCCACGATACCGCCGTTGGAGATGGTCATGAGACCGGTTCCGTCTTCGCCGACGTTCATGTGGATGTCGCCGCCGCCATCAAGGAGGATTTTGGAACCTGCGCCGTCCACGAGGACCGTGCCACTAGAGCCGCCGCTGCGGGCGATGTTGAGCCACCAGTTGTGGTTCATTTGACCGCCGCCGGTGACGTTCAGGGTTCCGGTGCCGCCTTCATGGCCGACTTGGAAATCCTGGTGGGACTGGCCATCGAGAAGACCGCCTGCGCCTACGGAAACGCTTCCGACGCTGCCTGCGTCATCACCGACCATGGACTGCCCGACTCCGGCGATGTTTTTGAGGGTCAAGGTGGATGCATCGACGGTGGCGGTGGCTGAGCCGCCGGATCTGCCGACCACGAACGTCCGGATACTGGCGGATCCGCCTGTGACGGCAACGCTGTTTCCGATTGAGCCGCTGCGACCAGCAAGAACGTCGCCACTGGTGTTTACAACACCCGCGCTGCTGAAAGCACCCACGCTACCGGTCCCATCACCGACGATGATGGCTCCGGTGCCGCCGTTGACGGTGCCGCCTGCATTGACGATCATGGTCCCGTTTCCGCCGCCTTCACCGACGTTGACGTCGGCGCTGCCGAAGTTCACCGTGCCGTCGGAGAACACCGTCAGGGAGCCGGTTCCGGGATCTGGAGCGCCGGTGAGTGGGTTGTCAAAGCCGATGCCGGACTGGATATTATTGGTGGCGAGGTCCAGCACAGCCGTCCCTGCTGGAGTTTGAGCGCTGCCTTTGGTGGCATCGTTGTCCACGTAATTGATGGGGATGGTGAAATTGTCCGGGTCGATGACCGTGACGACATGGGAACCATTGTAGGTAGGATCTCCACCGTAGCCGGAAATGACGACTGTCTGGCCTGTGGTCAGTCCGTGGCCTGTGGCCTCGACATTGACGGGAGTAATGCCGTAGTCGGGACCCTGTGCGTTGCCAGCCATTGAATTGGCGATGAAGGCAGTCGGAATCGTGAAAGTATCTACGTCCACAACGGTGACAACGTGGGGTCCATCGTAATTTGTGGATCCGGTAATAACCACCGTTTGACCCGTGGTGCGTCCATGACCGGAACTAGTGACGATAAGCGGCGAGACGGCATCGTCGGGACCTTGAGCCGATCCGGTGGCGTCATCTCCAAGAAAAAGCACCGGGATGGTGAAATTGTTGGCATCGATGACCGTGACGACATGAACTCCGTTATAATTTGTCGTTCCAGAGATGGTGACGGACTCTCCTGTCATCATACCGTGACCCGCAGATGCGACATCTGTGGCTACCCCACCATTGTCCGCAAAGGCAGTGATGGCCGTGGGAGGAGGTGTCACGAGAGTTGGTGCATAACTGGTGATGCCACTGGAAGGAGGCGTTACCAGGGTTCCTGTATAATTGACAACCGCAACAGGCGCACTAATCACGCCATCACCCACGTTCACTGCGCCCAAGCTGAAGTCGGTTCCGACGCCGAAGCCACCGAGAGCCGCGCCCGCGCCAAGGAAGACAGTTCCATCATCGATGGAGAGGAAGCCGTCGCCTGCTCCAACCGATGTGAAGTCCGATCCCACAACCAAGGCCAAGGCGGCCCCGGTGTCCACAGTGCCGCCGGAGTTGACATACATGGCACCGACGCCGCTGCCACCAGGGAGTAATATGGCCGCTGAACCTTCGCCAATCCGCATTTCGTTGGGCATGGTAGTCTGAGCGAGCGTTCCGCCCGCGACGGTAACTACGTTGCCATTAGAGATGGCAAAACCCCCGGCTCCGAGACCGAGGTCTGGGAGGCTGCTTGGAGGAGGACCAACAATGTTCGGGGCCTGGGCGTCCCCATCTCCTGGTGCACCGGGGACGGGAGTTACGGAAATTTCAAAAGTATTGGCTGTGACGTTGGCCACGAGGAAAGACCCGTTGTAGGTCGGCTCCGTGGCACCAGAAATGGCAACGGTGTCGCCGTTGGTGAGGCCGTGAGCGGTGCTGGTCACGGTGATCACCGCATCGTCAGGTCCTTGAGCCGAACCCGTAGCGTCATCCGCTACAAAAACCACCGGGATGGTGAAATTATCCGCATCGATGACGGTTACGGTATAGGTGCCGTCGTAGTTCGTGGTTCCGGAGATGGTCACGGTTTCACCAGTAATCATGCCGTGGCCCACGGACGCCACATCTGTTTCAACACCGGGATTTGCGATGCTGTCAGCGAATGCCGTGATGGATGTAGGAGGAGGGGTAACCAACGTCGGCGCATAGTTCGTAATTGGCGTGGTGGGAGGCGTGGTGGTCTCGGCCCTGTAGTCGATGGTGTCGCCGGTGTTGATGTTCACATCCTGATCTTCAGGGAGGACGGGGACGGCGTAGGTGTCTGGAACACCAGAGGGTGTCCAACTTGCGGAATTCCCCCAGTCACCACCGCCGGTTCCGTTACTATTCCAAAAAGGCACCGCGAGGGCCAGAGGTGTAAACGCCAGGAGGGCGAATGGGATGAGTTGAGTTAGTTTCATAAGTCGGATTGGTGGGTGATTGAGAGTGGGTCGATGAAAAGCGAAAATGGAAATGAGGAAAGCGAATTTAGGTGGAGCAGGGGTATTTTTTTTCAGTCAACGAACAATCCTGCGAAATTTGTTCAAAAAAGACAAGAAAAAAATTATGAACGGACGAATTTTTCGGATGTCCAAGCCGGATTGTTGATTTGAAGGGGTTTTGACGGGGTCGGGAGGGGGTAAAAAAAGGGAATTAATGGGTCACGGATGAGAAAATTCCGCCTCCGAGGAGAATATTTTCGCGATAAAAGGCGCAAATTTGGCCTGGAGCGAGGGCGCGCTGCGGAAAATGGAAGGTGACATCGAGGGTGGTGGGGTCGATGACTTCAATGGAACAAGGGGCTGCAGGGGAGCGGTAGCGAGGACGGGCGCTGAGCGGGCCGGGCCATGGGCAGGGAGTGTTGATGGAAGTGACGGAAGTGACACGGCAGCGCGTGGCATAGAGGAGCGGGGCGTCTGGTTGTTCGAGGGTGACGACGAGTTGTTTGGTGGCGGGACGTTTATCGACGACGACGTAGGCGACTTTATAAACAGGGGAGGCGACGCCGAAGCCCCTCCGCTGGCCGAGCGTATAGAGATGGAGGCCGCGGTGGGTGCCGAGGACTTTGCCGGTGGTATCGATGATCTCGCCTGGGTCATCCGGGACGAAGGCGCGGAGGAAATCCGCCATTTTCACCTGGCCGATGAAACAAATGCCCTGGCTGTCCTTCTTGGCGGCGTTGGGGAGGTCATATTTCGCGGCGAGGGCGCGGACTGCGGGCTTGAGAAGGTGGCCGATGGGGAAGTGGGCGTGGCGGGCCTGGTGCTGCTGGAGGAGAGCGAGGAAATACGTCTGGTCCTTGTTGGGATCGGCACCGCAGAGGATGTCCGTGGAGCCATCCGCAAGGCGCTGCGTCTGCGCGTAGTGGCCGGTGGCGATGGCTTCGAAGCCATTTTCCAGGCCGTAGTCGAGAAAGACGCCGAATTTGATTTCGCGGTTGCACATGACATCGGGATTTGGGGTGATGCCATTTTGATATCCGGCGAGGAGGTATTCGACGACGCGGGCGCGGTAGTCGCGCATGAGGTTGACGACGCGGAACTCAATGCCGAGGCGGTCGGCGACGGCGCGGGCGTCCTCGATGTCCTGCTGCCACGGGCAGTCGCCGAGGATGTTTTCCTCATTGATCCAGTTCTTCATGTAAGCGCCCACGACCTGATGGCCCTGCTCCAGCAGGAGGGCGGTGGCGGCGCTGCTGTCAACGCCGCCGGACATGGCTGAGAGGATGCGCATGAGGGCGGAGGAGGGGGCGGGGGCGCTAGCTTAGCTGGGCTCGGAGGATGGGATGTTGGGGGGCGGGCACTTCAGGATTTGATTGATGATTATCGACTGATGATTTTTGATTGTTGAGGGCTCTCCGGGATTTGATTGATGATTGTTGAGGGCTCTTCAGGATTTGATTGGTGATTATCGACTGATGATTTTTGATTTTTGAGGGATTAACGCCTGTTTGCGTCGGCGGTTTTTGTGCTGCTCACGAAGATGGCGATTAGTTCATTGCACTCGGCAATGGCTTTTGGTATCTCTTCGCAATGGCTGAGGTGTTTGCGGGCGATGATTTTTAGCCAGACCATGGTTTCGCGGAGCTCTTTCAGGGAGATTTTCATCTTATGGATGAAGTCTTTGCGGGATTCTGCGCTTTGTGCTTCGCCATAATTGGGAGCGGGAGAAGTGCCGGACCGAATTAATTGGTTTGCGATGTGGTTGCCAGCCTTGGAATTCGGCAGAGCTTCGACAACACTGACGATGATGACAGCGAAATCAATCAGCCTTTCTTCGAGAATTTGGGGTGTCATCGCAGGCCCCATCAAAATTCAAAAATCAACGCTCGTCAATCGTCAATCCAATCACCAATCTTTGAGTAAAGACCGATGGAGGGTTATAAATATTTGCTGGCGAGGATGGAAAAGTCTTTTTAGCTCTGGCCTCACGGCGGAATTTTGGACAGTGGATCGCCGCGCAGTTTATCCTTAGGGCGCAGTGATTGGTGAGTGACGATTGTTGATTGTTGATTGTTGAAGTGACCGAGAGGCAAGTTCTTCCTCTTACCAATCACCAATCTTTGAGTAAAGACCGATGGGGGGTTATAAATATTTTTTGGCGAGGACGGAGAAGTCTTTTTCGCCGTGGCCGGATTGGTCCAGGGCGTCCATGCATTGGGTGGCGGTGCGGTGGACGGGGAGGTCGAGGTGGTGGAGGACGGCGAGGTCCTGGGCGAAACGGGCGTCCTTGAGCATGTTTTTGAGCGAGAAATGGGGGGTGAAATCCTGGCTGAGGATGGAGGCGGATTTCATGCGGATGAGGCCGGAGCAGTTGGCATTGCCTTCGAGGGCGGTGCGGAGTTTCTCCGGGGCGACGCCGGCGGCGGCAGTGAGGGCGAAGGCCTCCGCGAGGACCTGGAGGGTGGCGGCCGAGACCATGTTGGTGGCGAGCTTGAGGACGGTGGCATCGCCGATGGCGCCGAAGGGCATGATTTCCTTGGAGGAAATTTCCAGGAGGGGGCGGGCGCGGGCGATGGCTTCGTCGGAACCGCCCAGATAATAGACGAGTTGTCCGGCGGCGGCGGCATCGCGGCTGCCGGTGAAGGGGGCATCGAGAAAGGCGGCGCCGGTGGCGCGGACGAGAGAGGCGGCGGAGAGGGTATCCGCGAGGGGAACGGTGGCGGAGTTGACGATGAGATGGCGCGGGGTGAGGACCGGTGCCATGTCGCGGATGGCATCTAGCAGGGAGGCGCCGTTGAGGACGAAAAGCTGGATGATGTCCGAAGCGGAGGCGACCTCGCGCGGGGAGGGGAGAAATCCTGCGATGGAGCGCGGGGTGCGGCTCCAGACGTGGACGGTGCAACCGGCGGAGCGGTAGATTTCCGCAATGCGGCTGCCGATGAGGCCTAGGCCGAGGATGCCGATGGTGGAGGGAGGGTGCGACATTTCAGGCGGAGCCGTGGGGAGGGCCCATCAGTTC
Organism: Akkermansia muciniphila; assembly: GCA_943333275.1. Taxonomy (GTDB): domain Bacteria; phylum Verrucomicrobiota; class Verrucomicrobiia; order Verrucomicrobiales; family V1-33; genus JAGNEJ01. Next base: position 33,317 of record CALQSQ010000010.1, read on the forward strand.
ACGGGTTCCTTGGAGCCCTCGAAGATCCATTTGGTGACCTTGCCATTGGCCATGTAGGCGGTGATGTCGGTATCCACTTCGCCGAACATGGTGGACATGCGGACGACGATGGTGCAGGTCCAGAAGCCCTTGGTGCCCTCGGCTTCGAACTCGATGGGTCCCCAGCTTTGGATGTTGGTGCCTTTGAACTCGGTGACTTCCTGGGCGAGAATGCTCTTGAGCATGAGGTCGACCTTGCCATCCTGATCGGTGGAGGGTCTGGGGCCGGCGAGTTTGGTCTGCTGGTCCTCGGGCGGGGGCGGCGGGGCGGGGTTGTCGCGTTTGAAGCGGGCGTTGTCGCGGGCTTTCATGACATCAGCGGTGCGTTTCTCCACATAGGCGTTGTAGAGGCGGGTCATGGTCTCCTGAAAGTCCGTGCTGGCGAGGGTGACGGTGACTTTGATGGGGTCGGATTCCGAGCGCGCCACGGTCATCATGCCACCCTCGAGGGAGAAGGCGGTGAGGTCGGATCCAGGGGGGAGGGTGGTCTTGCCGGCGGCGACTTGGAAATCGATGGGGAGCTTGGATTTGACCTTGCGGGGGAAGGCGCGGGAGGGGACGTAGGTCCAGTCCTTGGTGATTTCCTCGATCTTGCGCAGTTTGGGAAGGGGGTATTTTTTATCGATCTCGTCCCCGGTGGCGGGCGTGGGGGTGACGGCGACGACGTTGGGATTGGTCTTGTTGGGGTCCGCCATGGATTCCTTCAGCTTGTCCATGAGTTCGCGGGTCTCGGCGATGTCGTGTTTGGGGGCGGCGTCCTCGCGCATTTTTTGCCGTTGTTTTTCCTCGGGAGTGAGGATGACGACGATTTTTTGCGGGCGGAGATTCTCTCCGAATTTGAAGATGCCGGGTTGGAAGATGTAACCTGCAATGGCTGCAACGATAATGACCAACAGGTAAATGAGGAATTTCATGCGCTCGGAAACGGGAGGGAAATGGGAAAAAAATCCGGCTATTAGGTAAATGTTTCCGGCACGGCGCGCAAGTGCGAAGGCGAGAATTCCAATGGGAGCGGGAGAGTTCCGAGGGTCCGGCTAGGGATGGCGACTAGGCGGCGGGCCGGATTAGAGCGAGCGGCGTTTGCGCTTGAGCTTGAGCTGCACGAGGGATTTGGCGATGCTGGCCTCGACGGCGGCGATCTCCTCCGCACCCATGAGGGCGGCGTCCTTCATGCGGGCCTGGGCGCGGTCCAGAGCGGCCTGCACGGTGCTCTCATCGATGCCGGCTTCGCTGACGGCGAGGTCGGTGAGGACCTTGACGGTGGAGCCGGTGACTTCCACGAAGCCCTCGCCGATGGCCATCTCGGTGGTCACATTGTCCTTGGTGAAGCGCAGTTCGCCCGGGAGCAGCGCGGTAACAATGGGGGCGTGATTTGGCAGCACGCCCATTTCCCCCAACGATCCCGGCAGGACAACGGTGGTGACCTCATCAGAGAAGATCCTGGCTTCGGGAGTGACGATTTCGAGTTTGAGAGGCATGGGAAATTGAGGATTTATGATTTGGGATTGATGATTTCGAAATGGGCAGGCGCGGGGCCAGAATCTTCAATCCGCGATCATCAATCGTCCATCCGGCTAGTCCTTCTTGACGGTATCGATGCCGCCCTTCATGTAGAAATTGCCTTCCGGAACCTGGTCCCATTTGCCGTCGAGCACTTCGCCGAAGCCTTTGACGGTGTCCTTGACGGAGACGTAGGCACCAGGCACGCCTGTGAAGATTTCCGCCACGGCGAATGGTTGGCTGAGGAATTTCTGGATTTTCCGGGCGCGGTAAACGGTGAGTTTATCGTCGTCGTTGAGTTCATCCATGCCGAGAATGGCGATGATGTCCTGGAGGTCCTTGTAGCGCTGGAGCACGCGCTGGACGCCACGGGCGACGCGGTAGTGTTCTTCTCCGACGATTTCCGGCGCGAGGGCCTTCGATACGGAGGAGAGGGGATCCACCGCAGGATAAATGCCGAGTTCCGCGAGCGAACGCTCGAGCACCACGGTGGAGTCAAGGTGGGCGAAGGTGTTGGCGGGGGCGGGGTCGGTCAAGTCATCGGCAGGGACGTAAACGGCCTGCACGGAGGTGATGGAGCCCGACTTGGTGGAGGTGATGCGTTCCTGCATGGCACCCATTTCCGCGGCCAGCGTGGGCTGGTAACCCACGGCGGAGGGCGTCCGGCCGAGGAGGGCGGAAACTTCGGATCCGGCCTGGGAGAAACGGAAGACGTTGTCCACGAAGAGGAGCACGTCCTGGTTTTTTTCATCGCGGAAATATTCGGCCATGGCGAGCGCGGAGAGGGCGACGCGGAGACGGGCGCCCGGGGGCTCGTTCATCTGACCGTAAACGAGCGCGACCTTGGAGCCTGGCAGGGTGTTGTAGCCGCCCTTCTCGTTCTTGACGAGGTCGTGGCCGTTTTTCTCGACCTTGATGACGTCGGACTCGATCATTTCATGATAAAGGTCATTGCCCTCACGGGTCCGCTCACCCACCCCGGCGAAGACGGAGAAACCACCGTGCGCCTTGGCGATGTTGTTGATGAGTTCGAGAATGACGACGGTCTTGCCCACGCCCGCACCACCGAAGGCGCCGGCTTTACCACCCTTGGTGAACGGGCAGATGAGGTCGATGACCTTGATGCCTGTTTCAAGAATTGTTGAGGAAACGTCCTGCTCGGTCAGTGGGGGAGCGGGGCGGTGAATGGCGTAACGCTTGGTGGTCTTGGGGGCCGGCTGGTCGTCCATGGGGTCGCCAGTGACGTTGAAAATTCGGCCGAGCACTTCCTCGCCGACGGGAACAGTGATGCCGTCGCCGGTGTCGATCACATCCACGCCGCGCTTGAGACCTTCCGTGGTGCTCATGGCCACCGCGCGCACCCATCCGTCACCCAAATGCTGCTGGACTTCGCAGATGAGTTTGTTGGACTTGCCACCGACTTCGAAGTTGATTTCCAACGCGTTGTAAATGGCGGGGAGGCTGCCGGATGCGGAGAAATCCACATCCAGAACAGGACCGATGATTTGGACAATTTTGCCGATGTTGCTCATATAAAAGAAAGGGGCGAAGCGTGGTCAAAGCAGCCCATTGGGACTGCAAATTTTGAAATAGGGAGCGTCGGTATAGCACACAGGGTAGGGGCGGCAACAGGAACTTGTGAAAAATTTCACAAGCGTCGGGATGACGGTGGAAAATTTTGTCTGAGCGGGGGCGGATGGATGGTGGGAGTGCCCACGGAAAGAATTTTGAGAAATAAGCCTAAGGATATTTGTCTTGCCGCGTTGGGGTCAAGTAGCGCACAATCGGCACCCTCACCCTATTTCCTTTATGAACCAGTTCCCAAATCAATTTCCCGATCCCTCCCAGCAACACGGACATGATCCCCACCAGTTTGGGGAATTCGGGGCCGATGCCTTTGGTGCCGAGGGTCAGGAGTTTGCCACCTACGCGCCGCGGCAGAAGGAGCCGTATTGGAAACGCATCGGCGGCGGATCGCTGGCCATGAGCCTGCTGGTGCACATCATTTTCATTCTCATCGCGTTGTTCCTGATCAAATTCGCCATCGACAAGAAGAAGGAGGAAGTCGTGGACTTCCTGCCGGGCGGCGGCGGTGGTGGTAAATCCAACGTGGCCAAGATGGCCAACAAGCGCAAATCTGTGAGCATGAGCCAGCCGAAGTCGCGGATTGCCGCGAAGGTGAGCACTTCGACGGTGACGCTGCCGGACGTGCAGACCACGACGATGGATACTTCCATTTCCGGATTCGCCATGCCGGCAGCGGGTGGCATGGGCGGCGGTGAAGGCGGCATTCGCGGCAAGGGCCGTGGGGGTCAGTTTGGCGATGGCTTCGGCAAGGGCGTGGGCCCGGGCAATGGCATTGGCTTTGTGGGCAACCTGCCAGCGCTGATGCGCAGCCGTTGTTCTCCGCAGGAACGGGCTCAGAAAATGCGCGAGAATGGCGGCAACGAGGATTGCGAAAAGGCGGTGATCAAGGCGCTCGACTGGTTGAAGACCCAGCAGGCGTCCAACGGGGCCTGGGGAACCGCCCACCGCACCGCCATGACGGGTCTGGCACTGCTTTGTTATTACGGTCACTGCGAAACGCCCGAGAGCCCCTTCTATGGCCAGAATGTCACCAATGGGGTGGCTTTCCTTCTGGACACCGCTGCGAAAAATCAGGGTTTCTTCACCGACAATCTCGGGCAGATTTTCTGCGTTTACGAGCATGGGATCGGTTGTTACGCCATGGGCGAGACCTATTCCTTCTCCAAGCTCGGCAAGAAGGAGTTGCCCGGCCTGCGGGAAGCCTTCCAGAAGGGTGTGGAAATCATCATTGAGCATCAAACGCCGAATGGTGGCTGGTCCTACGGCGGTAATAGTCCTCACTATTTCCGCGAGGGCCCGGGAGATCTCTCGGTTACGGGATGGCAGTTCCAGGCGCTCAAGGCGGCCAAGCATACCAATCTGAAGATCGCGGGATTGGAAAAATCCACCAAGAAGGTTTCCGATTTTCTGGAGAGTCGTCTGACCGCCGATGGCGGCATTGGCAACAGCACCAAGCGCGGGGAGGCCTACAGCCAGTATACCATGACCGGCATCGGCGTGCTGGGCATGCAGACACTTGCAGGCGGCAGCGCCAGCGGAGCCAACAAGGGACTGCGATTCCTCCAAAATGAATTTGAAAAGGATCCCTGTGACTGGAAGAAAAACGCCAATCTTTACTGCTGGTATTACAACACACAGGCCTTCTTCCAAAAGGGCGGCAAGGAATGGGAATTTTGGAACAAACAATTCCGGGACCAGCTCCTCAAGAACCAAAACCCCGATGGCTCTTACTCCGTGGAAACCGGCAACGATAACGCCGCCACCAGCGCCGCCGCAGGCCCCGATGCCACCATCTACCGCACGTGCATGTGCACCCTGATGCTTGAGGTTTACTACCGTTACCTCAAGGTGGGTTCCGGCGACCACTAATCGGTCTGCTCGAATTTGTGCTTCTGCAACCTCAAAGGAGGTCATTGGGAGCGGACTTTCCACTCGGCTCGTGCACCCTGGACTCTCCAGTGAACGCGGGATAAGACCAGGTCTCCTGACGCATCCTTCCGCACCATGAAAGTCCTCGTATTCCTGCTCATCGCGCTCCACCGCCTCGCAGCCCAGGAGCCGGAATTCATCGATGTTTTTGTGCCAGCCACGGACGGCTATCCCGCCATTCGCATTCCCTCGGTCATCACCACGAAACAAGGGAGCGTGCTCGTCTTTGCGGAAGGCCGCAAAAAACTCAATGACCAGTCGGAGAACGACATCATCTCCAAACGCAGCACCGACGGGGGAAGGACCTGGAGTGCCCGCAAACTCATCCACGATGATGGTGCAAACTCACTCAACAACCCCACCGCCGTCGTCGAGCAGCAGAGCGGGCGCATTTTCCTCATGTTCCAGCGGATCCCCGCCCATTTAAATGAGCACAGCAAGGAAATCGCCACCGGCCTGGAAGGTCCAAATATTTACCGCAACCTCATCGTCTGGTCCGACGACGATGGCCTCACCTGGACCCCTCCTCTCGATATCACCTCCACCACCAAACGCCCAGAGCGGGCCACCACCACGTGCAGCGGCCCGGGCATCGGCATCCAACTCACCCGCGGTCCACACAAGGGCCGACTCCTCATTCCTTTCAACGAAGGCCCCTACGGCCAGTGGCAGAATTTCGCCGTCTTCAGTGATGACGCCGGCAAGTCCTGGAAATACGGTGCAGACGTCCCCGGAGCCTTTGTCGAAAATCGCAGCCAGATCAACGAAGTCCAAATGGTCGAACTCAACGATGGCCGCGTCCGCCTCAGCAGCCGCCAGTTCGCCGGAGCCAAAGTCCGCAAAACTGCCCTCAGCACCGACGGCGGCGCCACCTGGTCCCCCATCACCGACCTCCCCGACCTCCGCGATCCCAGTTGCATGGCCGGCCTCCTCCGCTACTCCTTCGACGACGGCCAAGGCCTGGGGAAAATCCTCCACATCGGCCCCGACAGCACCCAGCGCGACCACGGCACCGTCTCTCTCAGCCTCGACGACGGCGCCACCTTCCCCATCAAACGCGAACTCTGGCCCGGGAAATTTGCCTACAGCGTCCCCACCCGCCTCCCCGATGGCCAAATCGGTGTGCTGTTTGAAGCGGATGATTATAAGCGTGTTGTGTTCGCGAGATTTCCCATAACGTGGCTTTCAAATTGATGCTTGAGGCGGTGATAGTGACAACGGATTGAGCCATGCTGGAAGCGGGGATGTAGATTTGCGTCGCAACAATACCAGCGGCAAACTCGGATCAACTTTCATCGGTGGGTGGAGAGTTGGACCAACTCAACGCCGCCGCCGCAACCCCAAAAACACACCTCCTGCAAGCAACCCTAGACTTGCTGGCTCTGGAATGGGGGCGGCTCCATAGCCGTATTGGAAATGGTCGATTGCAATGCCGTTCACAAAACGGACCGCACTGATTTCCTGCCCCACGATGAAACCTTGGAACTTTACCCGATAAGGATTTTGGTTAATGGCTGCCTGAAGCGCACTAAGTTGGATGCTTTCAATCAAACTTCCTCCAACTCCCAAAATTTGGATCGATGCCGCGGTATTGGGATCGGACACTCCAACGAAACCAAACCACTGAGGAAGTTTCCCGTCGGTAGTAGGAATGAAATTAAGCGTAAAGCCGTTCGTCACGGGTACATTAGTCGATGACAACGCGTTTCCAAAAGCTTGCCCATCAATAGCGCCATCGTCAGCGTCAACGCCCCATTGGCCATCTGCCTCGGCACCCGCAGCGGTCATCCAAGGCGTGACACAGTTCTCAAAATCCTCGTAAACTCCAAACCCATCCGGCAGAGTTCCGATGCCGGTTGGGTCGCAGTCATCTCAGGTGTGCGAATAAAACGCTAGAGCGTCCCCTCCTGCCACTGCTTGATACCACGGGCTGTCGGCAAGGGAACGGTAGGGAGTGATAGACGTGGCAACAGTTGCTGCTTGGCTGGCGGTAACAAACGCAACAGCGGCGACGATCAAAGCTGATGGAATGACGGTTTTCATGGGGGCGGGGAATTGAATATCAAACAAATTAGACCAGAAGGAGTTGTTATCCATCACACTTGTGAAAACCGCCCGATCCCTGCGCCCCTAACGCCGACGCTTAAAACCCAGAAACACCAAACCCGTCAACGCTAGAACGCTCGGTTCCGGGATGGGAGCCGCACCGTAGCCGTACTGAAAGTGGTCGATCACCGCGCCGTCTAGGAATCTGATAGCAGTAATTTCTTGGCTGACGATGAATCCCTGAAAACGCACTCCTAAGGGTCCCGGTGGATTTGCTAGCACGGCTTGATTCAGGTCTGTAAGCTGGATGCGTTCCAGTAAGTTGCCTCCTAACCCTAATATTTCAATACTCGGCGGGCGCACAGTCGAGCGTGCGAGCGACACGAAACCGAACCACTGAGGGAGCTTTCCATTCGTCGTTGGGCTAAATAAAAGCGTGAAATTGTTTCCCATAGGCACAAGAACATTGCCTGATGACTGGCCGTCGATATCACCGTCATCAGCATCTACGCCTTGATTGTCGGAATATCTTGTTTGGATTTTGCTGACCCAAGGCGTGCCGCAGGCTTCAAAATCTTCATATACCCCAAGTCCATCCGGCAACGTTCCGACACCCGTTGGGTCGCAGTCATCCCAAGTGTGGGAGTAGTAGGTGAGCGCGTCGCCATCTGCAATGGCGCGATACCAAGGGCTGTCAGCAAGGGAACGATAGGGTGTGATCGGAGTAGCTAGGACGGCTGCGAGACAAGTATTTCCAAACTGCTGTAGGATGAAGCCGCAAAGGAGCGTCTGGAGTGTTTTCATGGGTGGGTGGGGAGTTGAACATCAAACAAATTAGACCAAAACGGCGTATCGTCCGTAGTCCCATTTGGCAGTGGGGAACGTACCCGCACCGTCAGGTGAAAGGGAGCCGTGAGCGTCACGCTGGCACCCGGTGCGAGCAGACTGCCCGCCGTATCCGTTCCGGCGGCATCAGGTTCAATGGGACTGCCACCTGCATTGTAGTAAGTTTCCGAGTCTGCCAGTGTGGGCGCTGTGAGTGTCCAAAGGTTGGGGTTGGCCCCCAGGGAAACCTCCGGCATGGGAACAGATGAAAGCAGCCCGCGATTCTGAAGTTGGGTTTGGAGAATTGTGCGGCGCGCGGCGAAGAAAACTCCCGTATTCGGCGTGGTGTTGGTCCCGATGGCATATGGCGTGCCGGTGGTTTGACGCGGGGCCGCAGAGAAGACATCCCGATAACCCATCCCCCAGCGCAAGGATTCCGAAAGGCGGATAGCATCGAACTCTGTGGCCGCCGCTTGAAAGCGGGCTTGAGCTTTATCCGTCGGAATGTCCCCTGCTAAGGCTCCATCTTCATCGCGACTTTGAAGGGCGGTAGGCATAAAGCAAATTTGCCAAGCACGATCTCCGTAGCGCTGAGCGAACTTGGGATGTTTGGACAGATCGAAAAGCAGTCGTGCTTCGGAGGTTGCTGAGGGGCGGCTGCCACCTGGCCACCAGTTTGAAAAGCAATCGCGATTCAATGCCGGGGCATCCGCGCCGACCTCCACGTCATATGCCAACCAGTTAAATTTCCCGTCCGGCATTTCCCGATAGACCCTGCCATTGTTGTGGAGCGAATCAAAGTTCCCCAGACAGGCATGGAGCAGGGTGTAGTCAATAAAAGATCCCACCTCCATTTGAGTCTCCACAGCGGCGTACTCTGTGCTAGCGTCTTCTGGGGGTGCTGCATTTGCTTGGGTATAAACCGCCGCACTAGCGGCTAACAGGTTCGCCCAAACGGTGGCGGGGCAGGGCGATCCCGAAATTGTCGCACCGTCACCTACCACAGCTCCGGCACCATCTTTCCAAACGTAGTAATTGCCCTCCCCAAATCGTCGTTTGCAGGTGTCGGTGTCCGCCTTTTCCGTCAGCAGATAAGCTCCCCAATAGAGGCCATTAACGTAGAGATTTACCCAGCGGTAATAAAGTTGGGGGTGTCCCAACAAGGCTAACGTGTTTCGGGCAAAGACATCCTTGGCGTAAGTGGCGTTGGCAGGATTTGCTTGATCAGAAAGCGCAGTTGTCATGCACCATGTGTCGAAGGTGGGATTGCGCAGGATCAGACTGTCGTATTCTGGCTGTGGCTCACCGTCGTCGGCAAATACTGGCTCAGTCCGGACATCATCTTCAAAAGGACGAAATCTTGGATTATATTTTGAACTTCCAATGGTCCCCTTGAATTGAAGAGACAATGAGTGCTTTTCCGTGCGTACCCACTGTAGATTCGTATTTCCTGACATGACCAATGCGCAGTTTTCATTGACGGTCGTGGCTTGTCCCACAAGTTCATTGCCCGGATGCAGCCACTCCATGCTGGCAACGCGTTCCCATTCTTCTCCCTGTGGGGATCGATCCAAGTGCTGGGTGTATTCAGGGAGCAAGCGTAGATGCCGGCGGAATCCCGATCAAAAAAATCACGCACCGGAATGACAAGCGAAAGAGAAGGTAATGCGCTCAACTGCGTCATGAGCGTGGCGCGGTGTTCATTGATGATGGATGGACTGACTCCGTAAGGGATGGGAATCCCGTTGGTGAAAGAAACTCCGTGCTCTGGTTCTGGCAGGCTAAATTCCGGGTAATCAGCAGGGCGAACTTGAGCACTGAGTGGCGCAGCACCCGGAAGCAACGACGGGTCTCCAGTCACACCGCCGAGAATGCTTTCCTTAAAAATGAAGCTCTGGGTAATGACCTTAGACGGGATTTGATCCGCTCCAATGGCGATGACTCTGAGAATCAGCGTCCGATCAAAAACGGGGGGATTCCCGGCATCGTAAACCGCAGACCAAGCGGTTGGGATAGCCCCATTGGTGGTGTAGTAGTAGGTGGCTCCACCTGGTGCGCCTGAAATGCCGTTCAAGGTCAAGGTGGGGTGATCTTGACGGGAATGGACTCCGGGAAAAACAGCGGCATCCGAAGTGATATTCCCATTTTCGTCACGACGAATATCGCACACTGAAAGAGAAAGTCCACGAGCAGCGGTTGTGGCGCTAACTCCGGTGTAGCCGGGTGAGTTCGTCTGCTCCGGGGTGGGCGCAGCAAGATAGCCCCACTTTATGGGGCTCTCCGCTTCTGCATAAAGCGGATCCAAATACCTACCGAAAGTGATGTCGTCGTACTGCTGGCCGTAGTTACCGCCTGTGGGCGTGGAGTCCACTTCAACGCCTGCGGCATTGAGTAATCTGATTTGTTCCCCAGATTGACCGATCGCAAAGGGCGCGTGCCGATAGGCAGTATCAGTGCTGGCGGTAGTCCCCAAGCATAGGATGACCATGAATTAGCCGGATGGCAGTTCACTGCCGGAAGGAAAGGTGTACCAATTGGCGGGATTAGTCCCCTCATCTCTGAGCTTAAATCCGGAGAGATTCACAGTGGAGTTTGAGATATTGTAAAGCTCCACCCAATCCGGGCTTGCTCCGGAACTGTCCTTGAAGCTGCCTTTATTGCTCGCGCAAATTTCATTAATGATGACGGTCAGTAAATGCTCAGGATCAGCTGTTGCATATTCGTCGTAGCCGTTTGGGATGAGGTCATCGTCGTCATTGAGATTCCACAGCCAGCCATCAGAAGAGTTCATTTCAGTGGCATCATCAATGCCATTGAAGTTGGAATCGATATCGAACCGACGGACCCGGAAAAACTCTCGTTGCTTGGTGCTCAGATCGTGGTCAGTGAGATTCAAAGCGGACGGACTGGGAGTGGTAGGCACCGCAGGGGCAGTCTGGGCAGCAAGCCGTTCCAGCAACGGACCGCGCTGATCGTAGAAAAGCTCCTTTGCAAGATATTCGTTAGCAGGCGCTACAGCCTGAGTCTGTACTGTTGTCGGCGTTCCACCACTGTTATAGGATCCATTGGCCAAAACTTCGATTTCAATCCTCGTGGGGCATCCAAACGTAGGCTGATCGGGGTAAGGCTGAACACCGGGAGCTGGTGCCGGGTGATTGCGGCGGAGCGAAATTAAGCCGGAGTAATAACCGCCGCCAGGTTTACAGAGATCAAAAATACCAGGTCCAAAATAGTGTTTCACAAACTGTCTGTCCCCGGGCGAAAACCACGAGACCAACGATCCGCCGTTAGAGAAGCCAGTCACAAGATAGAAGCGCTGAAATTTCTCCGTGTTATCGAAGAAGTAGAGCGGGGTGGAACGCACAGGATTTGGGTAAATCAAATCACCCCAGACATAACGGTCCGCCGAGGCCTCGTAGGTAGTTGCTCCTGTGGGTGGCTGCGCCACGCCACTTCCATTCCAAGTAGCGCCAGGGTTCACGCTGGAAGTCCCGGCAGAGACATAAGCATACAAATACCGTGGGGACCGCGGCAGCGACCAGGACGAAGAGAAAGAAAAATGCAGGGTGAGTTTGAGGGCTGCGTTAGCTCCCGCGCTGAGCGAATCATCGCCAGAGAGCAGGCGTGTATCTGTGGAGCCATCGAAGGAAAGATTCGGAGTCAGAGAACCCAAAACAACCGCAGGGTCGGAAGCTTGCAAGGTAGCGACTGGCGGACTGCTGGAGAGCAGGTTAGCTAACGCGGTTGTCAGCAAAACATTGGCCTGTACGTTCTGCGCAGTCTGAAGGCCACGATTGCGGATTTGGATAAGAACTGTGAGGTCGACTTCGCGGTAATTTCCGTTGACTTGGGATAGAGAATCCTGTGAAAGCAACGCTTCAATGGCTGCGCCGGAAGGTCTTGTCCAAGGCTCACCTGTGGCATGGACAGGCAAGCTGGAAGGCATGGTGGGTGGATTTACGTCTGGAGGACGCGGCGGCGCTGTGGCTGCACTGATTCCTGCGGCAAAGTCAGGGTTGAAATCTGCGTGCAGGGATTGCGTGACCGTTTGACCGAAACCGTAGTAGCGTTCAGGGAGCAAGGTCCAGTTTTGCTGGTCCGCAGAACGCTCCATGCGGTATAACTTCCCCGGTTCAGTCCTCCACTGGGCGTAGCCATGGTTATAGTTCGTAGCCATCGCCCAAGGAACACTATCTGGCAACTGGGCGTGGCACGTAAGCAGGCACACTAATCCGGTAGCTGCAAAAACACCCAAAGGGCGGAAATTTGTCATGTCAATAGAGGTAGGAGTTTGCGGGTAACGGACCAGCCGCTACGGAGGTGCTAAATTTTAAGGCCGATTCCATGAATCCTGAAGACGGCATCCCTTCGCCCTGACTATCACGACGATGCACTGATTTGGCGAGAACAAAATCCAGAAACCGGATTTACCGCACAAGCCTCGGTTGCGGCATCACAGCGACGAGGATTCCGATTTGGATTTCTCATGGATGCACCGTGAAAGAACGCCCCCGCTCATCCATTTCCCTAGTCGAGGGTAATCCTGCTCCCAAGCGGAGGCCCCCTGCCGCTTAAATATTCGACAAATGGCGGAGGCTCATTACTCTCCCGTGCCTGATGGATCTATTCCAGTGATCGATTTCCTGCATTGCGGTGGATTGGATTGCCGGAGCCAGAGGGACTTCCTCCTTTCCCATTTTCATTTTCCGACATGTCGTTCATCAACCAAGCGCTGCTTTACGGACTGGCAGGGATTTCCATCCCGATCATTTTGCACCTGTTGAACCGCCGTTCAGCCAAACAGATCGAGTGGGGGGCGATGCAGTTTCTGCTGGATTCCGTGGAATCGCGCAAACGGCGTATCCAGTTGGAGGAGGCGCTGCTGCTGGCGGCGCGGTGTTTGCTGTTTGGATTGGTGGCGCTGGCGGTGGCACGTCCGTTTCAGCCGCCGGGCGGCAAGATTCCCTACGTGGTGATCCTGCCGGCGTTTCTGCTGGCGTTGGTTTCGATCACGACCGGGATCATTTTACGGGAGAACAAAAAACTCTGCTTCTGGCTGGTGCTCGCGGGACTCGGGCTGCTGGTCTTCAGCGGGCTGTCCGTGGCTTACGAACGCTGGTGGAATTTGAAGCGGTATGGCAACACCGGGCGCAAGGACATCGTCTTTATTGTGGATGGTTCCACTTCCATGCAGATTAAAGAGGGGGGCTCGACGAATTTTGACCGGGCCATCCAGGAAGCCAAGGAGGTGTTGGAAAAATCCTCGGGCGGAAATGCCTTTTCCCTCATCCTCGGCGGACCGGTGCCGCTGGTGAAGGTGGGCGACCCCATCGTGAACAAAACGGATCTCAGCGCGGCCCTTGATTCACTCAAACCCATGAAGGGCAAGATGGATGGCTTCGCCGCGCTCACCACGGCCCTCACGGCGCTCAACCGGGGATCCAACCCCAGCAAGGAAATCATCGTTTTCACAGATGGCCAGGCCATCGGCTGGAATCTTGATTCGAATGCCTCATGGGATGCGCTCAAGGGCAGTGCGGACCAGTTGACCACCAAGCCGCCCATCCTCTACCGTACTTTCTCCCTGCCCAAAACGTTCCGGAACGTCTCGCTCAACAATGTGCATCTGAGCCGCGATGTGCTGGGCACCGACCGTCCGGTTGGTATTGAAATGACGCTGGAAAATACCGGCACGGAAGCCATCACCCCGACGTCAGTCGAAGTCAGCATCGGGGTGCCACCGACGGAAGGCGTGCCGCCGACCGGTGAGGTGAAAACGGAGACATTCGTCCGATTTGTCGAAACGAAGCTCAATCAGCTCAAACCTGGCGTGAAGGAAACCGTCCGCTTCACCCACCAATTTACCAAGCCCGGCAGCTATCTTATTTCGGCGAAAGTGGTGACGCAGGACGATCTCCCGATTGATGACACCAGCGAAACCGTGGCGCAGGTTCTGGACAGCCTGCGCGTGCTCATCGTCGAGGGCAATCCCAACGCCGAAGTGCTGAAACGTGCCGCCACCTTTACCGCTCTGGCCCTGGCTCCACGCACCTCTCTCGCGCCGCTCCCGCCCAACCAGCCGAAAAAGGAAGGCGCTCCAGCCTTCAAGCCGGGCGTGCTGCTCGATCCCGAAGTCGTGCCTCATACCCGCCTCGCCAATATCGCGAGTTTTGCGGATTACCAGGTCGTGATCCTTTGCAATGTTCCCCGCCTGGCCGATTCGGCTGCGCGAAAGCTGGCCGGCTGGGTGCAGGCGGGCGGCGGACTGCTGGTGGCTCCGGGCAATGATTCCGAAGCCGCCTTTTACAATGGTTGGAAAACGATCGATGGCAACACGCTGCTGCCAGGTCGCCTCGTCGATCAGAAAATCATTCAGACCAATCAGGAACCGATGGGGCTTGCGTTGAACACCTTTACCCACAGCGCCCTCCGCCTGGTGGCGGATGCCAAGCAAAGCGACCTCGGCGGCTCGGTGCTCCAGCGTTATTGGAAGGTCGATCCTGACAGCGCCACCTCCGTCGGAACGCTGGTGGGCGGTCGTCTGGCGAATGGCGATCCATTTCTCTCACTGCGTCCCTCCGGCTTGGGTTCCGTCATGCTGAGCGCGGCCTCCTTCGACACCTCCAGTGGAAATCTCGCCACCCGTCAGGCGTTCGTGCCATTGCTCCACCAGCTTGTTTATCATCTTACCGCTCCCAACGGCCAGCCCCTGCAAATGCAGCCGGCCCAGCAGTTGAATGTTTCGCTCATGAAAAATCGCGGCGAAGGCGGTTTCAAAGTTGAGTATTTCCAGAACAAGGGATTCACACCTCCGGCATTCGCCACCCGCGTGGAAAGCGTATTGGACCGGACGTTCGACGCCAAGATCCTTCCAAAAGGCATGAAATCGGATAACCTGAGCGTTCGCTTCTCCGGTGCGCTGCTGCCCAAGTATTCGGACGAATACGTTTTCGAAGGATGGGCCGACGATGAAATTCACCTCTGGGTCAATAACGAGCGGCTCATCACCAAGGGAGGGGATGGAAAAATCAAATTGGAAGCCGGCAAATACGTGCCGATCCGGCTGGAATACGCCAACACCAATGGCGGCGCCACTTTCGCACTCAGCTGGCGTTCCACCAACCCGCAGTTCCAGCCCCGCGGGCCGATTCAGGCGGATTTCGTGCTGCCCTTTGTGCCAGGGGCGGAGGACAAGGAATCCCTCGCGGGCACCATGTCTGTCACCGGCCCCGACAACGTCAACCGTGACGCCCAACTCCTCTACACCAAGGGTGGGCTGGTCGCCAGACTCAGCAGCGATGTCGTCCCCGGCACATACCGCATCAGGGTGCCGGAAGCACGCCGTGCGGATTTCCCGCAGTTGATGACCACCGATGGCACCATCCCATTTTCCGTCGCAGATGATCCCGCTGAATCCCATCTCACCTCCTGGACCGAACGCGATCTGGCCATGGTGAAAAATCATTTTGAATTCCTCCAGCCACAGGGAGCCAAGGACATCACCAATATTCTGGCCGGACGCGAATTCGGCGAGGAACTCTGGAAATATCTCGCAGTCGGCGCGCTGTTTATCCTGCTGGCTGAAATCGCCCTGACGCGCTGGATCGCGCTGAATCGCCGTGCAGGGGAGGAAATCAGTCTCGACTTTGAGCACAAGTTCACCGCCCCCAAGCAGTTCACCGACCAGCTCACGAAAATCCAGCAAGCCAACGCCGCTTGATCCATCCATTTTCCCTCCAGCCTTCCGCCCGTGCCTACCAATCCCAATATCCGCCCTGATCTCCTCGACAATGCCATCGCCACCCCAGTGATGTGGGCTGCCGCCGCCGCCCTCTTTGTCGTCTGGTATCTCACGCATGTTCTCAAACACCGCCTCACCACGCGCCCCCTTCAGCTTGGATTACTCGCGGGCCGCATCGTGATCGGCACCATCGCGCTCTGGGTTCTCTACCAGGCCGTTTCGCGTCACCTCCTGCTGGAGACCTCCTGGCCGCTGTGGACCAATGCCCTCATCGGGTCGGTGGCCATTGAATTCGCCATGGTTGTTTACCAGTTCGAAAAACGCATCGTTGCTCCGCGCCTTGGTCGCTGGCTACTGGGACTCAGACTCGCCGCGATTGGCACAGTGCTGACCATTCTTGTGCAGCCGGTTTTCGCCCGCGATACCACGCGCACCATTGAGCGGAAAGTGGTAGTGTTGATTGATGATTCCGGTTCGATGCAGATTGCCGATCCCCAGATGACCGTGGCTGAGAAGCTCTCCCTGGCGGCATTTTATGGAAATGAAGCCGTGAAAAATCATCCGGGGCTGGAGGCGGAATTCACCAGATTCGCCAATGCCGCCTCCACTCTGGACAAGTCCATCACCAGTCTGAATCTCCCGGAAGGATTCGGACCCGAGGCCGAGGCCTCACTGCTCAGCAGCCAGAAGCCCGCCATTTCCGCCCTGCTCAAGGATCTGCCCGAAGCCACCGAGTCCCTGCGCAAGACCCTGCGCGAACAGGCCAACATGGCTGCCGATGCGAAACAAATCGCCGCGGACCTGGATCAGCAGATGAATAATTCCCTCCTGCCCCGCCTCCAGGAAGCTGGCAATGCCATGAACCAGGGAAAGACCGCCGAGACCCAGTCGAAATTGAAACAAACCCGCGAGGTTGCCCAGCGCGTGCTGGATCGCGCGGCGTTTCTGACTGAGGCGGCCGATCAGGTATTTTACCAGACGCTCAGCCCGGAGTTGCGCAAGACCATCGATGACCTCGCCACCGGGACGCGTGCCAAGCTGGCCCGCGACACCATGGCACAACCGCGCGCTGCCTCTGACGGCAAATCACTCACCACCCTCCTCCAGGATAAATACACCACGCAGTTGGTGCGTTTTGGCAAAAAATCCGCCGAGGTCGCCAACTTCGAGTTTCCCATCGTGGCGGAGGATCAGGAATTCCGCATGCGCACGGATCTCACCACCGCGTTGACGAAAATTTCCGAATCCTACGAACCTGAAAATCTGGCCGGAGTTCTGCTCCTCTCCGATGCCCGGCATAATACCGAACTGCCCACCGACGACATCGCCCGCAAGCTGGGCGTTCAGGGATCGCCTATCGTGCCGGTGCTGATCGGCTCCGCCCGCGGCTCCAAGGATGCCTCGATCCTTTCCGTCGGTTCCCCGCAATCACTGTATGAAGGCGACCGCATCCGGACGAAGGTGGAACTGAAGACGGACGGTCTCCGCGGTCAGGAAGTCAAAGTGCGCCTGCTGCAGGAAGGCACCGAGGTCGCCCAGCAAACGGTGCGGGTGCCGGAGGATTCCTACCGCACCACGGTCCGTCTCTCCTATCAGCCTAAAGCTGCGGGGATTTTTGCGCACTCCGTGATCATCGATCCCATCGAGGGCGAGGTGTACAAGAACAACAACGAATGGAAATTTCAAACCGCCGTCAGCGATGACCGCACCAATGTTCTGCTCATTGACGACCGTCCCCGCTGGGAATTCCGCTACCTGCGCAACCTCTTCGACAGCCGCGACAAGTCGGTGCACCTGCAATACCTCCTGCTCCATCCCGATGAAGTGGAAGGCACCACCCGCCCGGACAAGCCCGCCTCCGCTGCGGCAAAATTTGGCGACAGCGAAGCCACCCGCCTCCCGGCGAAGCCTGAGGATTGGAAAAAATTTGATGTCATCATCCTCGGAGACCTCCCGCCGGCCTCGCTTGGCGAAGCCACCTGGAACACCATTCGCGAATGTGTTGAGGAACGCGGAGCCATGCTGGTCCTGATCGCCGGCCCCAACGCCATGCCGCACTCCTATGTCAACGAGGCTTTCCGCGCCCTCTGCCCGGTCACCTACGATCCCTCCACCGAGTCCATGCTCACCCCTCCGGAGCCGGCCTACAAATTGATGCTTACGGCCGAGGGTCGGACGAACCTCATTTTCGAACAATCCAACAGCGGCATGGAAAATTCCCGCATCTGGGAATCCATGCCTTTGCTTCGCTGGCGCCACACCATCACGGGAGTGAAGAATACCGCCTCCGTGCTGGCCTATGCCCAACCCGCCACGCTTGATGCCAGCGGACGCGAAGTTCCGCAGGGGCCGCTCTCCGGCAGTCTTGATCCCGCCGCCCTCAGCAAACAGAAAGCCGCGGAACGCAAGAACGCGCTTTTCGTGACCAGCCAGGCCGGTGCAGGGAAGGTGGCGATGCTGAATTTCGACCACACCTGGCGCTTCCGTTACGGTGTGGGTGATACCTACCACCACCGCTTCTGGGGCCAGCTCCTGCGTTGGGGTGCAGGCGAAAACCTGCGTGCGGGCAACGAATACGTCCGCCTTGGCACCGACACGCTGACCTACGAACCCGGCGCCAGGATCAAAATCATCAGCAAGCTCATCGAGAATGATTACCGGCCGATCGCGGACGCTTCCGTAACCGCCAGTGTTTTCAAGGGCACGGAAAAAGTCGCCTCCCGCCAGTTGGAGTTTCAGAAAAATTCACCCGGCATCTATGAGGGCCTGCTGGATGGCCTGAATGATCCCGGCGATTACACCATCGAACTCAGTGGATCCGAAGTGCAGCGTCTCGCACCCGATGCGGTGAAAACGCGTTTCACCATCGCCTCCGCCAGCAATCCCATCGAATACGGTGACCTCAGCGTGGATCGAGAACAAGCCACCCGCCTCGCCTCGCTTAGCCAGGGGCTCATCACCACCCCTGCCACCGCCACGCAGGCGCTCGAAAAATTCGGCCCGGCCTCAACCACGAAATCGGAGCGCAAGGAGACCAAGTTGTGGGACAACTGGATCATCCTGGCCACCTTCCTCGGCCTGGTCACCACGGAGTGGATCGCCCGGCGCAAGGGCGGTCTGATCTGAAAATTTTTCCAAACTTAACCCGCCCCAACCATGACTCTGCCTCCCGAAATCGCCTCCAGTCTTCGCCGCGTCCTTGGCCGCGTGCGTCGCATCCAGCTGTTAAAAGGCCTCCTCGCCACGCTCGCCGCACTGGTCTTTTCCCTCGTGGGCGTCATGCTCATCGACTGGGCATTTGTGGTCGAGCGCACGGTGTTGCGGTGGGCCTTGAGTTGCTCCGCGTTGCTCATCACGCTGATCACTTTTGTCCGCTACGTCATTCGCCCGCTGACGCGGCGCATCACCCTGACTTCGGTGGCCCGTTGGGTGGAGACGCATCACCCTGACATGCAGGAGCGCATTTCCACCGCAGTCTCGCTGGCAGGGCGCGGCGATGCCGGATCCCAGGGACTTATTGATGAGGTGATCAAGGAAGCGGCCCTCGACGCCAACAAGCTGGATCCAAAATCGGAACTCAGCACGCGGGCGGCTCGCAAACCAACCTGGACCGCAGTCACGGCGCTGGGCATTCTCGGTGCGCTCTTTGCCTTTTTCCCTAAAATCACCCCCCTCCTTTTCGCCCGTGCCGTGGCCCCTTATGCCGATCTCGGCAACGTCTACGCCTATTCCGTGCGCCATCTCACCGCCGACCAGCAGGTGGTGATCGCAGGCGATTCTTTCACAATTGAGGCCGCCTACAAATCTGAAAAAGAAAAGCGCGCCGTGCTCATTTTGACGTATCCTGATGGCACTGAAGTCCGCGAGCAAATGGCGGAGACGCCAGGTCTCGCCGGCCTCCAGGAGGGGGAACGCCCCATCACCTTCCGCCTGCCCACGCAACCCGATCGGGCTCCCTGAGAATTTTTAATCGCGCCCAAACTTCCACCACTCCGCCCTATGAAACCCAGCTATCTCCTCCTGCTCCTGGCTCTCATGCCCGCGTGCGACCAACCGCCCCCGGCCACCACCGCCGCTCCGGCGGTTCCGAAGATCAATTGGGATGCACCCGTCGCCGTGAAATATCGCATTCAGGTGGGCGATGCCATTTCCAACCCTCAGACGGTCACGATCGTCACCCGCCCCAGATTGGTGGATGGCTTCCAGTTGACGTATCATTATCCGGACTACCTCAACCTGCCCGACAAAACCGAACCCAGCTATGGGGAGATCGCCGCCAGTGCCGGGACGACCGTTTCTCTGAAGGGGAAAATCAACCGCCCCGTGAAACTGGCCAGCATCAAGCTCGACGGCCAGCCCGCCGCCGCGCCCGGGGCCCAGTTGGTGGCGGAGGGCGGGGATCAATTTCTGACCTGGAGCATCACGCTGACGCCAGGCATGGATTCAGCATGGAGCTACGAGTTGGAGGATGACTTCGGCATCAAAAGCCTGCCGCTCGACAGCCGCATCCGCGCCACCAACGACCTCGCCCCCGTCATCACGCTCGACAGTCCGGTGGAGACGGAACTTGATGTAAAATCCTCCGATCAACTGCCCCTCCACTACACAGTGACCGAGGATCATGGACTTTCGAAACTCACGCTCCTCGCCAAGCTCAACGGCAAGACTGGAGAGTTGAACAAGGATCAGGCGTTGCCGAAAGTTTCCGCAACCGACCCCACCATTTACGAAGGCACGGTCATGGTGAAGATCAGCGACCTCACCGTCGGCAGAGCCACCGAAGCCCGCATTTCTCTGGAGGTGGCCGATAACCTGCCACAAAGTTTGACCGGACCGCAGACCTCCCGCACCCGCGAAATTTTGCTGCGCATCCACAACGACGCCCGCAGCCTGCTCGAGCAAACAGTCGCCGCCCAGGCGCAGGAATTGAGAACCGAGATCGAAGAGATCAAACAGAAGATCGCAGAGGCCAAGACTGGTATTCAGGACAAGGAAGGCCAGTTGCGTCAGCAGGATCAGACCACGCCCGAAATCATGAAGCAGATCGAAGCTTCACAGCAGGCGGCCACTGAAGCCGCTGAAAAATTGCAGGAACTGGCCAAAAAAATGGACGACACCGCCTATGCACGGCAGTCGGAGGATTATCGGAAATTGGCGGAGGATCTGGTCAAGCCGGCCGCGAAGGCTGAGGAAAACATCCCGCTCACCGATGATCGCAATCAGCGCGCCGATCTTGCCAAACAGGCGACCCAGCAACTCGACAAGGCCTACAACGAACTCAATCAGGAGCAGAATCAGTTGAACAACGAACAGCAGCAGGCCGAAAAGGTTGCCCAGCTGCAAAGCCTCGCCGAACAACAGAAGCAACTGGCCCAGCAGGCGGCCGACACCAAACAGCAGGCGGCGGAGCAAGCCGCTGAGCAGGCCAGGACGCTTGCCAACCAAGCCAAGGAACTGGAGAAGAAGCAGGAGCAGCTGGCCAAGCAAGCCGAGACCGCCACCACTCCGCAGGAACTCCAGAATCAGAAACAAGCCGAACAGGCGCTCGCTCAGGAGACCCAGAAATTCCAGGAGGCCGCGCAGAAATTCCAACAGGACAACGCGAACCAACTCGCTCAAAACGCCGCTGATCAGCAACGCGCCGAACAGGCGAAAAATGACATCGCCGAGGCCAAGCAAAACGTCGAACAGGCCGCGCAACAGGCCGACCAGGCGGCCCAGCAAAATCAGCAACCGCCCCAGGCGCCCGCAGCCACCAAGCCCGAAGCCGCCAAACAGGCCGCCCAGCAGGCGCAGGCTCTCGCTGAGAAAGCCCAGACCCTCGCGCAGAAACAACAGGCCCAGGCCGAGCAGGCCGCGCAAGCTGACACTCCCGCCGAACAGCAGGCCCAAGCCCAGGCAGAACAGCAGATCGCCCAGCAGGCGCAGCAACTGGCGCAGGAGGCTCAGCAGTTTCAGGCGCAAAATGCCGAGGCACTTTCCCAAAATGCCGCCGATCAGCAGCGTGCCCAGCAGACCGCAGAGGACGCCCAGTCCGCCCAGCAGGCCGCCACCAAATCGGCCGAGCAAGCGCAGCAGGCCGCGCAGCAGAATCAGCAGAAGCCGGAAAGTGGCGCGGATGAAGCCAAGGCCAGTGCGCAATCCGCCCAGGCTTCACAGCAGGATTTGCAACAGGCCGCACAAAACCTGCAGCAACTGGCGCAGAACCTCGGGCAGGAAGCTCAGAAGGCTGCAGAGATGGCCGCCACCACCCCTCCGCAAACTCCCCAGCCGGTTGCTCAGGGACAGGATAATGCCAAAGCCAGTCAGCAGGAGGCGCAGGCCGCCCAGGCAGACTTTGCGCAGGCTTCAGAAAATTTGGAAAAGCTCGCCAACAACCTCGCTGCCGAGGCGGGTCTCGCCCAGAGCCTTGCCGGATCACCTCCCAGCACCCCGGAACAATTGCAGGCGCAGCAACAGGCACAACAGCAATGGCAGCAACAACAGGCCACCGTCGCCCAGCAGGCCCAGCAACTCGCCGCACAGCTCGCTGCGCAAAATAATCAGTCCCAACAACAGGCACTCCAGCAGGCTGCCCAGCAGGCCCAGGCCCTGTCGCAACAAGCCCAGGCGCTGGCTCAGCAACAGGGCGCCCTCGCGGATCAGGTCGCCAACGCCGCCAGTCCGGAGGCGAAGGCCGCCCTGGCCCAGCAGGAAAACCAGCTCGGTCAGCAGGCCTCGGCTTTGCAAAAACAAAACTCTGATTTCAATCAAAATGCCGCCAATCAGATTGATCAAAATGCGCAGGCGCAGGTTGCCGCCGCGCAGGCCAGCCGTGAGTTGGCCCAGGGCGCGCAGGAGGCCGCGCAATCCGGTCAGCAACTTGCCTCTCCCACACCACCAGCCCAGGGACAACCCACCCCGGCCCAGTCCGCTCAGTCCTCCCAGCAATCACTCACGGATGCCGCTTCCTCCCTGCAGCAGTTGAGCGCCGCCCTCAGCGAACAGGCCGCGAGCCTCGCCTCCGAATCCACTGCGTTGCAACAAGGCAGCCAGCAGGCCCAGCAGGCAGCCCAGCAGGGCAGCCAGCCGCCTGCTCCAAACACCCCCCCCAGCAGCGCCAATGCCCAGCAACCAGCCCAGCAGGCGGCCCAATCTCTGGCCCAGGCCGCGGAAGCCGCCGCTCAAAACATGGGTCTGCCAAGCCTCGAACAAATGGCCATGCAGTCGCAACCCCATCAAAGCACCAAACCCGGTGAAAAGCCCGGACAGCCCAAGGGCCCCGCCAATAAACCCCAGTCCTATGTCCAGGCAGATCAGGCAAGCCAGGCGCTTCCTCCCGAGCTGGCCAAGCTGGGGTTGACCCCTGCGGATTGGGCCAAACTCAAGGGCCTCATTTCCGGCGCTCAGGGCAACGAAGGCGACCGGGTGCCTGCCGAATACCGGGAATTGGTGAAAGGCTATTTCCAGGCGCTTTCCAGAGAGTCCAAATAATCTCCCCCCGACCTATGTTCCGACCCCTCACTTGTTTCATTCTATCGTGTCTGTCACTGACGCTTTCGGCTCAGGAATCCGGCGATGTCTTTAAGAAATACGAGCCTGAAGTCCGCAAAGCGGTGGATCTCGGACTCGACTTTTTGCTGACCCAGGAAAAGGGTTCCGGAGGCTTTGAGGGAACCCACGGAATTTCCACGGGAATCTCCTCCCTCGTTGGCATGGCGTTCTTGAGCACCGGAGCCACGCCGGGCAACAGTCGCTACGGCGAAGCCATCCTGCGTCGGCTCGACTACGTCCTGAAGAACATCCAGAAGGACGGAGTCATTTCCTGCGGCGATCATGGCAATGGCCCGATGTATGCCCACAACATCTCCGCTCTCTTCATCAGTGAATGCTCCGGCATGGTGGACTTGGAACGGCAGAAGAAAATCGATGCCGCCCTGGCCAAGGCCGTCAAGATTATCCTTGATGCCCAGGCGGTGAAAAAGGATGAACGCCAGCAGGGTGGCTGGCGCTACCAGCCCAACAGCAATGACAGCGACATGTCCTGCAGCGGCTGGGCACTCATGGCTCTCAAAAGTGCCCGCCTCAACGGCGCCGCCGTCCCCACCGCCGCCATCGAATCCGCCGTCAAATACGTGATGCACATGCGCGACGAAAAAAATGGCAACATCGGCTACACCTCCAGCGATGCGAACAAGGACTCTCTCACCGGCGCTGGCCTGCTCTGTCTGGAACTGTGCGGACGTCACCTCGCGCCTGAAAACCTTCTGGCCGCGGATTGGATCCTCGCCAACCATACCAAGCTCCCCCAGGCGGAATTTGCCTTTTACGGCAACTACTACAACGCGCAGGGCATGTTTCAGATGGGGGGCAAGTATTGGAAAACGTATGCCGATTGGATGTACTCCACCTACCTGCCCGTGCAAAAGGCAGATGGCAGCTGGGAAGGAGAACGCTTTGGGCCAACCTACAGCACCTGCATGATGGTCCTGGCCATGACGGTCCCGTTCCGCCAGTTGCCCATTTATCAGCGTGACGAGCACGTGGATGAGGAGTAGAGTCCCCGCCAACTTCCCCTTTCTAGATGCCCCTCCGATTCAAAATTCACCTCTTGATCTGCTCCGCTTTCACAATCAGCTGGGGTGTGGCTGGTCCTGATTACAAAAAGGACATCAAGCCAATTTTCGAAAAACGCTGTGTCGAATGCCACAGCACCAAAATGAAAAAACCCAAGGGTGGCTACAAATTCGATGACGATGCCTCCATCAAAAACGAAATTGGCCCCAGCTTCCTGATTCGCCCCGGCGATCCCGGCAACAGCGACCTCATGGGCATGGTCACCCGCGCCAACAAGGATCACCCCATGCCACCGGACAAGGCGGATGCCCTCTCCGCCAGGGAAATCAAAATCCTCAGCGAATGGATCAAACAGGGCGCACTCATGGAATCCAACGCTACAGCCAGTTCCAGCGCGCTTCCACCCAGACCGGCCAACACCGTCCAGGAATGGACCAACAAGGAGGGCAAGGTCATCAAAGCGGTTTTTGTGAAATTGCACGGTGAAAAAGTCACTTTGAAAATGGCCAACAAAAATTTCGAAATCCCCCTGCAAAGTCTCAGCGAGGAAAGCCAGAAACTCGCGATGAAAACCGCCGGGGAATTGGCCGTCAAAGCTCCCTAACATCCGCGGAATGACTGCGAGTTATCAAGTCATGCTCCAACTCCCGGGTTGGCTCCATGACTGCGTCAGGGAGTGGGATTCCACTGCTCTCTCCACTCGCGAGCAGCGCATGGCCTTCGTCATCGAACTCTCTCGCCGGAATGTGCTGCACAAAACTGGCGGGCCCTTTGCCGCAGCAGTTTTTGAGCGCGGATCGGGCCGGTTGATCGCCCCAGCGGTGAACATTGTTGTTCCCAGCAACACCTCTGTGGCTCACGCGGAAACGATGGCTTTCATGCTCGCTCAGCAGCGTCTCAAAACGTTCGACCTCGGTGCGCCTCATTTGCCTGCCATGGAACTGGTGGCCTCGTCCCAGCCCTGCATTCAGTGTTTCGGCAACACCTGGTGGTCGGGTGTGCAGGCGCTGACCATCGGTGCACGGGCGGAGGATGTGGAGGAGATCACTTCATTCAGGGAAGGCCCGCTGCCGGGAAATTGGGTGGAGTTGCTGGAGAATCGCCCAGCCCCTCTCAAGCCCATCACTGTGACGCGCGACCTGCTCCGTGACCAGGCCTGCGCCGTGCTCAGCCTTTACCGCGACAGCGGTGGCCTGGTGTATAATGCCGGGTCGGAGAGCTGAGCCTTCATCGTCATGTATCCCGGGATCAGCGTGCCCAGCATGGTCCGAATCCGCATGTCATGCGGGGCAAAGGCTCCTTTGATGGCGTTTAGGGCGAGGCGTTCCAAATCATCGATGTTCAGATCAAAAAGCTCCGTCGCAATCGCCAGCTCTTTCGACAATTCGGTATTACTCATCAGCCGGTCGTCCGTGTTGAGACTAACCCGAAATCCCATCTGAAAAAATACCGGAAACGGATGACTCTCCAAACTGGCGCAAGCCCCCGTGTGCACATTGCTCGACAGACACATTTCCAGTGGAATCCGATGATTGAGCACATAGTTCGCCAGGGTGCCCAGCTGCATATTTCCATCCGTGTCCCTTTGCACATCATCGAGCAATCGCGTCCCGTGCCCCAGGCGATGCGCCCCGCACCATTGCAGCGCCTGCCAGATGGACTCAGCCCCGTAGGCCTCGCCAGCGTGAATCGTGATGTTGAAATCCGCCCGATGAATCGCATGAAATGCCGTCAGATGTTTTTTAGGCGGAAATCCAGATCGCCACCGGCAAGGTCAAACCCCACCACGCCCTCGTCGCGCCAGCGAATCGCCAGTTCCGCCATCACCTCGGAATCGTCGCGATCCCGCATCGCGCAAATGATCAAGCCCCACGCCACGTGAAACATTTGCTGCCCACGTTGCAGTCCAGCGATCACCGCCTGCACCACTTCATCCATCGTCAGTCCGCGCTGTGTGTGGAAGACAGGAGCAAAACGCACCTCCGCATACACCACCCCATCCGCGGCCATATCCTCCAGGAATTCATAAGCGATCCGCTCCAATCCTTCGCACTCCTGCATCACTCCCGTGGTATGCGCAAACTCCTCCAGATATTCCGGCAAATTCCCCCGCTGTGCCCTGCGGTGAAACCAATCCGCCAGTTGCCCCGCATCACTTGTCGGCAGTCCGTTGTATCCGCAGGACTTCGCCAGATCAATCACCGTGGCCGGTCGCACGCCTCCATCCAAATGCTCATGCAGCAGAACCTTCGGCAATTTCCGGAAATCCAAAACCTGAACAAGCTCCCGACCAGTTGGTAGTTTATGCATGCACGCAACCTATTCCATTTTGTCCGCTCTCCAAGTCGGATAGTGGAAATTTATGCCCATCCGTTCCTTCCCCATGCCGGGATGTCCGGCTCTCACCGAAATTCCTGAAATTTGGTCCACGCGATTGCATTATTTAGGCGTATGATTGCCAAAACTTAGCGTTCGATCATTCATGCCACCCAAGCTCTCCACCCACGTCCTGGATACCGCCAGCGGCATCCCTGCTGCCGGAGTTCGTGTGCAATTATTCCACGGAGATCTGGTTCTCGCGGACACCACGACCAACAGTCAGGGCCGCTGCGGTGAGCCATTACTTGAAGGCCGGGAAATGGTGCCGGGCAGTTACCGGCTGTGTTTTCACATCGGAGCCTATTTCCGTCTGAGGGAAATGGCTTCACCGTTTCTGGACATCGTCCCGGTCGATTTCACCATCGAAGCCGGGCAGTCCTATCAAATTCCGCTCGTCTGCTCACCCTGGGCCTACAGCACCTATCGAGGCAGTTGAAATTGCATGCCTGCAGAAAAAGCCATCGCTCGCCTTGAGGCTCTGGGGAGGATTTCCGATGCTCCGGATCAGTTGACGCGGACATCCCCTCACCACTCACGCCAGAAGCTCTCAAACGAACGATAGGACCTATACGCCTTATAAGCCCGATAGGTCCTATTTCCTAACCACACCTAGAAAATGAAAGCGCCACCCACACTCCCACCCTTCGACCACCAACCCGCTCCCTACCATGGGCCATCAAAGGCGGAACTGCTGGCCAGACGCAAGGCGGTCCTCAATCAGGGAATTTTCCTGCTCTACAAAGACCCGTTCATGCCGGTCGAGGGAAAGATGCAATACCTCTACGATGAAACCGGGAAGCGTTATCTGGACTGCTTCGGCGGCATTTGCACGGTCAGCGTGGGGCATTGCCATCCGGAGGTCAATGCGGCTCTCATTGCCCAAGTCGGTATGATCCAGCACGCGCCCACCTGCTACCTGCATCCGACGGTTGTTGAGTATGCGGAGACGCTCGCCTCCACCTTTCCAGAGCCGCTCAAGCGCGTCTATTTCGTGAACTCCGGCTCGGAAGCCAACGACCTCGCAGTGCTCATGGCGCGCCTCCACACGGGCAACCACGACATCCTTTCCCTGCGCAATTGTTACCATGGCGGCAATGCCGTCGGCATGTCCCTGACGAGCCACAGCACATGGAAATATAACATTTCTCCCATGCCCGGCTTTCAACACCTCAAAGCCCCGCATCCCGTCTGGGGGCCCATATCCTACGACACTCCCGATGCCGGGAAACTCTACGCGGAGGAAGTGAAGGACATCATCAAATTCGGCACCAGCGGCAAAGTGGCCGCGTTCATTGCCGAACCCATGCAAGGTGTGGGTGGCACCGTGCCCTATCCTGCCGATTACCTCACCCACGCCTACGCCCACACGCGGGATGCCGGTGGCGTCTGTATTGCCGATGAAGTGCAAACCGGCTTTGGCCGCACGGGCACGAACTTCTGGGGCTTTCAAAACTACAACGTCGTCCCTGACATCGTCGTCATGGCCAAATCCATTGGCAACGGATTCCCGCTGGCTGCCGTCGTCACCACCGATGCCATTGCCGAGAAAATGGCCGCCAAGATTCATTTCAACACCTTCGGAGGCGATCCCCTCGCCATGGCTCAGGGCAAGGCCACGCTCGGCATCATGCTGCGCGACAACACGATGGCTCATTGCAAAAAAATAGGCGACCACCTCATCGCTGGCCTCAATAAACTGAAGGCAAAGTATCCCATCCTGGCCAACGTCCGCGGCAGCGGCCTCATTCTTGGCGTGGAATTCGTCCTCGACGGCCAGCCGGCCACTGCGTTTACCGCGAGCTTCATGGAAAGCTGCAAAGACCACCAACTCATCGTCGGTAAAGGCGGCCTCCACGGCTCCGTCATCCGAATCAAGCCCCCCATGTGTCTGACCGAAGCCGATGCCGATTTCCTGCTCGCAGTCTTCGATCACGTCTTGGCCGAACTCACCGCCTGACCTCCGCCATGCAATCGCCCTCCCTCGATCCACGGGTCACCATCGCTGAACTAAAAGAACTCCGAGCGCTCACTCAGGATGAAAACGGTGCCCAGCGCGTCGCCTTTACACCCACGTGGCGCACCGCCCGAGCCTGGCTCCTCGTAAAGCTCGATGCAATCCCTGGCGTCGCCACGCATTGCGACCAGGCCGGCAATCTCTGGGCGACCCTAACAGGCAAATCCGAACGCGCCCTCGTCATCGGCGGCCACATCGATTCCGTGCCCAACGGCGGTTGGCTCGACGGCTGCCTCGGCACCCTTGCCGGACTCGCCATCCTCCGCCGCATTGCCGCTGAATTTCCAAGCGGCCCTCCAGTCAGCGTCCGCCTCGTCGATTGGGCGGATGAAGAAGGCTCCCGCTTTGGAAAAAGCCTCTTCGGCTCGTCCGCCTGCTCGGGAAATCTCGACCTCGATGAAGCCGCCGCTTTGAAAGACAAGGACGGCATCACCCTGGCCGACGCCCTGCGCGCCCAAGGCATTGAACTAGCGAACGTCAAAGCCTGCGGCATTGAACTCACCCACGCTGCCGCCTATCAAGAACTGCACATCGAGCAAGGCCCCGTCCTCCTCGACCTTGATCTGCCGCTCGGCACCGTCCTCGGAACATTTGGCGTGGAACGCTACGCCATCCATTTCCATGGTCAGGCCGCCCACTCCGGCAGCACCCCCATGAACCGCCGTAAGGACGCCTTCCTGGCCGCCGCCCGCATGGCCCCCGAAGCCTATGCCATCACGGATCGCGAGGGTGGCGTCTGCACCATCGGCTCCTGCAAAACCCGCCCCGGCATCGTCACCAGCGTCGTCGAGGATTGCGAGATCACCCTCGACCAGCGCCATCTCGACCCCGCCGCCCTAGCCCGCATGCTCACCCAAGCCCAAGAAGCCAGCCAGCGTTTCGCCACCGAAGCCGGCGCCACCGTCTCCTGGCAACGCCTCTGGCACATCGCCCCCGCCCCCTTCCACCCTGACCTCATCGAACTTTGCGACCAGGCTATCCACGAAACCTCCGGCACCACCCACCGCCTCCCCTCCGGCCCCCTCCACGATGCCGCCGAACTCGCCATGGCCGGCATCCCCACCATCATGATGTTCGTCCAAAGCCTCCACGGCATCAGCCACAACAAAATCGAAGACACCAAGGAAGACCACCTCGAACAAGCCCTAATCTCCTTCGACCGCCTCGCCTCCAAGATCATAAACTGGATCGTCAATCAATAAACAGCCGCCTTAAGACCAGACATAGAACTGTCCGCAGGACTAATCCAGCTTAAAACGCCGCAGAAAAAGCTCAATCGTAGAGGTAATACACAAACACGCCGGGAACGACCCGCATCTGATAATCCGGCTCGTAGATTGGCAGCGTGGAAATATCATCGCCAAAGACGATTCCGACGCCATGCCAAGCAACGATCAGGAAATTGTGATCGCGAGATGCAGAGGTCCCAAGAGAGATTTCAGGCGATTCTTCCGACTGCCATATGGCTGCGACAAATTCTGGAATCTCGGCAGGTGCCAACTTGACTAATTGGACGCCACTCAAGGATCCATAGGTCGATTCGCCCGTTGTTTGTATTGAACCCGCACGGAAACGGGTCCTCGTCGCTTCAGCCCAGGCTTGAATTTTGAGGAAGGTCGGAGCGCGCGTTAAGTCATCCACCCGGTCTTCCATCTCCTGCTTAACAAGGCCGGAACCCAGACCGAATCGAACGATTCGGCCAGGAAGGCTGCGTGTGGCAAATAGGACGTAGAGAAAAAAGGAACTCAATACGATTCCGGAACTCACGCGAGCCACTACTCGTTGGCTGGTCCTGGGGCTGAATAAACGAAAGACAATGAAGGACAGAAACCGTCCGAGTTCGAAAAGGAGCGCCCCGAAAATCAGGAACGTAAGCAATGATACCAAGATGGTCTCCACGATATTGATTAGCGGATATTGGCGTCGAGCAAAGCCATGACGCGAGAATCAGCCCTCCTCCATCATTTGAGATACCATCTCGCCGTTGCCGAGATCCGTTGCGCGACCCTTCAGAAATGAAGGTCTGTAGGCGGTTTTCTCAATAAAAGCATGGTTCGAAAGCTTCTCCTCAAAGGCAATTTCACGTTTGAGCGCATGCTCGATCATGGCCTTCAATGTGATCCGCCTCCGCAGGGAGGCCGCTTTTGCCACCCCGAAAAACCGGGCAGAGATTTCATTCGTCGGATTCATAATAGTCACTGTATGGGTTCATGGGGCACAGTAATTCGTGAGACGCATACCTTCAAAAATGCGTTGGCTCGCGGTGCAGGAATTTCCCGTGGCCCAGTGGGCCAACGAACGAGCCATCTCTTACGGCCACTTCTCCACGGACCGTGACTAGACTGGGGCGGCCTTGGAGTTGGCGGCCTTCGAAGCCGGAGTAGTCGGTGTTCATCAGTTGGGTTTTTACGGAGATGGTGCCGCGGTAGTCCGGGTCGTAGATGACGAGGTCGGCATCACTGCCGAGGGCGATTTCGCCTTTGCGGGGATAGAGGCCGAAGAGTTTGGCGGCGGCGGTGCTGGCGGTGCGGACGAAAGTTTGGAGGTCGATCTTTCCAGTCTTCACGCCTTCGGTGTAGAGCAGGTTGACGCGTTCTTCGACGCTGGGGATGCCGTTCGGGATGGTGGTGAAATTGGCGGGCGATCCTTTTGGAGAGAAGTCTGCATTCAGGGCCTTGGTGGCATCGGGGTGGCCCATGTGCTTTTGGGTTTTGAAATCGAAGGGCGCGTGGTCGGTGGCCACGGTGGAGATGGTGCCATCGGCCAATTCGGCCCAGAGCACGGGCTGGTGTTTGATGTCGCGAATGGGCGGGCTCATGACGTATTTGGCACCCTCGAAATCCGGGCGCTCAGCATACGTTTTGTCCAGCACGAGGTAGGGGATCACGGTTTCAATCCAGACGTTGACGCCACGATTCTTTGCCGCCTTCAACACAGCCACGGCCTCCGCGCAGGAGGTGTGGACGACGTAAACGTGCGTTCCCGTCAGCTCGGCAAACGTCATCAAATGGCTGCATCCTTCGGCCTCAACCTGCACCGGACGCGAGGGCTCGTGCCACTCGGGGCCCACCTTGCCTTCGGCCACCAGCCTGGCTTGCAGTTCGGAAACGAGGTCTGCGTTTTCACAATGCGCGGTGACGATGGCGCCTAGTTCCTTGGCAGTTTTAAGCGTTTGATAGAGTTCGTGGTCGTCGATCCCAAACGCGCCTTTGTAGGCGAGGAAAACTTTGAAGGAAGGAATGCCCTCGACTTCCACGGCGGTTTTCAGCTTGGCGGCAGTGGTCTCATCGAATTTCGTGATTCCCAGATGGAACGTGTAGTCGCAGGCGGACAACCCGGAGGCTTTGCTCTTCCAGAGCGCCAGCGCTTCCAGCGGATCTTCACTGCGGGCGGGGCAGCACATTTCAATGAGCGTGGTGGTTCCGCCGACCAGCGCAGCCTTGCTGGCGGTCTCGTAGTTGTCCTTGGCAAAGGTGCCCATGAACGGCAGATAAATGTGCACGTGAGGATCGATGAAGCCCGGAAAAACATACTTCCCCGTGGCGTCGATCACTTCAGCTCCGGCAGGAGCAGCCAGATCCACGCCGATGCCCGTGATCGTTCCGCCTTCGCACAACACGTCTCCGACAAAGGTTTTGTCAGCCGTGACGATCGTTCCGTTTTTGATCAGCAGACTCATAAGTTTATTTGTTCACCCAGATATCACCTTCGCCAAAACTGAACCACCGCGTAGTCGTCGTTTTCTGCTTGGTGTAAAATTGCACGCCTTCCTTGCCCTGCATGTGGAGGTCGCCAAAGAAACTTTGGTTCCAGCCGGTGAATGGAAAATACGCCATGGGGGCCGGGACACCGACATTTACGCCCACCATGCCCGCAGAAACACGATGCCGGAACTCGCGTGCAGCCTTGCCAGACGTGGTGAAGACGCAGGCCCCGTTGCCGTAGGATTGACGGTTCGCAGCTGCGATGGCGTCATCCAGCGTTTTGGTGCGCATGACGCTGAGGACCGGGCCGAAAATTTCCGTGGTGGAAATGTCGTTCGAGTAATCCACTTCATCGATGATGGTGGGCCGCACATAGAAGCCGCCGGGGGCTTCTGCCACCGAGGTTCCGCGGCCATCCGTGAGCACCTTGCCGCCTTTGGATTCTCCCAGCGAAATGAGTTCGTTCACCCGGTCCCGATGAGCGGCTGTGATTAGCGCGCCCATGTCCGGCTGGCTTTCGATGTCGGTGGGGCCGACTTTCATGCTGCTGATGATGCCCACGAGTCCGGGCAGAATTCGTTTCCCTGCTTCGCCAACACAAACGGCCACAGAGCCCGCCATGCAGCGTTCTCCGGCACAGCCAAAGGCGCTGTCGCGCAGGGCGGTGGCGGTCGCCTCAGGGTCCGCATCGGGCAGGATGACGAGGAAATTTTTCGCTCCACCGGCCGACTGCACGCGCTTGCCGTGCAGGCAGCCTTTGCGGTAAATTTGCTCCGCCACCGCAGTCGAGCCCACAAAGGAAATCGCCTTGATGTCTGGGTGTTCCAGAATGGCATCGACCACCTCCCGGCCGCCATGGACGATGGAAAACACGCCGTCCGGCAAACCCGACAGACGCATCAGTTCCGCAATCCGCTGCATGGTCAGCGGCACTTTTTCAGACGGCTTCAGGATGAAACAATTCCCGCAGGCAATTGCCACCGGCCACATCCACATGGGCACCAGCGCAGGGAAATTGAACGGACAAATTCCTGCCACGACACCCAGCGGAACCCGATCCGTGTGGCAATCAATACCGCGGGCGATGTTCTGGAGGCTGTCTCCCATCAGCAACGTAGGCGCTCCGCAGGCATACTCGACCATCTCGATGCCCCGCCGCAAATCACCCTTGGCTTCGACTAACGTTTTTCCATGCTCCCGCGAAATGCCCCGTGCCAGCGCCTCGAACTCAGCCTCAAGCATGGCTTTCAGGCGAAAGAGCACCTGGGCGCGTTCGTTCGGGGGCGTTTCCGACCAGTCTGGAAATGCCTTCAAGGCGGCCTGCACGGCAGAATCCAGTTCCGCCGCCGATGACATGGGCACCGCTGCGATTTGCTCACCGCGCGATGGATTCATCACAGCCACCATTTCGGTAGCCGACGACTGCGTCCATTGGCCGCCGATCAAGTTGGGGAGGGTTTCCATTTTAATTAGTGGCCAGATCGTTGGATTGTTTGACAAAATCATCGCCATCCCAGTCGCCATCCTTGGCCACCAGTTTAGCCTTGGCGGCTTCCTTGCGCTCCGCCTGCATGCGCACCAGTTCGGCATGGGTGGTGAAATAGTCGAGGCTGTGGCCCTTGAAATGAGCGAGCGTCTCAAAACCTTTCCCCTCCATAAACTCCAGCAACTCCTCACACAGTTGTTTGACCATGGGATAGCCAAATTTCATCACACCCGTGCAAACCTGAATGGTATCGCCACCGAGCAGGATAAACTGGGCCGCATCGCGACCCGTTTCCACCCCGCCAATGGCCGAGAGCGAGCGTCCGGGGAATTCCTTGCGAATCATCTGGGCAATCTCCATGACCATGCGCAGGGCGATTGGTTTCACAGCCTTGCTGGAGTAGCCGCCGGGCGTGGTGTAGCCTTCCACCATCGGTTCCGGACGCAGCGTTTCCAAGTCCACTCCCATGACGGAGCGGATGGTGTTGATGGCGCTGATGCCCTCGCAACCACCCAGCAAAGAAGCACGCGAAGGGTCTTCAATGTGCGTGATGTTGGGCGTCATTTTCGCCCAGACCGGGATTTTCGAAACAGCATTCACCCAGCCGCAGACCTCCCGCAGGACGTCCGGATCCTGCCCCATGGCTGCTCCCATCTTGCGTTCCGGAAGGCCGTGCGGGCAGGAGAAATTCAGTTCAAACGCATCCACGCCCGCGTCCTGACAGCGTTCCGTGATCTCGCACCACGCGTCCTTGTTATACTCCTCCATGATCGACGCGATCAGCACGCCTTCCGGATAGGCGTCCTTGATTTGTTTGAACTCCTCCAGCCACTTGTCGAACGGGCGGTCGCTGATCAGCTCAATGTTTTCCCAGCCAATCACCTCCTTTTGGTCGGCCGATTTCAACTTTGCATAACGCGGACTGACATTGATCACCTTGGAAGAATCCAGGCTGACCGTCTTGGCGATGACCCCGCCCCAGCCTTCCTTAAAGGCGCGCAGGATGACCTGCAAATTCGTCCCTGGGGGACCCGACCCGATAATGAAGGGGTTGGCTAGTGATAATCCATCAACGGTAGTTTTGAGTGTCGGCATAGTATTTGCTCTGAAGATAGGCGAATTGTTTGAGCACCGCCCTTGTTTTTAGCACAAAACCTGCCATGGTTGCCAGCAGATTAATCCGTGCCCCCCATTCCCCCTGCCT
Organism: Akkermansia muciniphila; assembly: GCA_943333275.1. GTDB lineage: Bacteria > Verrucomicrobiota > Verrucomicrobiia > Verrucomicrobiales > V1-33 > JAGNEJ01. Next base: position 68,327 of record CALQSQ010000010.1, read on the forward strand.
AGAGTCGCGCGCCTCACGCCACGCTGCATCCTGATGTGAAGAGGACGTCCCCGACTTGTCCAAGCTATATGTGTGATTGCTGGGATTCATCCCCACCCCCAAATAACACCCTAAATCCATGCCCATTATTCGACTTTCCGGAACTGTACTTCACGACCAAGACCCCGCTCGCGAACTTAGAGCCGATCTCCTGGCCCTCCTGTTTCGTGCAGGATGGAACATTTTCAATTCCAACGGGGATCAGCGCATCACGCTGGGAAACATCGAGGGAAAAATCATTGAATCCAACGCCTTTCTCTTCACGCCCCAACCAAGCCTGGAGGACATGTTCAAAGCCATCTCGGTCTTTGTGGGGTATCAGACTCTGGATCCCAACCTCCGTGCCAAGCCGACAATCATTTTGAATGGTGATTCCTCGTGGGACAGCTTTTTCAGCGTGCTCTCCCAGTTGCAGCGTCTCGGAACCATCAAACAAAATCACGAAGATTTTCTACTCAAGGCTGCCTCGACCCATGACGTGCTGCCGCTTCTCAAAAAGGCTGGCGAACAGGCACCTCCGGATGCCGGACGTGAACGTTGCTACAGCGAGAAAGCTCGCCCGTTCGAAAGCCCGGCTCCAGCCGAGCTCCTCGGAAATGTCTGCGTCTTTTGCTCGGCATCCATCCACGAGGCGGGCTACCTGCAGGATGGTTACGATCTTGGACGGTTGCTCGCTGAGAACCAACTCGGCTGCGTATCCGGGGCTGGCAAGTCCGGGATCATGGGCACCGTTGTGCAGGGTAGTGTGGAGGCCGGTGGCTGGACGGCGGGCTCCAACGTTCCACACATTATTGAACTCGAGGGGCTGCCCGAAGGACTCTCGACCTTCTGGCTCAGGCCTGACATCTACACCCGCATGGAAGTCATGATCCAAAATTCCCATGCCTTCGTGATCATGCCCGGCGGTTCCGGCACCATGCAGGAATTGCTGGCTCTGCTCATTTTCCGCAGCCAGAACGATCCGCTCATGGAGAACAAACCCATTGTGATTTATAACCGACCCCTTCCGGATGGCACCGGCTTCTGGGATTCACTGGTCGCCCTGCTGGACAGCCATGGCCGCAGAGATTCCTGCCTCGTGGTCAGTGATATCGAAGAAATCATTCCCTCCCTGCTGCCGGCGATGACACCGCTGGAAACTGTCGCCAGTTAATTTTCGCCATGGATCCATTTCTCCAAGCAGCCATCGAGGAAGCCCAGAAGGGACTTGCCAGCGGAGGTATTCCGATTGGCTCCGTGCTGGTGTGCGAGGGCAAAATTATCGGGCGCGGTCATAACCAGCGCGTGCAGAAAGGCAGTGTGATTCACCATGCAGAAATGAACTGTTTGGAAAACGCCGGCCGCCTTCCGGCCGATGTCTATTCCCGATGCACGCTTTACTCCACCCTGTCGCCCTGCCCGATGTGTTCGGGAGCGGCTCTGCTCTATAAAATTCCCCGCATCATCGTGGGGGAAAATGAAACCTTCCAGGGACCTGAATCCTACGTCCGTTCCCAGGGCGTGGAACTGACAATCCTGCGGGATCCGACATGCATTCAACTCATGAAGGACTTCATTTCCGAAAACCCAACTCTCTGGAATGAGGACATCGGCGTGGAGGACTAACGCCCGCGGCGTTCCAGCAGTTGGGCGGCGATACCGATCGCTATTTCCTGCGGATCGTTGGAACCAATCGGCAATCCCACCGGGCATGCCATGGCATTGATCAATGCCTCATCGATGCCATGTTCCCGCAATTCCCGCGCGAAGGACGACCCGCTTTGAGGCGCTACCTATGACCCCGACATAGGGAACGGCCGGGTGGAGTTTGAAAATCTCCCTCAACACAGGACCATCAAAGGAATGCCCCTTGGTCAATGATAGAACAAAACTTTCCGGCGTTATGAGTGAAACGCCGTCCACGTAATCACCGACTAGGTGCGTTCGGATATTTCTCGCTGCGGGCAAGCGCTGCAGCCATTCCGAACGGGTATCGATCGCGTCGACCTTGCAGGCCAGCCGCCCCAACACTGCCACCAAGGCCTGGGCAACATGGCCCGCGCCGAAAATGACAATATGCCATGTTAGCTCCGAGCCGACTGATTCAAAAAGGAAACGCATTTCCCCGCCACAGGTCATGCCCACATCCCGCTGCAGGTTCCAGCACCGCTCCTCACAGACTGCCTTTCGGGTGCGCAGCAGTTCCTGGGCAGTGGAAATAGCCATCGCCTCCACGCGCCCGCCTCCCAGCGTTCCGGCGATCAGGCCATCATCGCCGATCAGGGCCTTTGCCCCAAGTAATCCGGGAACGCTTCCGCGAACTTCCAGGATCGTCACCAGAATGCACCTCACACCCAGGCGTTGCTGCTCCACGATGCTGTCCCAGATTTCCATGGCGCATTGCTAACGTTGAATGACCGCCTCGATCTCCCCATGCGGTTCGTCGGTCGGAAGAAAGACTGTGGTTGGATCGGAGCCACGGAACCTACTCAGGTCGATATCCAGGAAATGAACATTGGGCATTTTCAGCGCGACCCTGCTCACTTCACCGCAGGCCTCCAGTATGGATTCGCCAATCTCGAGGAGCGTGCGCTGAACGGACGGACTGTAGCGCTCTGCAAAAACCGAATAGGCCGCGTTGATAAATTTTACGTCGACGGATGCAAAATCATCCGCGTTCCCTGCAAATTCCCATTCCGCACTCAGTCGGGTGGCGAGGATCCGATTCTCCGTCGGAGGAAGGGTGGTGAGTTCGCACACGTTGTATCCCACGAATCCCGACCCGGTCGTTTTCATTACCAGATGATCCCGCAATCCTGCTCTGAGGATCGACGGGGCGTCCCGTTGAAAGTCGCATCGCGCGAACCACTGGCCATTTCCTTCAGCCACAAAAGCGTGGTCATGGGGCTGGCCCCGGACCTCCATCCTGTCCCATCTCCGTTCGCGAATTTCCACATGCACTCCACTCAGGTGCGCATATTGATTCAGGAAAAGATTCCCCAGCACGTTGGCAAAACTCGTCCGGCAGGTTTTCAGGGCATCGTTGGCCAGCACGTGAATCGTATTTTTTACTGTATCTGTCGGAACAATCGACGAATTGTCAGGAGGGTGATAGGATGCGGCCAATTCACCCTCCGGCAATACATCCACCTCCAGTTCACACACGCCGTGCCGATTTCCATCACGCAGCATCTTCAACACCCGCACTCAACGTTTGCCATAGCGATTACTCTCAAGCTTTGCCATGCACGCCCTAGCACCATCAACTCCATGAATAAAATGCAATTCATGGAAATTTTCTCCGGTATCTATGAAAGCTCTGCATGGGTGGCAGAGCGAGCCCTGGCCTTGCGGCCATTTGCCAGTGCCGGAGAAATGCAGCGCGTCTTTCGCGCCATTGTCGACAGCGCGGACCTTCCGGAACAGGATGCCCTCATCAGGGCGCATCCTGACCTCGGCGGGAAACTGGCCCGTTCCGGCAGGCTCACGCCAGCGTCCACGCGTGAGCAATCGCGTCTGGGCCTGGACCAGTTGGATGAGTCCACTTTCCAAACGTTTGCCAGATTGAATCAGGCCTACCTCGATCGCTTCCAATTCCCCTTCATCCTTTGCGTTGGCATGCTGCGGGACATTTCCCAGATTCAGGAGGCCTTCGCGGCGCGTCTGGAGAATTCCCCGAAGCAGGAACGTCAGGAGGCGCTGCGGCAGATTCATTTGATTGCGGGTCTGCGCCTGGGTGCCCTGGTTGAAGGGTTGCCTCCGTTGGTGGCATAAGTCCGGAGGAAATTCAGCCTGTGGCCGGCTGCGCAAACAATGCAGCCAGGGATTCGAAAGCTTCCTCATGGCTCGAGACGGGCAGAAAATGTTTCTCACGTCTGAACCACGTGAGCTGCCGTTTGGCGTAATGCCGCGTGGCCCGTTGGATTTCCGGAATGATTTCCGAAGGAGGTGTTCCGCTGAGAATTTCCCGCAATCCGAGTGCCTTGCGGGCGGTGAGTCCGGGGGATCCGAGTGCCTGAATCTCCCGCACGACGCCCTGCTCGAACATGTGGACCGTTCGGGCTTCAATGCGTTGGTAAAGCAGGTCGCGTGGAAGATCCAGCAGGACGCCACAGGGTTGAATTTCGGCTTCCTGCCATGACTTTTTCAACTCACTGGCAGGCTGTCCGGTGAGGAGGCAGATTTCCAAAGCCCTTTGCACATGGCGGGGATTTTGGAGGTTGAGGTGGGCGGCGGCGGCAGGATCCAGTTCGAGAAGTTTGGTTCGCGCCTCCTCCATGGGCATGGCCACCAGCCTGCTTCTCAGTTCGGAATCCACCGGCGGCAATTCGGCCAGACCATGAGTGAGTGCCTTGATATACAATCCGCTGCCACCAACGACCAGAGGACGTTTGCCGCGATGCAAGACCTCCATGATCCTGGCATTGGCGAGATGGGCATACCGGGCGGCATCGAACTCCTCGGCAGGATCGAGGAATCCGTATAAATGATGTGGAACCAGTTTCATTTCCTCGGCGGAGGGCTGTGCGGAGAGGATTTCCAGCCCGCGGTAGATTTGAAAGGCATCGCCGTTGATGATTTCGGCGTCGAATTTCCGGGCGATTTCCAAGGCCACGGCGCTCTTGCCGCTACCGGTGGGACCGACGACGAACAACGTGCCAGGGATCATCCCGGGATGGGCGGAGATTCCGGCTCGGGATAGCTGTAGACCTTGCCCTCGTAATTCCGGATCAGGGTGCGTTCGCCATCGCGATGGATGAGGTATTCGGGGTTCAGAGGGACTTTTCCGCCGCCACCCGGGGCATCGATGACGAATTGGGGGACCGCGTAGCCCGTGGTGTGACCACGCAGACCTTCAATGATTTCCAGCCCCTTGCCGATGCTCGTGCGCAGGTGTGCGGAGCCTTTGATCAGGTCGCACGCATAGAGATAGTACGGACGGACCCGGCAGCGCAGGAGCTTCTGAACCAGGGTCTTCATCGTCTCCAGATTGTCGTTCACGCCATTGAGCAGGACACTTTGATTCCCGAGGGGGATGCCGTGATTGACCAATCGCTCAAGGGCCTCCTTCACCTCGGTGGTGAGTTCCCTCGGGTGATTTACATGCACACTCATCCAGAGCGGATGGTATTTGGCCAGCATCTGGCAGAGTTCCGGCGTGATGCGTTGTGGCAGAAAAATCGGCACGCGGCTGCCGATGCGTAGGAATTCGATGTGTTCGATGCTGCGAATCCGCGCGAGGATGGCTTCCAATTTTTTATCGGAAAGCATGAGGGCATCGCCCCCGGAGAGCAGCACATCCCTGATCTCGGTGTGTTCCTCCAGATAGCGGAAAGCGGCTTCGAATTCCGTATGCAATTCCTGTTCACCCACGCCGCTGACAACCCGGCTGCGGGTGCAGTAACGGCAGTAGCTGGCGCATCGATCCGTCACCAAAAACAACACGCGGTCCGGATAGCGGTGCACCAGCCCGGGAACTGGCATGTGGCTGTCCTCCCCGCAGGGGTCCGCCATTTCGTCCACGGAATCGAGTGATTCCTCAATGCGCGGGATGACCTGTTTGCGAATGGGGCACTCGGGATTGTGCGGCTCAATGAGATTGAAATAGTGCGGGGTAATCGACATCGCCAGTTTGTTCCCAGTCAGGAGCACGCCGGCACGCTCCTCGGGCGACAGGGTGAGGTGCTGTTCCAGCTGGGCGAGGCTGGTGATGCGGTTGCGCAGCTGCCAATGGTAATCGTTCCATTGCGCTTCGGGAACTCCCTGCCAGTAGCCTGGGGCATGGGAGATGAACGCTTTGTCGGGGAGGACCGGGAGGTCGAGAACTTGCATTTCGCTTGGGATGAGGATGGGGAGGATAGAACCGAGTTGGGGGAGGTCAAGAGTTCTCTCCACGGGCGGTCGGCACGATTATAATTTCGCAAATAGATTGCAGGAGTGAGCACCCAAATGCCCGGTGGATGCGATTTGTGCGGATTTGAGAAGCGAGTCGGCTCGCCTCGAGCGTCTACTGCTTTTCGTCACCTCGGTCGCGATCCGGCCCTCAGCTAGGCCGAGCCAGCGAGGCGGTCCAGAGCGATCCCTGCATTTCGCTCGGACAGATCGGTATTTGTCCGCCCCCGTTTGGCCGGGAGTGAATTTTTCATGGGACAGAATCTTACTGGCAGGAGCGGGAAAATTGTTTTATGAAGGAGGATGATGAAGTCTCTCCGTCATTTTCCATTCTCCTGGGTTTGTCGCGCCGTCCCCCTTTTCGCCGTGCTGGCATTGCTGTGGCCCGAGTTCGCCCGGGCCGGATATTCCATCAAGGCACCCCTCGCCGATGGGTTTGACCAGGCTGTGGGAAAGCCGGATGCCAAGGGCTATTACATTTTCCGGGGATTCTGGCCCAATGGGCACCTCGGGGAGGACTGGAATGGAAATGGTGGCGGGGACACCGACATGGGAGATCCCGTTTACGCCATTGCCGACGGGGTGGTGGTTTTTTCCGATGACTACAAGCGTCGCTGGGGCAATGTGGTCATTGTTCGCCACGCCTATCGGGAAAAAAATGGCAGCACCGTTTTTGTCGACAGCCTCTATGGCCACCTGGACAAGCGGCAGGTGCGGATGTATCAGGTGGTGAAGCGCGGGCAGCAGATCGGCACGATCGGTAACTGCCATGGCGTTTACGCCGCGCACCTGCACCTGGAAATCCGCAAGAATTTGAAAATCGGGATGAATCGCAGTGCGTTTGCCAAAGATTATTCCAACTATTACAGTCCGAGGTCGTTCATCGCCGAACATCGCAGCATGAGCGGAAGAGGCGAGACCGTCTCCATTCCCGTGGATTCCTTTGGAGCGACCAACCCTGACGAACCTCGCGAAAGCGGCACGGAGCCGCCACCCAATGTCGCAAAAAACGCCCCCAAGGTGAACATCCCCACGCGCATGACCCCCAAAGCGAATCCCGAAGAGGATCGCCGCAAGGACCTCAATGAGCAGTTGCGACTGCTCGCCGAGGAGAACAAAAAGAAGACGGAATCGATCAAGGACGAGGACATGGATGGGTTCTGGAGCAAGCTTAAGAACAAGCTCGGTAAAAAATAATCCTTTCCGAGCCCGAACTTGCATTTCCGCCGGGCGCAGGCACGCTGCGCGCCCCTCTTTAACTGTTATTCGTCCTTCTCCATGAGCACTGATCGTCGCTATCCCTTTCCCTTCCACCAGTTCGAGCCCAAGTGGCAGGCTGTCTGGGAGACTCAGAAAACGTTCCGCACCCCGGGTCCGGGAGATGAGGATTTCGATGCCACCAAGCCAAAATTTTACGCTCTGGACATGTTCCCCTACCCGAGCGGCGAGGGACTGCACGTCGGGCATCCGGAAGGATATACCGCCACGGATATCGTGAGTCGGTTCAAGAAAAAGTCGGGCTTCAATGTGCTTCACCCCATGGGCTGGGATGCCTTTGGCCTGCCTGCCGAGCAATACGCCATCAAGACCGGCCAGCATCCAAGGGCGACCACCGAAAAGAATGTCGCCAATTTCCGCAAACAATTGAAGGCGTTGGGATTTGGCTATGACTGGGATCGGGAGGTGAACACCACGGACCCGGACTATTTCAAATGGACTCAGTGGATCTTCCTGCAGATTTACAACTCGTGGTTCAATCCCGCCACTCAGAAAGCCGAGCCCATTTCCACCTGCACTGGAAAGGATCCCGACAGCGTCCGCCTGGCCTATGTCCAAGAGGCTCCGGTCAACTGGTGTCCGGAACTCGGCACGGTGCTGTCGAATGAGGAAGTCACTGATGGAAAGAGTGAGATCGGCGGCTTTCCCGTGGAGCGCCGGCCCATGAAACAATGGATGCTGCGCATCACGGCATTTGCGGACCGCCTCGCCGCAGAGTTGGAACCCTTGGACTGGCCGGAAGGCATCAAGGCCCGGCAGCGGGATTGGATCGGCCGCAGCGAAGGCGCGGAAGTGAAATTCCAAATCGATGACACTCGCAGCGTGACTGTTTTCACCACGCGGCCTGACACCCTGTTCGGAGCCACCTACATGGTGCTGGCACCGGAGCATCCCCTGGTAAATGAAATTGCCACCTCCGAACAAGCGGAGGTCGTAGTCGCGTATCAAAAAGCCACCGCCAGCAAGTCCGACATGGATCGCGGACTGGCCAAGGACAAGACCGGCGTGTGGACCGGAGCCACGGCCGTGAATCCGGTGAACGGCGAACGGATTCCCATCTGGATTTCCGATTACGTCATGATGGGCTACGGCACCGGTGCCATCATGGCAGTGCCCGCGCATGATGAGCGGGATTTTGAATTTGCGACGAAATTTGCACTGCCTATCATTCAGGTGGTCAGCAAGGGCAACGCCGTCGAAACCACCCTTGAGAAAGCACTGATTGCTGATGGTCTGGCCATTAATTCCGGTTTCCTGAACGGTTTGGAAACCATGGAGGCAAAGTCAAAAATCATCACCTGGCTGGTTGAAAAGGATCTTGGGAAGAAGACGGTGAATTACAAGCTTCGTGACTGGTTGTTTGCCCGTCAGCGTTACTGGGGTGAGCCGTTTCCCATCGTTTGGGAAAACGGCAAGCATCGTGCCCTGCCTGAGGCGGAGCTGCCGGTGCTGCCGCCGGAACTGGCTGATTTCAAGCCCACGGGGACCGTGGATCCTCCCTTATCGAAGGCCACTGAATGGGTTGCCTACAGCGCCACGGCCAGGCGGGAACTGAACACGATGCCGCAATGGGCGGGGAGTTGCTGGTATTACCTGCGCTATTGCGATGCCCGGAATAAGGATCGCTTCATTTCCAAGGAAGCCGAAGCCTATTGGTTGGGAAAGAACGGCAATCCGGGCGGCGTGGATCTGTATGTCGGCGGCACGGAGCACGCGGTGCTGCATTTGCTGTACAGCCGCTTTTGGCACAAGATATTGTTTGATCTGGGGCATCTGACGACGAATGAACCTTTCCAGAAGCTGGTCAATCAGGGCCTCATCATGGGCGAGGACGGTCGCAAGATGTCCAAGAGCTTCTTGAACGTCGTCAATCCTGACGATGTCATTGCTGAGTATGGCGCGGATTCCCTGCGTTTGTTCGAAATGTTCATGGGCCCGCTGGAACAAGTAAAACCTTGGAGCACTAAAGGCGTGGAAGGCGTCCACCGTTTCCTGGCGCGCGTCTGGCGCCTGGTCATGGAGGAGAATCAGGAAGGGGAGGTCACCTTTTCCAGCAGGGTGCAGGACGTGGAGCCGGATTCCAAATTGAATCGCATCGTGCACGAAACGATCAAGAAAGTGGGCGAGGACATTGAGCGCATGAGTTTCAACACGGGCATCTCCGCCATGATGGTATGCACGAATGCGCTGGTGGAAGCGCCGGTGAAACCCGTCTGCTGCATCGTCAACCTGCTGCATATTCTGAGCCCGTATGCACCGCATTTGGCGGAGGAACTCTTTGCGCGGATCCGGCAACATTTCCCAAGATACGATCAGGGCGGCACCAACGCAGGCCTGCTCTCTCATCTGCCCTGGCCGAAATATGATCCGCAGGCTCTGGTGGTCTCGGAGATGGAAATCGTCGTGCAGGTCAACGGGAAGCTGCGGGATCGGATCGCGCTGCCTGTGGGCGCAGATCATGCGGCCCACGAAGCTGCCGCTCTCGCTGCGGAGAAAGTCCGCGAAGTGACCGCCGGAAAGGAAATCGCCAAAATCATCGTCGTGCCCGGGCGGCTGGTGAATGTGGTGGTGAAAGGCTGAGACCTGATCACCCCGCACCTGCCTCAATGCGTCAAGGTGCGCGCGATCGTCTCCCATTCCGAAGGGATGTCGCTAGCCCGACTTCGCGGACTGGAGGGCCAAAACGCCTATTTTCGACCTTTTCAGGCGCTGGAACCCTTGATTTATCAAGGGTGGGCTCTGAAAATGGCTTGTAGTGAAGACCTTGGTGGTTGCACCTCAAAAATGATGACTATCTTTA